>NZ_MUME01000099.1 GCF_002155915.1 Streptomyces thermovulgaris | reverse complement strand
CGAGATCCGCCGTGCCGCGGCCGTGCGCTCGGACACGAACTGGCCGAGCGCCTCGCGCAGTTCGCCGATGCCGTCCCCGGTGAGCGCGGACACCGCGAGCACGGTCGCACCCGGCTCGCCGTACTCGCCGAGCGCGACCCCGTCCTCGTCGAGCAGCCGGCGCAGGTCGTCCAGGACCTGTTCGGCGGCCTCGCCGGGCAGCCGGTCGACCTGGTTGAGGACGATGAACATGACCTCCGCGTGGCCCGCCATGGGACGCAGATAGCGCTCGTGGAGAACGGCGTCGGCGTACTTCTCCGGGTCGACGACCCAGATGACGGCGTCGACCAGCGCGAGGATGCGGTCCACCTGCTCACGGTGCTCCACGACGGCCGAGTCGTGGTCGGGCAGGTCGACCAGGACCAGCCCGCGCAGCTGCGGATCGGGCTCCGGGCCCTGCAGGGGGCGTCTGCGCAGCCGCCCCGGGATGCCGAGGCGGTCGAGGAGGCTCGCCGCGCCGTCGCTCCAGCTGCACGCGATGGGCGCCGCGGTGGTCGGCCGGCGCACCCCGGTCTCCGAGATGGCCACTCCCGCGAGCGCGTTGAACAGCTGGGACTTGCCGCTGCCGGTGGCGCCCGCGATGGCGACGACGGTGTGCTGTCCGGAGAGCCGGCGCCGGGCCGCCGCCTCGTCGAGGACCCGGCTCGCCTCGGCGAGGGTGCCGCTGTCGAGCCGGGTGCGGGACAGGCCCACCAGTTCGCGCAGCGCGTCGAGCCGTTCCTGCAGCGGTGCGTCGTACGTCAGCGGGGGCACCGTCGGCGTCCTGGGGGGCCTGGACTCGGCGGGCAGGAGGGGGGTGGTGCCGGCGGTGACCGGCTCGGTGACCCGGCGCGCGATCAGCCCGTCGTCCCAGACGCCGTCGGACTCCGTACGGCTCGGGGGGTCGTCGTCCTTCACCCGCGGGGGACGGTCGTCGTGCCCCACGCGCGTGGGAGCGAGCGCGGCGGGCGCGGCGGGCGCGGTCTCCGCCACGGGGGCGGAGAGGCGGCGCTCCTCGGCGTTCACCGGTTTCTCCGGCCTTTCCGGTTTCTCCGGCCCTTCCGGCCTCTCCGCCCTTCCCGGCTTCTCCGGCTTCTCCGGCTTCTCCATGCTTCCGGCCTCCGGAGCGTCCTCGACCGCCTGAAAGTGCTCGATCCTGTCCTCCCCCGTCCTGCGCCCGCCCGGTCCGCTGCCCCTGCCGGCGACGACGCCCTCCGTCTGCCCGGTGCGCTCGGTGCGCTCCGTGTGTTCCGTTCGGTCCTGGTCAGTGACGGCGGTCACCGGTCACCTCTCCTTCAGCAGTACGGACAGCGCGGCGATCAGTTCGGCCTGGGGTTCGGGGTGCACCTCGAGGGCGTCGAGCGGGGCCAGACGCCGCTCGCGTTCCTTCTGCATCACCCGCTCCAGAAGCTCGGCGAGCAGCCGTCCGGCGCGGTCGCGCAGCCGCAGCGCCCCGTGCGCGCCGATCCGCTCGGCGAGCTTTTCGCCCGCGGACCGCGCACGGCGGCCCCCCAGCAGCCCGGTGGCGGCCAGGGCCGCGACGACCTCCGGGTCCGGTGCGACGCCGCGCTCCAGTTCGTGCACCTCGTCCTCGGCGTACTCCTCCAGTTCGCGCCGCCACCGCCGTACGGCCAGCCCGATGCGGTGCTCGGCGCTCTCCGGCTCCGGGTCGCGGACGGCGAGTTCGGGGGCACGGGCGGCCGGCTCGCGCCGCCAGGCCTCGTCGATGCGCTCGTCGGCGGCGGCGACCGCGCACAGCAGCAGGGCGCCGAGGCTCTCCACGAGCGCGTCGAGCAGCTCGCCGGCGGAGCAGTCCAGGGGGAAGGCACGCCACCGTTTCAGGGCGTCCCCGGCGAGCACGGCGCCGGCCTGCAGCCGGCTCCGCACGCGCGCGTACTCGCTGTCGTAGGCGCTGTCCACGGCGGAGGTGAGCCGCAGCGCGGCCGCGTACTGGGCGGCGGCGGCGCTGGCCAGCTCGGGCATCCGGGACTTCAGCGAGTCGAGCAGGCCGTGGGCCGTACGGGCCATGGCGTACTGCCGGGCGGCGGGGTCCTGGGCCTGGTGGATCAGCCAGGAGCGCAGCTGGGCGACGGCGGTGGCGGGCAGCAGCCCCCCGCCCCAGGCGGACTCGGGCAGCTCCGGCACGGTGAACCGCGGCACATGGCCGAGCCCGGCCTTGGTGAGCAGCGCCCCGTACTGGCGGGACACCTCGGAGACGACCTGGTGCGGCACCCGGTCCAGCACGGTCACGAGCGTGGCGTCGTACTCCTTGGCGGTGCGCAGCAGATGCCAGGGGATGGCGTCGGCGTACCGGGCGGCGGTGGTGACCATGACCCAGATGTCCGCGGCGCAGATCAGCTCGGCGGCGAGGAACCGGTTGTCGGTGACCAGGGAGTCGATGTCGGGCGCGTCGAGCAGGGCGAGGCCGGGCGGCAGGGTCTCCACGGTCTCCACGCGCAGGATCCGCGAGGGGTCCTGCCCGGGTGTCAGTACGCCGTCGGCGGGGTCGGGCTCGTCCCGGGGCGTCCACACGCGCGTGAGGTGGGGCAGGACCCGCATGCCGCTGAACCAGTGGTGGTCCTCCGGGTGGCAGACCAGTACCGGGGTGCGGGTGGTCGGCCGCAGCACGCCCGCCTCGCTGACCCGCCGCCCGACGAGGGAGTTGACCAGGGTGGACTTTCCGGCGCCCGTGGATCCCCCGACGACCGCCAGCAGCGGCGCCTGGGGCTCCTTGAGCCGGGGCACCAGATAGTCGTCGAGCTGGGCGAGCAACTCGTCGCGGTTGGCACGCGCGCGAGGGGCCCCCTCCAAGGGCAGCGGAAAGCGCACGGCGGCGACACGGTCGCGCAGGGCGGAGAGTGCGTCGAGCAGTTGAGGCCGTACGTCCAAGGTCACCACATGCGAAGAATGCCCAATTTTAGGGGAATTCTGAAGCATATGAGCGTGTTCGCGCGCCGACGGAACACAAGGGGCGGAAAGGGCGACTGGGACGCGGGCAGAGCCCCGGCATAACGAGTGCACAACACCAGGTGCGCCAGGCGTCAAAAGCGATGCGCGATTCGCACCTGCCTGCGATTATCAGGACCGCTTCACCGGACCTCCACATCGAGCCACGGAGACGAAGCAGCAGGGACATGGATCCGGGAGCCCTATCCTTGTCCCCGGCGCTGTCAGGGATCAGCCCTCACTCGGGCACCAGGGCAGAGGCCGCACCACACCAGGCCCCCGTAGCTCAGCGGATAGAGCAGGCGCCTTCTAAGCGCTTGGCCGTAGGTTCGAGTCCTACCGGGGGCGCCACCTGTCACCAGCACAAACGCCCGGAGGGAATCCTCCCTCGGGGCGTTTTGCGTTCCCGGCGCCACCGCCGGCGGCACCGCTTGCGCCCCCTCGCCGGCCGACGGCTCCGGCCGGCCCGAGGCGACCCGTCCCCCCGTCGCGCCGGCACGGACGCCCATGGTCCTGGTCACATCCGGCGCGCCGCACCCCACGACGGAGCGGGCGGCGGGGCGCTGGGGCCGGACCGCTGCACCGCGCGGATGTGCCGCACATCACGAAACCGGGTCCCTGTCGCGCCCGGCCGCACCCGCCGGCGAAGCGCGTCGGCACACATGACCGGAAGCGGTACGGCCGCCCCGGACGGCATGTCCTGGGCGCGGTCGGCACAGGCTCTCCACCGGCCCGCCGGAGGGCCGGACAAACCTCCAAAAATCCCCCGTTCGGGTCAACGTCCGGCCGGCGAGGGCCCGGCGGCCCACCGTCCCGCCGGAAGAACCGGGTCCGCCGGCGCGGCTGCCGGCCGTCGGCCCGGCCGGGTGCCGTACGACACCGAGGGCACACGGTGCTGCCTCTTCCCGGCGTCCCTCGACATCTCCTCACCTCCTCGGCGGCGGGCAGCTCCTTCCGGCCTCTTCCGGACCCGGTACCGGTGTCACAGCGTCACATCGGCCCACTGGTCGAGCGGATCGCCCACATCCGCGCCCGGTTCCGCCCCGCCGCCGTGCAGGGGCTGCTCGGTCCAGATGATCTTTCCGGTGGCGGTGTACCGGGTGCCCCAGCGCTCGGCGTACCGGGCGACCAGGAACAGGCCGCGCCCGCCCTCGTCGGTGATGGCCGCGTGACGCAGATGGGGCGAGGTGCTGCTGCCGTCGGAGACCTCGCAGATCAGCTTGCGGTTGCGCAGCAGACGGACATGGATGGGGGCGCTTCCGTGGCGGATGGCGCTGGTGACCAGTTCGCTGAGGATGAGTTCGGTGGCGAAGCCGGCCTCCGCCGGCCCCCATTCCTCCAGTCGCGCCATGGCCTCGGCGCGAACCCGTGGGACGGCCGCGGGATCGCGGGGCACGTCCCAGTCGGCGACCTGCTCGGGACCGAACACACGGGTGCGTGCCACCAGCAGGGCGATGTCGTCGCTCGCGCGGCCCGGGGGGAGGGCGTCGAGCACCGCCCGGCAGGTCCGTTCCGGGGAGGGGCCGGAGCGGGCGAGCGCGGTGCGCAGGACCTCGAGGCCGGTGTCGATGTCCCGGTCGCGGCCGTCCACGAGCCCGTCGGTGTAGAGGACCAGCCGGCTTCCCTCGGCCAGCCGGAGTTCGACGCTCTCGAAGGGCAGAGCGCCCAGGCCCAGGGGCGGCCCCCGCGGGCAGCTCGGGGAAGAGCACGGTGCCGTCCGGGCGGACCAGGGCGGGCGGCGGGTGGCCGGCCCGGGCCGGCGAGCAGGCGCCGGAGGCCCACCGCTCCCTGATCACCGGGCCGCGGGCCCGCAGCGGCACGGTGATCAGGGAGCGGACGCCCTGTTCCAGAAGCCGCCGCGTGCACTCGGGGTCCAGGTCCCGCGCGGTGGTCGGGTCCGCCACGAGCACCGCCCGCCCGCTCTCCAGGCACCGCGCCTGGGGCGAGCCGGGGGCGAGGCGGACCGGTTCGCCCGCCGGTGCCGACGGCTGGTGGGCGAACGGGCCGCTCGCGGCCGTACGGCGCAGGGTGGTGACCGCCCCGGCGAGCTCCTCGCCGCGCAGGACCTCCTCGGCCAGTTCCACGGTGACAAAGTCGGCGAAGCGCCCGGCCGCCGGCTGGGCCGGCTCCTGCGCGGTGCGCTTCACGCCCAGGGTGGTGCCGATGCCCATCCCGGCGTCGTAGAGGAGTTTCAGGCGCTCGCGTGCCACCTCGCCCGCCCCGTCAGCGCCCGCAGTTCCGTGGTGTCCCTCAGCGTCACCACGCTGCCCGCGTGACCGCCGTACGGAGCGGTGGTCCGTTTGTTGACCGCGAGCAGCCGGTCGTCCGTGAGGTGCACCTCGTCGGTGGCCGCGCGCTCCGACGTCAGCAGCCCGGCCAGGTCCGCGTCCAGGGACAGGTCGGCGACCCTGTGTCCCTCCGCGTCCGGGGGCAGGTCCAGCAGCCGCCGGGCCTCGCTGTTGGCCGGCAGCAGCAGCCCGTCCTCGCCGACGATCAGGACGCCTTCCCGCACCGCGTGCAGGACGGCGTCGTGGTGGTCGTACATCCGTGTCATCTCCGCCGGCCCGAGGCCATGGGTCTGGCGCAGCAGGCGCCGGCACACCAGCGCCGTGCCGACGGCCGACAGGGCCGTCCCCCCGGCTCCCGCCGCGAGGAGGAGCGGAATCTGCTGGGCCGCCGCGGCCTCCACCTGCCGCACCGCGATGCCGACCGCGACCGTGCCGTCGCCTCCGACGACGGGGGCGTACGAGACCACCGCGGGCCCCTGGCTGGTGTCACGGGTGTGCGTCGTGAGGGAGGACGGCGGTCTGCTGGGGGCGGGGACGCGTTCCCCGATGAGGGCCGAGTCGGGATGGGTGCAGCGGACCCCGTCCCTGGAGTACACGACGACGAGGTCGACACCGGTCCCTCTCACGACCTTCTCGGCAAGCGGCTGCGGCTGCGCGGAGGGATCGGGGCCGGTCATGGATCTCAGCGTGTCCGGGGCGTACGCCAGCGTCTCGGCGATGTCCCGGGACCGCTGCCGGGCATCGGCCGTGCTGTCCTTGCGGGCCTGGAGCACAAGGGCCCCAGGGCGGCCGCGACGACCAGGACGACGACCGTGACCTGGAGCAGGAACACCTGCCCGGCGACTCTGCGCACCCCGGCCGGAAACCGCAGGGGACCCGCCGGCGGCGCCGGTGCGGCGTTCTCCCCGCTGTCCTTCCGGGGCCGCCTGCCCGAGGGCCGGCGGATGCGTGCGGACCCTTCTCCGTTCTGCTCCCCGCCGTCCGGTCGGCGTGCGCGGGAACGCGGCACCGGCCGAGCCGGGGAGAGCGGCAGGGAGGCGGCAGGAAACAGGACGGGAAAAGGGACGGAGACGACAAAACGGTCTGCCGACCGGGTCGGCAGACCGTCGGGACGGCACCGATCGCCGGGGCCGCGGCGGCGTGCTCGCACGGCGTGGCCCGGGCCGGCCGGTGGCCGCGGCCGCCCGCGGCAGCGGTCACGGACTGCCGTGCCGGCTCACCTCGGCGAGGTCCGCCCGCCTGCTGAAGCGCTTGCGGATGAGCTGGACCACCGCGTTGCCCAGGTACCAGAGCATGAGCAGGATGCCGGCCAGCGACAGCAGCAGGAAAAGGATCTGCACGCAGGCCGCCGCGGTGCTCAGCACGGGGGTGCTGCTGGCGGTCGCGTCGGTGAAGAGCCTGTGGGCCGTGTTCCACGCCGCCACCGCCATCTGGGGGATGCGGAAGGCGATGAGGCCGAGTTGCAGGGCGAGGGCGGGCAGTACCGCGAGCACCCAGACCGTGACGACGACCTGGGGCCACCGCTTGAGGGCCTTGAGCCGCTCCTCCGGCGGCCGTCGCAGGATGTTGCGCCGCAGGATGGGCCCGATGTACTTGAACAGGTCCGGGATGCCGACCAGGTCCGAGATGATGTAGTACCCGTCGAAACGGAGGGTCGGCAGAAGCTGCTGGAGCATCTCCAGGTTGACGAGCATGATCGCCGCCAGCACCACCGGGGACGGGTCGGCGAGGTACAGCGCGATCAGGCCGAGAATGAAGAGGCTGTTGAAGTAGACGCCGCCCAGAACGGTGCGCAGCCGTCCGATCCGGTCGAGCCGGTAGGAGTTGGTGACATCCGTGTAGAAGGCGGGCCACACCAGATAGAGCCCGCACCCCATGACCCCGGGGCGCACTCCCCCGTAACGGCAGGCTGCGGCATGGCCGATCTCGTGGAAGGCCGCGGACGCCAGAGCCAGCCCCAGCATGACCAGAACACCGCTGGGGTCGGACATCACCGCGATCATGGCGTAGCTCGCATTGTGGGTGCTGAACAGCCAGATCTCGGCGGCCAGGAACGCGGAGACGATCAACAGCACCAGAACGGGCTGGAACAGCCAGGCGAACAGTCCCGCGAGGAACCAGGACCCCTTCTCGGACACCACCGCGGTGCGGTGCCGGAGCCCGAGGAACGGATGCGCGGCCTTGGTGAACCCGGCAAGGGTGCCGTCGCTCCGCGTGGTGATCCCGAGCGGTGCGAGTTTCCTGTCGAGCACGAAGGCCACGTGCTCGGCGGAGAACGTACGCCCCGTGGCCCGGGTGACTTCCTGCGCCACGCGGTCGAGCAGGTCACGGCTGTTCCCGGACTTCACCGCCTCGCCCTGGTGCCGCTCCAGCGCCTTGGCGGTCTCGTAGAGCAGGTCGGGCAGTTGGATGACCTGCCCGTCGAAGCGGTACACCAGACGTGGCGGACGACGGTATCCGGAGCCGGCGAACTCGCCCACCAATTCGGTTCCTTCGGTGAGCATGGGCATGGCCCCGGCAGGGGCGGGCGGCTCTGCCTGAACCGGCGTGGATGCGTGTGTACTGATGGTGGTCTCCCAAAGGGATAGTTCTCCCGCCGGGCCTTGCGGCGGCCGGGCCTGCAGGGGGTCGCGCGCCTTTGCGGAGGCGCACGCCGCTCCGCCGTCCTCACCGTCCTCCGTCACCGCCTTCGGCGCGTCACAACTGACATGTGCTGCTCTCAAAGAGAGCGGCGACAGGCAATGTGTCTACAGGAAACGGAGTCCCGAAAAAAGCACCGAGCTGCTCCGGGGGATTCCGGAATCGAGAACTGCTCATCACACAAAAGCGGTGCCATGACGTCTCGACAAGGCATTCGGCACCGCTTCGGAGTTCCAAGAGAACACCTCTTCGAGTACAGGCGCACACAAAGCCGACGGCCGGGGCGGAACACCCCGGCCGCCGGCACCACCGGTCAGTTGGTGCTGGCCACGGCAGCGTGGCAGATCTGGTTCTGGGACTGGGTCCCCAGGACGGCGTCGAGGACACCGGACGGCTGGAGCTGCTGCGTCGCACAGACGGGGGTGATCACGATGTTGGCGTCGCCGGGGCCACCGAAACCACCGTGGCCGCCAAAGCCACCGTGACCGCCGCCACCGTGGAAGGCCGACAGCACCGTGCGCTCCGGCAGCATCTCACCGGTCAGGCCGTCGAGCTCTTCGAAGCTGATCTTCGACACGGAATTTCTTCCCTTCGGTCTTCTGCCATGGAGCCCGGCCGCTGCAGAGCTCCGTGAGAAGATTTGAACACCGGCTCAACGACCTCTCCACCGGAAGGTTCGCCCCGTCACCCGTACAGTCGGAAGTTGCCGCAGACGGAGCAACCGGCGGACGAATACACCGTTCGGTCCGTGGTCGTCCGGATACCCCGGCAGGAACGGACGGAAAGCTTCTCCGTCGTCAACCCACCTTTCTCAAAGGGTGGATGCGGATGCCAGGGTGATCCGGTGAAGCTCGGATCGGCGACGCGGCCGGCTCCGCGGAAGGCTGCACGCCTCGCCGAGGAAAACGCCGCTCCGCCGCCCTCGCCCTCCACTGCCACCGCTTCGGGAAGTCACATCCGACACGCACTGCACCCAGAAATCGAACAAGAAGAAATTCCTCTGCGGAAAAACACCGCGAAAGGGACGTCGCCCCCCTGGACAATGCCGGAGCCGGATGCCCCGCAACACCGAAAGCGGTGCCGCGCCACCTCGACGAGGTACCCGGCACCGCTTCGGACTTCCAAGGGCACACACCTTTTCGAGCCTGTACCGCACAAGGCCGGCGGCCGGGGCAGGACACCCCGGCCGCCGGCCCGCCGCATCAGTTGGAGCTGGCCACGGCGGCGTGGCAGATCTCGTTCTGGCTCTGGGTCCCGAGGAGGACCGTGAGGGCGCCGGACGGCTGGAGCTGCTGCGTCGAGCAGACGGGGTTGCTCACGATGTTGCTGCCGTCGTGACCACCGCCGTAGAAGGCCGACAGCACCGCGCGCTCCGGCAGCATCTCACCGGTCAGGCCGTCGAGCTCTTCGAAGCTGATCTTCGACACGGAATTTCTTCCCTTCGGTCTTCTGCCATGGAGCCCAGCCACTGCGGAGCCCCGTGGCCAGAATTGAACATCCCACCCAACGACCACTCCAGCACGAAAACCCGCGCCATCACCCATACAGCCAGAAGTTGCCGCAGACGGAGCAATTACCAGATAAATTCACAAGTTTTGATCTGCGGCTGCTCCGGTGGACCCGGAATGAACACACAGAAAGCACCGCAGCCTTCCATTCACTTTTCTCATCGATTGCATGGGCGCGCCCGGAACGGTCCGGAACCTGCCCATACAAAAGCAGCGGCCGGGGGCAGAGCACCCCGGCCGCTGACTCGCCAAATCAGTTGGAGCTGGCCACGGCGGCGTGGCAGATCTCGTTCTGGCTCTGGGTCCCGAGGATGGCCGTGAGGGCGCCGGACGGCTGGAGCTGCTGCGTCGAGCAGACGGGGTTGCTCACGATGTTGCTGCCGTCGTGACCACCGCCGTAGAAGGCCGACAGCACCGCGCGCTCCGGCAGCATCTCACCGGTCAGGCCGTCGAGCTCTTCGAAGCTGATCTTCGACACGGAATTTCTTCCCTTCGGTCTTCTGCCATGGAGCCCAGCCATTGCGGAGCCCCGTGGCCAGAATTGAACATCCCACCCAACGACCACTCCAGCATGAAGACCCGCGCCGTCACCCATACGGCCAGAAGTTGCCGCAGACGGAGCAATTACCAGATAAACTCACGCTTTGGTCCGCGACCGACCCGATGAACCCGGAATGAACACACAGAAAGCACCGCAGCCTTCCATTCACTTTTCTCATCGGCTGCATGGACGCACCCGGAACGGTCCGGAACCTGCCCATACAAAAGCAGCGGCCGGGGGCAGAGCACCCCGGCCGCTGACTCGCCAAATCAGTTGGAGCTGGCCACGGCGGCGTGGCAGATCTGGTTCTGGCTCTGGGTCCCGAGGAGGGTCGTGAGGACGCCGGACGGCTGGAGCTGCTGAGTCGTGCAGACGGGGTTGCTCACGATGTTGCTGCCGTCGTGACCACCGCCGTAGAAGGCCGACAGCACCGCGCGCTCCGGCAGCATCTCACCGGTCAGGCCGTCGAGCTCTTCGAAGCTGATCTTCGACACGGAATTTCTTCCCTTCGGTCTTCTGCCATGGAGCCCAGCCGTTGCGGAGCCCCGTGGCCAGAATTGAACACCCCGCCCAACGACCACTCCAGCATGAGGACTCGCGCCGTCACCCATACAGCCAGAAGTTGCCGCAGACGGAGCAATTACCAGATAAATTCACGCTTTGGTCCGCGACCGACCTGATGAACCCGGCACGAGCGCACGGACGGCTTCTCTGCCGTCAGCTGGCCTTCCGGAAGAGGGCATGGAACCTTCCGGCACTGTCTCCGGCGCGATCGGCGAACGCGTCGTTCATGCCGTGGTGGCAGGTGAATTCTCCGAGGAGCCCGGCGCGCCCGTGTCCCGCGTGGTATCACCGGCCCGGGACGAGACCCGAACTACCCGAACGAACTTGTGGGTTCATGGTCTGTCACACGGTTGCCTCAAGAAGTCCCCCCAGTGGACTTTTTGCTGGAGTCTTGCTCGGCAAGACTGCGCACTCATGCCTAGCGTGAGCAACGTCAGCAAGGGCTGACGAACAGAAACCGAGCAAGGAGCTGACTCGTGGGACGTGTGCTTACGCGACGCATGTGGGGAAGTACGGCCGCACTCGCGCTGGCCGCCGTGGTGGCCTCAGCCTCACCGGCAGCGGCAGTGCCGTCGGCGACAAACGTGACTGCTTCACCGTCGGTCACCACGGTCGGCAGTCCGGTGCTGCTGACCGCGACGGTCACCTGCACCTCCGACCCCTCCGGCGGCCTGGGGGTGACCTTCTTCTCCAATGGCGACCTTCTTGCCACGGTGCCCGTGTCGGCCAGCGGCGTGGCGCAGTACTCCGTGTCCTTCGCGACGGCCGGTACGCGCACCATCACTGCCGCCTACAACGGCAACGGCGCCTGCGACGCCTCCAACGGCACCACGACGGTCACCGTGTCGTCCGTGCCCAAGCCGCCGTACCCCGGCCACTGCTCGCGCCCGTGCGGAGGCCTGTACCACTGGTGGTGGTGAGCAGCTTCCCTCGCACCGCCGGGGAACCGCACATGGACGAGGGCCGGCCTCGTGGTGAGAGACCGGCTCGAGCACCGTCCTGAACACCACCTGTGGAGGCACTGCGGAGGGCCCGACGGGCCGGAGCCGGGGTTGAACCCGGCGGGCTCCTTGCCAAAGCAGCCCTTGGGCGTGCCCGTCACCGCTTCTCCGAAGAGCTGTGCCGGGCCGGAGTCGGGGTCATTGCTGACCTCGGCTCCGGCCCGGCACTCGTACCCGGCCCTACGGGAAGCGCGAGCCGCACACGCTGGGGCTCTCCTTCCCCTCTTCGGTCTCTTTTTCCTCTTCCCCTTCTTCGTGCGCAGCGTCCTCCCGTCGGCCGGGCCGCGGACGTCCCGTCACGGCGTGGGGTGTCCCCGCATCACACTTCGGGTGGCGGAACGCGCTCGAAGGTCACCGCCCCCGACGTTCCTCCCGCGGTCGTCACGACCACGGAGGCAGGGCCCGGGGGTCCGGCCGGCACCGTCGCGATCACCTGGGTGTCGGAGATCACCGTGAAGGCCGCGGGAACGCCCTCGAAGAGCACGGACGTCGTGGTGGTCAGATTCGTCCCCGTGAGGGTCACCACCGTGCCGCCCGCCGTGGGTCCGCTGGACGGTGTCACGCTGGTCAGCGTGGGGGCGCTCACATAGGCGTAGGCGACGGGGTTGCTCGTCCCGCCCGGCGTGGTCACCGTCACGTTCACCACTCCCGCACCGGGCGGGGCCTGGGCGACGATCTCCGTGGACGACACGACGGTGAAGGCCGCGGGCGTGCCGCCGAACAGCACCGACGTGGCGTTGGAGAGGTTCTGACCCGTCAGTGTGACGGTGTTGCCCCCGGCGGACGGTCCCTGGGCGGGGGTGGCCGCGGTGAGGATGGGCCCCGCGGCGTAGAAGAAGTACGACTCGGGCGACGCCGCGCTGGTGCCGGCCGGGGTGGTCACCGTCACGGGAACGGCGCCCGGCGTTCCGGGAGGAGCCACCGCGGTGATCTGAGTGGAGGAGTCGACCGTGAAGGACGTGGCATCAACAGTGCCGAACCGCACCGCCGTGGCACCGGTGAAGTCCGTCCCCGTCACCGTGACCACCGTGCCACCCGTCACAGGACCACTGGCCGGAGACACACTCGTCACCGTGGGAGGAGACACCACCGGCGTGTAGGTGAAAGTGACGGTCGCATTGCTCGTCCCCCCAGGAGTGACCACCGTCACCGGCACAGGCCCGGGGGCAACCCCCGGAGGAGCCACCGCCGTGATCTGCGTCGGCGAGTCGACCGTGAAAGACGTGGCATCAACAGTGCCGAACCGCACCGCCGTGGCACCGGTGAAGTCCGTCCCCGTCACCGTGACCACCGTGCCACCCGTCACAGGACCACTGGCCGGAGACACACTCGTCACCGTGGGAGGAGACACCACCGGCGTGTAGGTGAAAGTGACGGTCGCATTGCTCGTCCCCCCAGGAGTGACCACCGTCACCGGCACGGACCCGGGAGTAACCCCCGGAGGAGCCACCGCCGTGATCTGAGTGGAGGAATTGACCGTGAAGGACGTGGCGTTGACGGCGCCGAACCGCACCGCCGTGGCACCGATGAAGTTCGTCCCCGTCACTGTGACCACGGTGCCACCCGTCACAGGACCACTGGTGGGAGACACACTCGTCACCGTGGGAGGAACCGCCACCGGTGTGTAGGTGTACGTGACATTCGCGTTGCTCGTCCCCGCGGGAGTGACCACCGTCACCGCCACAGGCCCGGGGGCAGCCGCCGAAGGGGCCACCGCGGTGATCTGAGTGGAGGAATTGACGGTGTAGGTGGCGTTGACGGCGCCGAACCGCACCGCCGTGGCACCGATGAAATCGGAACCGGTGATGACGACGGGCGTACCACCGGTCACGGGCCCCTGTGTGGGACTGACCGAACTGACCAAGGGGGGCATGCTCTGCTCCTAGAGCGATGAAGAAGTGACGGACTGTGGCCCCGAAGGGCCGGTGCGGCCGGTACCCCAGGAACCGGCCGCACCGTGTCGTCGGCTCAGATGCCGGGGCCGGCGACGTACTCGAATGCGTCCGTCGCGGTGGCCGTTCCCGCCGGGTTGGTGACCTCGACGTCCACCAGTCCCTCGGCGCCCGGAGGCGTCACCGCGGACAGGGTGGTGGGGCTGATCACGGAGAACGGCGCAGGGTTGCCGCCGAACGTGACGGATTCGGTGGAGTCGAGGTTGGTTCCGGTGATGGTCACCGCGGTGCCGCCGGAGGTCGGTCCGGACGACGGAACCACCGAGACGATGGTGGGCGAGTCGATGTAGGTGTAGGTGAACCCGTTGTTGGTGCCCCCCGCCGTGGTCACGCTCACCGGCACCGGGCCCGGGGCCACGCCGGCGGGAACCGTGACGGTGATCGTGCTGTCGGAGACGACGGTGGGGACGGCGTTGACGCCTCCGAAGGAGACGTTGTTCGCCGTGGACAGGCCCGTGCCCGAGATGGTCACGGTGTTGCCGCCCGCGAGCGGGCCGGAGGTGACGTCGAGTCCGGACTTGAACGGCGGCCCCACGTAGAAGAAGGGGACCGGGTTGCTGGTGCCGCCCGGTGTGGTCACGGTGACCCCGACCACGCCGGTTCCGGACGGGGACACCGCCGTCACCTGGGTCGGCGAGACATTGGTGACGTTGGTCGCCAACTTGTTGCCGAACCTCACGGCGGTGGTGTTGCTCAGGTTGGTGCCGGTGATCGTGACCAGAGTCCCGCCCCCGGTCGAACCCTGATTGGGAGAGATGGGCATAACAACGCTCCTCGCGTGCAGTGTGACGATGCCGTGAACCGGGGATACTGCGGCGCTGTAAGCCCCCGACCCTCAGACGGGTTCAGAAGTTTGTGGGGCTGGCGCGGCGTCATACCGCCACATCGGAAGCACGGAGAGCGATTTGTGCGACGTGCCGCTTGTACGGGCAACGGCGGGACGCCGCCATACCGTTTGCTTCCGGTACGGGAGGGCGGCCCGCCGGTTCAGTACCACAAGTGACCCACAGCGCCGTTCATCCGACAAGGGTGTCAACCAAGAACTCACCCGTATGGAGTAATGCGGCTCTGTCGCTCAACAACCGACCAGCCGGTGCCACGGATGTGGCACCGGCTGGGGATCCAAATCCCTCTCGAGGGTGCCCATCGTGGCTCCGGAGGAGCCCGCGCCCCCCTACCCGTAAGAGGGGCTGGAGAACACACCGGAGTCACGCCCCCCGAGCGGGATGGGCTGCCCACCGGTTGGATGTCTCCAGTGACGCAGGAACCCGATGTAGGTGGCAAGAGACTTGGGGTCTCGTCACTCCATTGGTGGGGCGTACTGAGGGGCGCATTCAATTTCCCCGTCCGGGAACGTGCAGCGGATCCCGGGCACGGAAACGGCCTGTGGCGAAAGGCCACGGAACTTTTCTCCGCGGGGACGACCCGCGGATCTCGTGTCTCCGGTCTGCGCGTCCCATGGCACAGCCGGGCTGGTGGAGCCGGGCCGGCACGGGCGGGAACAGCAGGGCGACGGGGCAGGGAAAGCCAGGGCAGGACGAACGGGGGAAAGCAGAGCGGGGCGAGGGGGAAGCAGATCAGGACGGGCGGGGAAACGGAGGACCGGCGTGGACGGGAAACGGGGGCGGCACAGGCCGGGGAAAAAAAGACGGAGCCGGCCCTCGACGCCATCGAGGGCCGGCTCCGTACGGCCGAGACGACCTGGGCCTCCCGGTCTCCTTGGTCTCCCTGGTGTCTCAGCCCTGCACCGGCAGCCCGCCGAGCAACGGTGTGCGGCCGTCCAGCGTGTGCGTGGTGTCCTTCACCGTGTGGAGCGCCGAACCCTTGCTCTCGCTGTCGAGCGCCTTGTCGGAATCGACCTCCAGGGACACCGTGCCCAAGGGCCCCTTGGCGTCACGGGTGTGGTCGGCGGTCGTGTTCACAACACCGTCGAGGTTGTAGGACACCTCGGGAAGGGCGCTGTGTGCCATGGCCGGAGAGGCGACACCGGCGACGATCAGGGACCCGGCAGCGACGGCGGCGGCCTTCAGGGACTTCATCATGTTCCTTTCTTCGGCGACGCGGATCGCCGGAGGAGTTGTGTCGCCATGTACAACGAGCCCTGGCCTGGGCGGAAACCTGTGGCGCCGTGGTTTCCGACTCCTCGTACGAGATCTCCGAAAGGGAGACAGCGCTCATGCCTCGGCGACGGTATCGGCGGTGTCCAGCCGCGCCGGAGGGCGGCGTTCGCCCCGGCCTCCGGCGCGTGAGCAGGGGCGGGCACGGCGCACCGGGCGGCTCCCCGGCACAGCCGTGTTCACGGGCCGAACCGGCCGGCGGAGCGACGGGTCCGGCGATTCCCCGCCCTTGCCGTCCGGGGTTTTCGGAGGCGTTCCGAAGCGGCCCGGTCCGATGCGACGACGAGAGGGACGGATGGGCCGGCTGCTTCCGGTTCCCGGCACGGAAAACGGCACCGGCCGCTCTCCGTGCCGAGAGGACGGCCGGATCGGGAAAACAGAAGAGGGGCGTCAGTCGATGACGCAGGCATTGCCGGCGGCCGGGCTCATCGTGCCGAGCACACTAGCGGTGTTGCCGCAGGCGTTGACCGGAATGTGGGCCGGAATCTGAGCGACATTGCCCGACACGGTGCCCGGGGAATTGAGGGCGCTGCCCGCGGCGTGGCTCTCGGCGGAGGCGACACCGGCGCCGGCGACGACGGCCGAGGCCGCGACCGAGGTGAGGACCAGGCCCTTGGTGATGCGCGACATGGAAACGTACTCCTTGGAGTTGACTTCTCAAAGCCCGAGGCAAGAACGCCCGGCTCCCTGTCAACGCGAGGCCCATCCCCAAGTTGTGCCGCCGTTCGGGTGATCCCGGGAAGAGGCCCCTCCTTCACCAGTCCGACACACTTTCGGGTTTCATAGGATTTCATCGCAATTGTCCAGTTAGTGGCTAATGTTGCGGCGCACCTTCCAACACATCTGTGCAGGCGGACGCGCCCCACCGGCGCACCGTCTGTCACCTCACCTGCCTTCGAAAGGTCGACGACAGTCATGCGCCACTCCCTGGCTCCGCTGCTCCGTGCGACGGTGGGCACCGTCGCCCTCGCCGTACTGTGGGCCCCCTCCGCGCCCGCTGCTGCCGCGCCGCCCGCTCCGGAGGCCCCCGGCATCACGTTCGGCCGGCGGTACCACGCGGTCCAGCACGGCGGCATCGTGCGCGCGGCCAACGTCTCCATCACCTGCCGCACGACCCCGGGGGCGCCTTCGTGCTCGGCCGCGCAGAGCGGCGGGCGCGGGAAGAACGGCGACTTCGACATGTTCTACGTCGACGTCGACGACGACCCGAACACCTACAACTCCTCCCAGGCGGAGGTCCGTCTGCCCGCCGGGGCGCGGGTGACGTACGCGCGTCTGTACTGGGGCGGCAACCTGCGCGTGGGCGAGCAGAAGCCGCCGGAGGACAACAACCGCGTGCTGATCGCCGAACCCGGCGGGAAGTACAAGGAGCTCCTCGCCGACACGGTCGTCGGACACCGTGTGGCGGACGGCGCCGACGCCTTCCAGGCGTCGGCCGACGTGACGAAGCTGGTGCGGGAGAGCGGTTCGGGCCTGTACACCGTGGCGCAGGTCAACGTGGCGGCCGGGAAGTCGGCGGCCGGCGCGTGGGGCGGCTGGACGCTGGTGGTGGCCTACGAGAACCCGGCGGAGCCGCTGCGCGACATCGCGATCTGGGACGGCTTCGCCCCGCTGAAGTCCCGCGGGCCGCAGGAGATGCGGCTGGACAATCCGCGCTTCCCGGCGAACGCCGGGGGCATCGCCGGATTCGTGGCGTACAACGGCGACCGCGGCACCACCGGTGACTCCTTCACCCTGACGGTCGGTCAGGACAGGCCCGTCGCCCTGTCCAACTCCGCCAACCCCGCGAACGACGTCCTGAACTCCACCATCGGCGACCTCCCGTCCGCTCCCTCGACACGTGTGCCGTCGTACGCCCACACCCTCGGCTACGACTCCGACGTGTTCGACCTCACGGGACGGCTGCCGCGCACCGGTGACCGGATGGTCCTCCGGCTCAGCTCCCAGCAGGACACGGCGTGGACGGGAGTGTTCTTCGCCGCGGTCGACACCCAGCGATGAGTGCCTCCTCCCCTGTTCCGAGAGCCCCCGCGCGCCGAAGGACCAGGCGTGTGCCCCGCCCTTCCGCCGGTTCCCGGCCGCGGGTGCTGCATCTGACCCAGCCCGTGGACGGCGGAGTCGCCCGCGTGGTGACGGACCTGGTCCGCGCCCAGTCGGCGGCCGGCCTGGAGGTGACCGCGGCCTGCCCCGACAGCGCGCTCACCGCGCGGCTGCGGGCGCTCGGCGCGGACGTACGGAACTGGCGGGCGACCCGGTCGCCCGGTCCGTCGCTGATGCGGGAAGTACGGCATGTCGCACGGCTGATCGACGAGGTGCGCCCCGATCTGGTGCACGCGCACAGTGCGAAGGCCGGGCTCGCCGGACGGCTCGCGGTGCGCGGGCGGATTCCGACCGTCTTCCAGCCGCACGCCTGGTCGTTCGAGGCGGTCGGCGGGGCCACCGCGGCCCTCGCGCTCCGGTGGGAGCGCTGGGGGGCGCGGTGGGCCGCGCGGGTGGTGTGCGTCAGCGAGGCGGAACGCGCCACCGGTGTGCGTGCCGGGATCGACGCGCCGTTCGCCGTCGTGCCCAACGGCATCGACCCCGAGCGCTTCCGCCCGGCTCCCGCCGGGGCGGCACGGGCCGGGCTCGCGCCGCTCGCCGGTCTCGACCCGGCCGCCCCGCTCGTGGTGTGCGTGGGGCGGCTGTGCCGGCAGAAGGGGCAGGACGTGCTGCTGCGGGCCTGGGACGCCGTCGTGCGCGAGGTGCCCGGCGCCCGGCTCGCCCTGGTCGGCGACGGACCGGACGCCGGCCTGCTGCGCGCCCAGGCCCCGCCGTCCGTGCTGTTCACGGGAGCCGTCGCCGACCCCCGCCCCTGGTACCAGGCCGCCGACCTGGTGGTCCTGCCCTCCCGCTGGGAGGGCATGGCGCTGGCCCCGCTGGAGGCCATGGCCTGCGGGCGGCCCGTGGTGGTCACGGACGTCGACGGCGCCCGCGAGAGCCTGCCGCCCTCCTTCACCGAGCGGTGCCTGGTCCCGCCGGAGAACCCGGCGGCCCTGGCCGAGGCCCTCATCGGGGTGCTGCTCGACCCGCCGCTGCGTGCGTCGCTCGGCACCCTGGCCCGCCGGCATGTGCTGGACGTCCACGACGTGCGGCACACCGCCGAGCGGATCGCGGACGTCTATCGCGACCTGCTCGGCCCCTGGCCCGCCGCCGACGAAGCGGCTCCGTCCCCCGCGGCCGGGCGCGCGAGGACGCGCCGCGCCGAGCACGGCCGGCCGCCCGACCCAGGCTGTGACGCCGGGGCGAACCAGGCGGCACAGCGTGTCCAGCCCACTGAGCACAGGGAGTCGAAGCACTCGTGACCGCGGAACCCACCGTCCCCTCCCCCGGCGCACCACCACGCGCCGTCCCCTCCTCGTCGGTCCCATCGGTCTCGGTCATGCCGCCGCGTGGCACCGCCGCCGGCTCCCCGTTCCCCGCGGTGCGGCCCCCGGCGCACCCGCCCTCGTCGGTGCCGCTGCTCGTCGCGGACGGTGCCGCCGCCCTGCTGGGCCTTCTGGCGCTGTCCGGGCCCGAGCGTCCTCCGCTGGTCGTCGCCCTGCTCCTGGTGGCGTCGCTGCTGCTGCGTCCGCGCGACAGCAGACCACCGGTACCGACGCTGCTGGAGGAAGTGCCCGCCGTGTGGGGCCGTGTCACGGTGGTCTGGCTGGCGCTCGCGGCGCTCGTGGCGGCGTACCGGCCGGACCACCCCCTGTCCCTGCGCACCGTGCTGACCGGCCTCGCCCTGCAGGCCACGGCGGGCTGCGCGCTGCGGGGCCTTGTGCACATGCGGCGGCGCGCGGTCCTGGTGCGCCGCCCGCACGCCGCGCTGCTGGTCGGCCCGGCGGCGATCGCGCAGCGGGTGGCCGCCGCCGTGCTGCGTCATCCGCGGTGCGGCATCCGTCCGGTGGGGATCGTCGCCGACCGGGCGGACGGCTCCGCGGGCCTGCCGGTGCTGACGACCGCCGAGGAGGTCAGGCGTGCCGTCATCCAGAACGGGGTGCGGGCGGTGCTGGCCGTCCACCCCTTCGCGCGCGTCGAACAGGAGTCGCTGCTGCGGTCGCTGGCCGAGTCGGGCTGTGTGGTGTGGGAGATCGACCCGCACAGTCCGTCGTACGCGGCCGGGCAGCGGCTGGCCGGGTTCCCCTGCCGGCGCCTGGACATGTCGGCGGCACGCCACGAGGGCGTGGGCCGGCGGGTGCTCGACATCCTGGTGTCCGGAACGCTGCTGCTGCTGGTCAGCCCGCTGCTGCTGGTGTGCGCGGTGGTGCTGCGGATCAGTGACGGCCCGGGAGTGGTGTTCCGTCAGGAACGCGTCGGCAAGAACGGAAAACCGTTCACCCTGCTGAAGTTCCGCACCCACCGCCCGGCCGACGAGCACGAGTCGGCGACCCGGTGGAGCGTGGCGAACGAGCACGAGATGGGCCGGTTCTGCCGGATGCTGCGGCGCACCTCGCTGGACGAGCTGCTCCAGCTGTGGAACGTGCTGCGGGGCGACATGAGCCTGGTCGGGCCGCGTCCCGAACGTCCTTACTTCGTCGCACAGTTCAGCAAAACCTACCCCGGCTACGCCTCCCGGCACCGGATGCGGGTCGGACTCACCGGTCTCGCCCAGATCAACGGGCTGCGCGGTGACACCTCGATCGAGGACCGCAGCCGCTTCGACAACGCCTACATCGACGACTGGTCGCTGTGGCAGGACGTCTGCATCCTGCTGCGCACCGCGGCCACGCTGGTACGTCCCACGGGGAGTTGAGCGACGTGAGCCTCGCCCTGACCGTGCCCTGGCGCCGGGCCGCCGCCTGGACCCCGGTCCTGCCCGCGGCGGCCGTGGTCGCCCTGCTGGCCCTGCCGTCGGCGCCGGCCTCCGCAGGACCCGCCGATGCGGCCTCCGGGCTGCTGGTGGTGTACTGCCTGGTCCGTCTGGTGCGCGACCGACGGCGTCCGCTGTCCCGCACGGCGGCCGTGGTGCTGGGCCTGCCGGTGGCGGGGCTCGCGCTCGCCGCCATGGGGGCACCCTCGACGGCGGCCGGGCTCGGCGGCCTCGGCCGCTACCTGCAGATCTTCGTGCTGGTCCCGGCCGCGGTGCTGCTGCTGATCCGCGGCCGGGCCGACTTCCGGTTGCTGGCCTGGTCGTTCGTGGGGCTCGCACTGTGGCAGGGCGCGCTCGGCGTGCACCAGTACGTCACCAGGACCGGCGCCTCCTACCAGGGCGAGAACATCCGGGCGGTCGGCACCTTCGGGGCGCACGACGTGATGGGCATGGCGACGGTGGTGGCGCTCGGCCTGGTGTGTGCGACCGGGATCGCGCTGGGCCGGGCGCCGGTGCGGCAGCGGGCGCTCGCCGCCGGCTGCGCCCTGGTCCTGCTGCCGCCGCTGGCCCTGTCCTTCAGCCGGGGCGCCTGGATCGCGACCGCCCTGGCGTGCTCGGTGCAGCTGGCGCTGGCCGGGATGCGGCGCGCCCTGAAGGTGCTCGCGGCTCTCACCGCGGCGGGAGTGGTCCTGGTGGGCGGGTTCGGCATCGGTACGACGGCGCTGCAGGAGCGGATCGGCTCCATCGCACGCGTCGCCGACGCTCCCGACCGGTCCGTGACCGACCGGTACGCCCTGTGGGCCTCCGCCGCCGCCATCTGGCGCGAGCACCCGCTGACCGGCGTCGGGCTCAAGGGCTTTCCCCAGCACCGCGACGGGCACGCCACCCTGGCGCTGTCCTCGGGCTCCGAGGTCGCGGGCGCCGGAGCGACGTATCACCGGCAGCCGCTGCTGTCGCCGCACAACATGTATCTGCTGGTGCTCAGCGAGCAGGGCCTGATCGGGCTGCTCGGGCTCGCCGGCAGCTGGCTGGCCCTGCTGGTGTGCACGCTGCGCAGGCTACGGCGCCTGCGCGCACGCGGACCGGTGCTCGACTGCGCGCTCGTCGCCTGCGGGCTGCTGCTGTGGACGCTGACCGACTTCGCCTACGGGGACATCGGCGGCCCCTCGACCCTGCTGACCGGCATGGCCCTGGGCCTGGTGGCCTGGTGGGCGCTGACCGGAGAGGAGCACGGGGCCCGCGGGGCGCACGGCAGGGCCGTGGTGCCGGACGGAACGCCGCAGCGGGTCGAGGAGGCCGTGACACGATGACGGTGAAACCCTCGCACACCCCCAGGTCCACGGCCGGCGGTGCCCCGAGCGTCCCCCCGGCGCGCACCGCCGCCCAGACGGTCGAGGGCCCCGAGACCACCTCGGCGTCCCGGAAGTTCCTCGCCCGGGCCACGCTCCTGACGGCGTCGCTGTCGATCGCCGGCTCCCTGCTCGGTCTGGTGCGCGACCAGTCGCTGGCGCGGCTGTTCGGCGCGGGCAGCGACACCGATGCCTTCCTGGTGGCGTGGATCGTGCCGGAGTTCGCCGCCACGCTGCTCATCGAGGACGGGCTGGCGCTGGTGCTGATCCCGGCGTTCAGCCTGGCGCTGGCCCGCCGCGCCCGGGGCACGGCCGACGACCCGGTCCGCGCCCTGGTGGCCTCGACCCTGCCCCGGATGTGCCTGGCCCTGGCCGCGGTGGCCGCGCTGATCGCCGGCCTCGCCCCCTTCCTGGTGCGGATCCTGGCGCCGGGCCTGCCCGACCCCGGTCTCGCCGCCGACTGCACCCGGCTCACCGCGACCTGTGTGCTGGCCTTCGGGCTCGCCGGGTACTGCAGCGCCGCCCTGCGCGCACACCGCCGCTTCTTCGCCCCCGCGGCCATCTACGTCGCCTACAACACCGGCATCATCGCCGTGATGTTCCTGCTCGGCGCGCACTGGGGCGTGCGGGCCGCGGCGGCCGGGGTCGCCGTGGGCGGCTTTCTGATGGTGGCGGTGCAGGTCCCCTCGCTGTGGCGGCAGCTGACGTCGCGCCGGCCGGCGCCCCGCTCGGCCGGCGAGGACATCGAGCCGCGGCCGGTGCAGATCGCCCTGGTGGCCGCCGTGCTCCTGTTCGCGCTGTGCCGCCAGTCGCAGGTCCTCGTCGAACGCTTCCTCGCCTCCACCCTGCCCGCCGGGGCCATCTCGTACCTGAACTACGCGCAGAAGGTCGCCCAGATCCCGATGACGCTGTCGCTGATGCTGACCACCGTCACCTTCCCGGTGGTCTCCCGGGCGCTGGCGGAGGGCGACACCGAACGGGCCCGCACCCGTGTGGAGCGGGATCTGGCCCTGACCTCCTGCATGGTCCTGCTGGGCATGTGCGCGGTGATCGCCTGTGCCCCGCAGATCATCGAACTGCTCTTCCAGCGCGGCGCGTTCACCGCGGACGACACCGCCGCCACCGCGGAGGTCATGCGGGTGTACGCCCTCGGGCTGCTGGGCCACACCCTGGTGGGCGCCCTGGTGCGCGGCTACTTCTCGGCGGGCCGGCCCAGCTGGTACCCGGTCGGTGCGATGACCGCCGGCATCGCCGTGACGTCCTGGGTCGGCGCCGCGGCCGTGGCCCCCTGGGGCGTGGTGGGCATCGCCGCCGCCAACGCCCTCGGCATCACCGTCACGGCCGTTCTGCTGCTCGCCGGTCTGCGCACGGGCCGGCAGAGCGACTCCCCCAGCCTGTCGATCCGCGTCCGGCGGATCCTGGCCGAGCTGAGCAGGCCCGTGCGCGCCGCGATCGTCGCCACCGTCGCCGGGGCGTTCGTCGCGGATCTGCCGGACTCCCCGGTGGCGGGCCTGGCGGCCGGCTCCCTGACCGTGCTCGCCGTCTTCGTCCCCCTCACCTGGGCCCTGGGCGCCCAGGGCTGCGCTTCCGCGCTCCGCTCCGTACGCATCCTCACACGAAGGCTCACCCATGGCCGCTTCCGTTGATCACCAGGACACCGGTGACCGCCCCGTCACCGGCGCACTCTCCGCCTCGCGCCCCGGTCCTCCCCCCTGGGTGGCGATGTACCACTCGGTGGGCGACTGCTCCGACGACCCGTACCGCATCACGGTCACGCCCGAGCGGCTCGGCCGGCAGCTGGCCTGGCTGCGCCGGCGCGGGCTGCGGGGCGTGCCCGTGGCCGAGCTGCTGGCCGCCCGCGCCCGCGGCGGGGGACAGGACCTGGTCGGGCTCACCTTCGACGACGGGTACGCCGACTTCGTCACCCATGCCCTGCCCCTGCTGCGCCGCTGGGGCTGCCGTGCCACGGTGTTCGTCCTGCCCGGACGGCTCGGCGGCGACAACGCCTGGGATCCGCTCGGCCCGCGCAAGCCGCTGCTGACCGCGGACGGCATCCGGCGCGTGGCCGCCGAGGGCATGGAGATCGGTTCGCACGGCCTCACCCACGTCGACCTGACCCGGGCGGACGACCTCGCCCTGAAGGCCGAGCTCGTCGAGAGCCGCGCGCTGCTCGAGGAGCTGACCGGCGTCCGCGTCGACGGCTTCTGCTACCCCTACGGCACCGTCGACGCCCGGGTCGTCGCGGCCGTGAGGGAGGCGGGCTACGCCTACGCCTGCGCCATCGACCCCGGTCCGCTCACCGGTGTGCACGCCCTGCCGCGGGTGCACGTCGGCCAGGAGGACACCTCCTGGCGTCTGCACCTCAAGTACCGGCTGCACCGGCTGCGCCGGCGTCCGGTGGAGGGCCTGTGACATGAGGGCCCTGCACATCATCACCGGTCTCGGGGTCGGCGGGGCCGAGCAGCAGCTGCGTCTGCTGCTGCGTCATCTGCCCGTCGACTGCGACGTGGTGACGCTGACCGACCCCGGCGCGGTCGCCAAGGGCCTGGCCGCCGACGGGGTCCGCGTGACGCACCTGGGCATGCGGGGCAACCGCGACCTGGGCGCGCTTCCGCGGCTGGTCCGGCTGATCCGCGCCGGCGGGTACGACCTGGTGCACACGCATCTGTACCGGGCCTGCGTCTACGGCCGGATCGCCGCCCGTCTCGCCGGGGTCCGCGCCGTCGTGGCCACCGAGCACTCCCTGGGCGCAACGCAGATGGAGGGCCGCAGGCTGACGGCGGGGGTGCGTGCGCTGTACCTCGCCACCGAGCGCCTGGGCTCGACCACGGTCGCCGTCTCCCCGGCGGTGGCCGACCGGCTGAAGCGCTGGGGGGTGCCCGCGCCCCGGATCGAGGTCATCCCCAACGGCATCGACCTGGACCGTTTCCGCTTCGACCAGGAGCGGCGCGAGAGTGCCCGCCGACACCTCGGCCTGCCCGAGGACGCGTATGTCGTCGGCGGGATCGGCCGGCTCGCCCGGGGCAAGCGGTTCGACGTCCTCGTGCACGCGCTCACCCGGCTTCCGGACGACTGCCGGCTGCTGCTGGTGGGCGGCGGGCCCGAGGAGCAGACCCTGCGCCGCACGGCCCGCGAGGCCGGTGTGGCCGACCGCGTCCTGCTCGCCGGTGAACGCCCCTACCTCCCCGACGGCTCCCCCGGACCCGACCTGCCCTCGCTCATCTGCGCGATGGACCTGTTCGCGTCGCCGTCCACGGAGGAGGCGTTCGGTCTGGCGGCAGTGGAGGCGCTGGCCTGCGGCCTGCCCGTGCTCTACGCCTCCTGTCCGGCCCTCGAGGCCCTGCCGCCCCCGGCCGCCGGCCGTCGTGTGCACGGCGGCCCCGAGGCGTACGCCCGGGCGATCGCCGAGGTCCGCGCGGCGGGCCCCCGGCCGCGGACGGCCCCCGAGGCCGCGCACCGCTACAGCATCACCCGCAGCGCGGCCCGGCTCATGGACGTGTACGCGGCCGCGGCCTCCCGTTCCTCGTCTTCCTTCTCTCCTCTGGTCTCACCTCTGGGAGCAAGCCCCTCATGACCGACACTCCGACTCGTCAGCACCGTCTGTCCCCGGCCCGTCTCCGGAAGCTGCGCCTGCCGTCCTGGGCCGTGCTCGCGACGGGCACCGTCCTCGGCGGCCTGTGCGGCGGCGCGTACGGCCTGCTGACCCCTCCGACGTACACGGCCACCAGCTATGTCGTCGCGGTACCGGCCGAGCAGTCCGACTCGGGCGCCGCCCTCGGCTTCGCACAGGCCTACGGCCGGGTCGCCACACAGCTCACGGTGCTGATCGAGGCACAGGACCGGGCGGGCGTGCCGCTGCGCACCCTGCAGCACAGCGTGCGGGCGGCGACCTCGCCGGACGCCCCGATGGTCGCGGTGTCGGCGACCTCCTCGCGTCCGGTGCTGGCCGCGGACATGGCCAACGCCGTCTCCCAGGCGCTGATCCGGCAGGCGGGCGACGCCAAGGACAGCACCCGGGTGCAGCTGGTGCAGTTCGCGCGGGCGGTCAGGCCGACCGAGCCGACGTCCGCGTCCGCCTGGGTGACCTCCGCGGTGGGGGCGGGCGCGGGCGGACTGCTGTCCGGTCTGGCCCTGCTGGTACGCCCCCGGCGCACGGACCGGGACGACCGGGACCGGGACGCAGGCCCCGCCCCCGCCGCCTCGGTGCCCGGCCCGGCCGTCGCCGTCGATGCCGCACAGCGGTGACGGCCGCGTCCGGACGGCACGCGGCGGCGGCCCCTCCGGGCGGCCGTCCGCCGCCGGACGGGCCGGCGGCGTGCTAGCCCGTGCCGGCCGTCGGTCGCCGGCCGAAGCGGATGCAGGGCCTTTGGCCGATCCAGTGCTCCACCCAGTCGCCCAGGCCCACCGGTGTGCAGTCCCGCGGGGACGGCGGTGCGGCGGGCCTCGGCAGGGGCGTGGAGGCGGACGCCGCGGCCGGCGCGCCGATGCGTCCGTACAGGACGGACCGGTAGACCTCGGACGACCGGGGATTGTCCGTGCACCGCCACACACCGTGCGGACAGTAGTCGCTCAGCGTGTTGTAGAGCGGCTTGTGCTCGTCCATCCACGCGAGCATGCGCCGCATCCACTCGGGATTGTCGCCGTTGCGGAAGAGCCCCCATTCGGGATAGGAGATCGGTTTTCCGTGAGCCCTCGCGAAATCCACGTGCGCCTGAAGCCCGTAGGGTTCTTTCACCTGTTCGTCGAAGGAAAGCCCGGCCGGCTGGTCGTAGGAATCCATGCCGATGATGTCGACCACGTCGTCCCCCGGGTAGCACTGCGTCCAGGGAACGGCGTCCAGGCCGCGGCTCGGCGTGAAGTCGAACCGGAACTTCTGCCCCGGCACCGCCCGCATGGTGGTGACGATCCTTCTCCAGTACTTCTTCCACGCCTCCGGGTCCGGCCCGCAGCGATGGGTGTACGTGATGCCGTTCATCTCCCAGCCGAGCACCAGGATCGTGTCCGGCACCTTCAGCTGCACCAGCCGCTCGGCGAGGGCCCGGAAGTGGTGGTCGAACCTCCCCTCCGCGCCCTGCCGCAGCAGCTGCCGGACCTCGGCGTCGGAGAGGTTCTCCTCGTTGCGCTCCTGCAGGGGGACGTTGAGGACGAACATCCGGTCGGGCCGCTCGCTGCGCCAGTGCGCCCAGGTCTCGAGGAAGTCGACGTCGCCCTCGATGTCGGCCCAGGTCCCTCCGGGCAGGTAGGTGTGGCCGACCCGGAGGTCGGCGCCGCCCAGCCAGTGGCTGAGTCCGGGCATGCGGATCACGCCCCGGGCGTCGGAGCCGAGGAAGGCCCCGAAGGCCGGGGTGTCCTGGAGGGGCATCAGGATGTGCGCCGGGAGCGGGACCGGCGGGCCGGGGACGATCACGGACGGAGGGGGCTGCGCGGTGGCGTCCGCTCCGGTCGGGGCTGCCGGAGCGGACGGGGCGACCGGGGAGGCCGGAGGGACCGGGGCTGCCGCCCCGGATGCCGCGGGGGCCGGCACCGGAGCGCGGGCATCGGCGGCGCGCCCCGCCCCCGCGCTCGGCGCGGGGCCGGCCGCCAGGGTGACCGACGCGGCGGCCAGCACCGCGCCCACGGTCAGCCAGCGGGCCCGGGCCCGTCTGCGCTCTGGGGTCATGCCTGCTCCTTTCCTCGCTCCGGTCCGTTCTTCCGTTCGTTTTCCTTGTATTGACGAACCGTCACATCAGAGTCAGGCACAGGAAAACCCATGGCGCCACCGCCGTCGCGGCTTTCGAGTGCCTCCCTCGCCCATACGGGTGATCCGCTCCGAAGGAAAAGAGAATTCATGCCGTTGCTCGACACCCGTGTTCCCGCGGTTCTGCTGCGAATCGACCGGAATCCCTTTCACCACGGAACGCTGGGCGCCGTGCGTTCGCTCGGCAGGGCGGGCGTGGAGGTGCATCTCGTCGCCGACGCGGCCAACAGCCCCGTCCGCGCGTCGCGTTATGTGCGCGAGGTGCATGCTCCGCCTCTTCCGGGGGCGTCCGACGACGTCATCGCCGGGGTGCTGCGCCGGGTGGCCGGCCGGGTCGCGCGTCCCGCCGTGCTGGTCCCGCTGGACGACGCGACCGCCATCGCCGCGGGCCGGATGCGGGATCTGCTCGCCCCCTTCTACCTGCTGCCCGAGACACCGGGCACGCTGCCCGAACGCGTGGCGGACAAGGCGGAGCTGGCCGCCGTGTGCGCCTCGGCAAACGTCCCGCACCCGACGACGCTGATCCCGGACGGCCCGGCGCAGGCCGCGGCGGACGCGCGCCGTCTCGGACTGCCGCTGGTGGCGAAGTGGAGCCGGCCCTGGCTGCTGCCCCCCGGCAGCGATCTGCGCAGCACGGTGCTGGTGCACTCCGAGCAGCAGGCCCGGGAGCTGTACCGGCGCACCGAGGAGGCGGGCAGCCGGCTGCTGCTGCAGGCGTATCTGCCGCCGGGACCGGACCGCGACTGGTTCTTCCACGGCTACGTCGACCGTTCGGGCACCGTGCGCGCGGGCGGCACCGGCCGCAAACAGCTGTCCTGGCCGCGCGGCGCGGGACTGACCGCGGTGGGCCGCTGGACGGCCAACCCCGAGGTGCGGGCGTCGGCCGAACGGCTCGTCGGCGCACTGGGCTACCGCGGCATCCTCGACCTCGACTTCCGCCGCTGCGGAACGACCGGCCGCTATCACCTGCTCGACTTCAACCCGCGCCCCGGCGCCCAGTTCCGGCTCTTCACCGACAGCGCGGAACTGGACGTCGTACGCGCCCTGCACCTGGACCTGACGGGCCGTGCCCTGCCCGAGGGGGCACCGAGGACCGGGCGGGCGTTCGTGGTGGAGAACTACGCGCCGCTCGCCGTGCTGCGTACGGCGCCGGGCGGTCGCGAACTGGCCTGGTACGCCCGGGACGACCGTGCTCCCGGGCGGGCCATGTGGGGCCTGTGGTGCCGTCATGTGTCCCGTCGGCTGCGGCAGAAGCTGGGTTCCACGGCGGCGCTGCCGGCGCCCCGCCCGGCTCCCCGTGCGGCCACCGGTCCCCTTCCCTCCATGACCGACGACGAGAAAGCGAACCGTTGATGCTGTACGACCTTGTAGTGGTGGGCGCGGGACCGTACGGTCTGTCGATCGCGTCCCATGCCGCGTCCGCGGGGCTGAACCTGCGGGTGTTCGGCCGGCCCATGGCGTCCTGGCGGGACCACATGCCCCGCGGCATGCTGCTGAAGTCCGAGCCGTGGGCGTCGAACCTGTCCGATCCGCAGGGACGCTGGCGTCTGGACGTGTACTGCGCCGAGCACGGCCTGACGGCCCGGCACGCCGAGCCGATCGCGGTGGAGCACTTCGCCGCGTACGGCCTGTGGTTCGCACGGCACGCCGTGCCGGAGGTGGACGAGCGCCAGGTGATCCGGGTGGCGTCCGGTCCGGGCGGCTTCACGGTGGTCACCGAGGACGGGGAGACGGTGCACGCGCGCACGGTGGCGCTGGCGGTCGGTGTGATGCCGTTCGTCGAGGTGCCGCAGGTGCTGCGCGGCCTGCCTCCCTCACTGGTGTCGCACAGCAGCGACCACAGCGACCTCGGCCGGTTCCGCGGCAGGGACGTCACGGTGATCGGCGGTGGCCAGGCGGCGCTGGAGACCGCGGCCCTGCTCGCCGAACAGGGCACGCGCGTGCGGGTGCTGGCGCGGGCGAGCCGGCTGGTGTGGAACGATGTGCCGCCGCCCCTGGAGCGGCCCTGGTGGCAGTCGGTGCGCCACCCGCACAGCGGCCTCGGGGCCGGCTGGCGGAACTGGTTCTACGCCGAGCGTCCCCACCTCTTCCGGCGGCTGCCGGAGCGGACCCGGTCCCGCATCGCGGCCACGGCCCTGGGGCCTGCGGGCGCCTGGTGGGTGCGGAGCCGGGTGGAGGGCGTGGTGGAGGTGCTGACGGGCCACGAGGTCGCCGCGGCCAGTGCGGTGCCGGGCGGTCTGCGGCTGGACATGGTGACCCGTGAGGGCGCCACACGCACCCTGGAGACCGAGCACGTCGTCGCCGCCACGGGGTTCAAGGCCCGCTGCGACCGGCTCTCGATGCTCTCCGCCGACCTGCGCTGCTCGCTGGCGGCCCTGCCCGACGGCTCCCCGAGAGTCGGGCACGACTTCGAGTCCTCGCACCCGGGTCTGTTCCTCGCGGGCCTGATGACCGCCTCCGGTTTCGGTCCGGCCATGCGCTTCGTCCAGGGCGCGCCCTTCACGGCGACGACCCTCGTCCGCGGGGTGCGCCGCCGCCTCAGAACGACCCCGACGGGCAGAACGATCCCCGTGCCGGGAGGCAGCCGCAGCAGCGCGCCGTCCCCGGTGCACGGCTGACGGCACGGCCGGCACGGGGCTGTCGGGCCGCCCGGTCCCACCGCCGGCACGGCGGTGCGGCGTCCGCGGGGCGGCTCGTTCCCGGACCGGCGGGGCTGCCCTGTGCCGGCGGCCCCGCCGGTCCGGTCCGCCCGGGCCCGGGGCCCGGACGCGGGGCCGACGGGCCGGGCCGGCCGCCGGCGCACGACCGGCGCAGGAGCCCTGCCCGGCACCGGCGGCTAGCGCGGGGAGACGGCGCGGCTGCGGCGGTACAGCACCGTGCCGCCCGCGATCAGTGCGGCGCTGGCCGCCGAGGCCGCCAGCAGGGCCTTGCCGCCGGTCTCGGCCAGCTGCGGCTGCTTGCCGGGCTGCTCGACCGTGGTCGGCGGCGTCCGGTCGGTCTGCGAGGGCGGGGAGACGGGGCGCGGCGGCTTGCCGGTGCGCGGGGGCTGCGGAG
>NZ_MUME01000098.1 GCF_002155915.1 Streptomyces thermovulgaris | reverse complement strand
TTCGAGGCCACCCGCCCCCCGAGCGGGGGACTTGTTCACGGGGGGCGGGTGGCCTCGAAGGCGCCGGCGGTCGTCCGCCGACTCACTCGGTGGAGGATCACCGGTGAAGGATCACCCGGTGGAGGATCACTCGGTGGTGGAGGAGGCGGCTGCGGTGCGGCGGGCTCCGCCCACCACCAGCAGCGTCAGGACGGCGAGGAGGGCGCCGATCCACAGCACGCTCGAGGTCGCGATGCCGTCGACGGCGAAGCCGCCGAAGAGCGCGCCGAGCGCGATGGACAGGTTGAAGGTGGAGACGTACAGCGAGGAGGCGGCCTCGGTGGTGTCCGGTGCGGCGTCGAGGATCCAGGTCTGGAAGGTGACGGGCACCGCGCCGTAGCCCAGGCCCCACAGGATCATGAGGGCGCCCGCGGTGACGACGTTCGTGTCGACGAGTGCGAGCACCACCATGGCCGTGGTGAGGACCAGGGAGATGCCCGCGACGGTCTGCCGCAGCCGCTTGGCGACGAGCGCCCCGGCGATGAAGTTGCCGCAGATGCCGGCGACTCCGAACGTCAGCAGCAGTGCGCCGATCAGGTTGTCGTCGATGCCGTCCTCCTGGAGGATCGGCCGGACGAACGTGTAGGCCAGGAAGTGGCCGGTGATGACCAGGAAGGTGATGGCGATCCCGGCCCGCACTCCCGCGTTGCCCTTGAAGACCTGCGGCAGCTCCGCGAAGGTGATGGTCTGCTGGGCCGGCACCTTCGGCATCAGGAAGAGCATGCAGGCCAGGGAGGTCAGTCCGAGGATGCCCACGGCGGCGAACGCCGTGCGCCAGCCACTGAGGTCGCCGATGAACGTCCCGGTGGGGACGCCCAGGACGGACGCGGTCTCCACACCGCCGAAGATGACGGCGGTGGCCCGGGGCACGTGCTTCTCCGGCACCAGGCGCAGCGCGATGCCACCGGCTATGGACCAGAAGCCGCCGACGCTGATGCCGATCAGGAAGCGGGCGACCAGGACGATGGCGAAGCTGGTGGCGAAGGCGGAGGCCAGGTTGGCCGCGCCCACCAGTCCGATCAGGACCGCCAGCACGATCCGGCGGTCGATGCGGCCGGTGGCCACGGTGACCAGGGGCGCCGAGACGGCGGCGACCAGGCCGGGAACGGTCACCATCAGTCCCGCGGTGCCCTCGGAGACGTCCAGGGCGGTGCCGACCGGGGTGAGCAGGCCCACGGGCAGCAGCTCGGAGGTCATCAGGGAGAAGATGCCCAGGGTCACCGCCAGAACGGCGAGCCAGCCCTTGACGGGCGAGCGGCCGGCGGGAGCGGACACCGGTGTGTCAACGGTGGTCACGGCTTCATCAGCCCTTCGGCAGGAATACGGTCATGGCATGCCGCGGGCGGTGGCCTCGGTGGGTCGGCCACCGCCCGCGGGGAAACGGTCGGTCACTCGGTACCGGGCGTCTTGCGCGTGGTGACGTTCATGCGGTTCCACACGTTGACCGTGAAGATCAACGCGATGAGCTGGGCGAGCTCCTTCTCGTCGAAGTGCTTCGCGGCCTCGTTGTAGACCTCGTCCGACACTCCCTGGGGCAGGAGGGTGACGGCCTCGGTCAGCGCCAGGGCGGCCCGCTCCTTCTCGGTGTAGAGGCTCGACTCCTCCCAGGCGGAGAGCTGGTAGATGCGCTCCTCCGTCTCCCCGGCCTTGCGGGCGTCGGAGGTGTGGTAGTCGATGCAGTACGCGCAGTGGTTGATCTGGGAGGCGCGGATCTGCACCAGCTCCAGCAGGACGGGGTCGAGCCCCTCGCGGGCGGCGGCGTCGAGAGCGAGGACCGCCTTGAACACCTTGGGGGCGACGGCGGAGAAGTTCATGCGCTGGGGTACCTGAAACGCTGTCATGCCTTGACCCTAAGCGCGAAAGCGGCCCACGCTATGGTGCATTCTCATGGCAAAAACATGGGCCAATCATCCGCAGTCCTCGTCCTTAGAAGCCCCGTCCCCGAACTCCTCCGAAGCCGGGCCGGAGCAGGCCACGGGAGCCGACCTCCACCTGGAGCTCTCCGGTGAGGGAAGCCTGCGAAGCCAGCTCATGCACGCCCTCCGGGAGGCCATCCGGTCCGGCCGGCTCGCCCCGGGCACCCAGCTTCCCCCCTACCGCAGCCTCGCCCAGGACCTGGGCATCGCCCGCAACACCGTCGCCGGCGCCTATGCCGAACTCGTCGAGGAGGGCTGGCTCTCGGCCCGCCAGGGCTCCGGCACCCGGGTCGCCCGGCGGGCCGAGCCGCTCTGTCCGGACCAGGCGCGTCCCCCGCAGCGCCGGACCCGCCGCCGGGTGCTGTACGACCTGATGCCCAGCTCCCCCGACGCGGCCGCCTTCCCGCGCACCGCCTGGCTCACCTCCGTCCGCAGGGCCGTCGCCGCCGCGCCCAACGACGCCTTCGGCGTGGGCGATCCACGCGGCAGGGTGGAACTGCGGGAAGCGCTCGCGGAGTACCTGGCGCGGGCGCGGGGGGTGCGCACCGAACCCGACCGGATCGTGATCTGCTCCGGCTTCGCGCACGGGCTGCGGCTGCTGGGCAGAGTGCTGCGCGGCACGGTCGCGGTGGAGTCGTACGGACTGGACTTCCACCGCGACATCCTCGCGGAGATCGGTCTGCGCACCGTCCCGCTGACGGTCGACTCGCACGGGGCCCGGATCGACGAACTGCCCGCCACCGGCGCCGAGACCGTGCTGCTCACGCCCGCGCACCAGTTCCCGACCGGCGGTCCCCTGCACCCGGAGCGCCGGGCGGCGGTCATCGACTGGGCCCGCTCCACCGGCGGGGTGCTGGTGGAGGACGACTACGACGGCGAGTTCCGCTACGACCGGCAGCCGGTCGGCGCGGTGCAGGGCCTCGACCCCGACCGGGTCGTCCACATCGGCTCGACCAGCAAGAGCCTGTCCCCGGCGCTGCGGCTGGGCTGGATGGTGCTGCCCGGCTGGCTGGTCGACGACATCATCGCCGCCAAGGGTCCCCGGGAGATGTGGGCGGGCGTCGTCGACCAGCTCACCCTCGCCGACTTCATCGCCCGCGGCGCCTACGACCGGCATCTGCGCCGTATGCGGCAGCACTACCGGCGCCGCCGCGACCTGCTGGCGAGCGTGCTCGCCGAACGCGCCCCGCACATCAGGGTCAGCGGCATCTCGGCGGGGCTGCACGCCGTTCTCGAACTGCCGCCGGGCACCGAGGAGATGGCCCTGCGCGCGGCCCGGCGGCAGGGACTGGCCCTCGACGGGCTGCGTCCCTACCGCCATCCCGACAGCACGATGCCGCCGCGCGACGGCCTGGTCATCGGCTACGGCACACCTCCGGACCATGTCTTCACGGCTGCCCTGGACGCCCTGTGCCTGGCGCTGCCCGATCCGCCGGAGGACGAGCCGGTGACTCCCGTCCTCCGAAGGAGGTGACGGCGGACGGCCCCGCTCCCGCCCGCGGGGCGTCGTACGGGGGGAACGGGGCCGCCGCGCCGAAGCCGGCACGGCGTGGTCCGGTGACCGGTCGCCGGCGCCGGCCGGCTCGTCGGGGAGTACCGGGAGAAGGGGAGATACGGTCTCAGCGGACCCCCGGAACGAGCCCGAAGCCGAGTTCGGCCTCCAGCCGGTCCAGGTCCGCGGCGTGGCCGTGGGCCGCGATGTGGCCGTCCGGCCGGATCAGGTAGTAGCCGGGACGGCCGCAGAGCCCGTGCCCGGTGGCCACGCCCGACGCCGGTCTGAGGACCCGCAGCCGCGGCCACCGGGCGGCGATGTGCCCCACCTCGGCCGTCCACCGGGCGTCCCCGGCGGGAGGCCGCAGCAGCAGCGTCCACACCGTCGGATCCGCGTCCGGGCCCGCCAGGCCGAGCGCCAGGGCCGCCGTGCGGGGGAACACCGCGCCGGGCGCCGGCGCCCCCGGGATCCGGCCGCGTATGCGGCAGAACCGGCTGGAGGGCTGCTGGGTCCTCCGCTCGGGGGCGTAGGCCAGCCGCCGTCCGGCCATGACCGGTGCGTACAGCCGGGCCGCGGCACCGGAACGGTCCAGGAACGCGAACGTCCTGTCGCGGACGGCCACGCGTCCCGGTGTGCGCGCGGTCAGGGCACGGGTGTGCAGATCGGTGTCCCGGACGATGCGGCGCGTGGCCTCGGCGCGCTCCGTGTGGTAGGTGTCCAGCAGGGAGGCCGGGGAGTGCCCCTGCAGGACGGCGGCCAGTTTCCAGGCGATGTTCTGGGCGTCCTGCAGGCCGTTGTTCATGCCCTGCCCGCCCGCCGGGCTGTGCACATGGGCGGCGTCCCCGGCCAGGAAGACCCGGCCGCGCCGGAAGTCGGTGGCCCGTCGTGCGTGCACCCGGAAGACGGTCTCCCAGACCGGTTCGGTGATCCGCACGCCGCGCGGTCCGCGCGTGTCGATGATCTCCTGCATGACCTCGCGGGACATGGTGCCCCCCTCGGGCATCACCGACAGGAAGCGGAACACCCCCTGGGGCTGGGGCACGACCACCAGGGTTCCGCTGGTGGTCTGGTAGTAGGCGATCTCGTCCGGGGGCAGATGGCCGTCTATGCGCGTGTCGATGAGCGCGAACGCCATCTCGTACGTGGTGCCCTCGAAGCCGATGCCCAGCTGCCCGCGGACCGTGCTGCCGGCGCCGTCGGCGCCGATGACGAAGGGCACGGCGGCCCGCTCCACCGTCCCGTCCTCGTGCTCGAGGACGGCGGTGACCGTGCCCCCGGGTTCGATCCTGCCGGAGTGGTCCACCTCCTCCAGGCACAGCAGCCGCACCCCGCGTTCGATCTTCCCGCCCAGCAGGTGCAGCCGCCCGGTCAGGATCCGTTCCGTCTCGTACTGCGGCAGCTGACGGGCCGCCAGGTCCTCCGTGAAGGTGAGGGACGCGACCGCCCTGCGGTCCGAGAAGTAGCGGAAGGCGTGGATGGGGACCGACGCGCGCCGCACCTCGTCCCCCACGCCCAGGTCCGTCAGGATGTCCCGCACCCGCGGCCACAGCGACAGCGCCTTGGGCACTCCCGCGGGCTCCGTCGCGCGGTCGACGATCCGGACGCGGACCCCGCGGCGCAGCAGCTCGCACGCGGCGAGCAGCCCCGTGGGACCCGCTCCGACGATCAGCACATCGGCGTCGCCGGCCTTCATCGGGATGTCCTCCTCCCTGTCGCCGGGATGCGCGGTCAGGACGCCCGGCCCACGGCGCGGCGCCGCAGGCGTGCCGCGAGCTCGATCCGCTGCACCTTCATCGTGGCGGTGCGCGGCAGCTCCGTGAGCTTCATCTGGACGGGCTCCGCCAGCTGCGGCCACTCGGTGGTCGCCGCCTTCCAGCGCTCCCGGTCCAGCGGCAGGTCGTCACGGGTGCACAGCACCGGCACGGGCTCCTCGTCCGGCCCGGGGACGACGACCAGCTCGGTCAGCTCCTCCAGGCGGCTGAGAACGGTGTCCTCGATCTCCAGGGTGGAGTGGATGCCCGGGATGGTGTCCACCTCGCGGTCCAGCAGGTGCAGGCAGCCCTCCTCGGTGCGGTAGCCGAGGTCCATGCCGCGCCACCAGCCGCCGTGCACCTGGGCGTCGTAGCGCTCGCGCTCGCCGAAGTACCCCAGCGCCCGGCCCGCGGCCTGCACGTCGATGTATCCGGGGTTGTCCCGGGTCACCTCCTTGCCGTTGCGGCTCACCAGCTTGAACTTGGTGTCGCCCGGGAAGGCGTACCCCTGGCAGCGGCCGTCGGCGCTGAGCGCCGTCTCGCGGGTGAAGGCGCGGCCGACCAGCGGGCCGGTCTCGCTCTGCCCGTAGATCTGGTAGAAGATCGGCGAGCTGCGCTCGGTGGCGTGCAGCAGCTTGTGCATGGTGCTCGGGTGGATGGCGTCGAACGTGGTGCTGAAGTACTTCACGTTGGCCAGCGGCTTGAGCGGGTGGTCGACCAGGGCCTCCCACTCCATGAAGGAGTTGGGGTGGGACTCGATGAAGCCCGGCCGGGTCTCGGCCCACAGCCGGGCCGCCTTCTCGGGGGTCGCGTCGTTCATGACGACCATGCGGTTGCCCCGGGGAAGCAGCACGGCCAGCGCCAGCGGCATCCGCGAGTGCACGTAGGACACGTGCAGCGCCACGGTCTCCCGTTCGCGGATCATGTCGAAGAGCTTGGCCTGCGGGCGGTAGCGGCCGTGCAGCGTCCGGGCCGAGTGGACCACCAGCTTGGGCAGGCCCGTGGTGCCGGAGGTGTGCGTCATGAGCGCGGGCAGGTCCGGGTGCGGGACGACCGGCTCCTGACGGGGGGCGCCGGCGAGGTCCGCCAGCGACACGGTGCCGGGGCGCGACCCGGCGACAATGATCACTTCGCTGGTGATCTCGTCCAGCGGGACATCGGCGAACGGACCGTCCAGTTTGGCCGTGTCCGTGATGAGGTACGGGCGGCCCAGCCTCCGCAGCAGTGCGACGACGCTTTCCGCGTCCAGTGCGGGGGAAAGCTGCACCGGGACCGCGCCGATCCGGGAAACGGCGCAGGAGAGAATGTTGATGTCGAATCCGTTGGATTTGTGAATGGCGACGTGTTCGCTGCGGCCTATGCCCGCCGCGTGCAAACGGGCCGCCATGTCGTCGATGTGCTCCGCGAGCTGGGCGAAGGTCATGCGCCGCCCGGCCTCCGGGAGCAGGTCCAGATCGTGGTCGAGAATGATGAGCTGGTCGCCGTGTTCGGCCGCGGCCCGTTCGGCCACGAGGCCCATGTAGAGTCCCTTGCGACTGGCCTGGACAGGAAGCATAGGTGTAGCCTCTCAGGTCGTTTCCCGAAACAGCCGTCGATGTACCCGAAAGCAGTGTTCAGGAAGTCCGGACGGGAAAAGAAGAGCGTTTCTGCGTATCCGTCACATCGCCGCCGAAGACTTCTTTTCCGTCAGGTTCCGCCGGATTGCCGTCGTGCAGAAAACCGGTCAGCAGCGAGCCGATGATGCGAATCCCGTCCAGGGTGAGAACCGATTCCGGGTGGAACTGGACGGATGCGAAGTGCGGGCCGCGCAGTGCGTGCACCTCCCCGGTCTCCGGGTCGCGGCTCACCTCGACCACTCCGGTGCCCGCGCACTCCTGCTTGTCGTCGGTGCTGCGGGCGGCGAAGGTGTTGTAGAAGCCGACGCGTTCGGTGGAGCCGAACAGGTCGATCTCCCGCTGGGTGCCCTGGTTGGGAACCGTCCGGCGCACGAGCGGGAAGCCCAGCTCCTGCGACAGCACCTGGTGGCTGAGGCAGACGGCGAGGAAGGGCCGCCGCTCGTCGAGCAGCCGGCGGATCGCGTCGCGCAGATGGGCGATCTTGGGGTGTGCGGTGTCGCGCGGGTCGCCCGGGCCCGGGCCCATGACGACCAGGTCGTGCCCGTCGAAGGAGTACGCCTCGTCGAAGCGGCGCACCGTCACGTCCAGGCCCATCGACCGCAGTTGGTGCCCGAGCATCGCGGTGAAGGTGTCCTCGGCGTCCACGACCAGCACCCGCCGCCCGGACAGCGCGAGATCGGGCCGGGGCCGCTGCGACTCGTCGGCCAGCCAGAACTCGGCGATCCGGTCGTTGCGGCGGGCCAGTGCCGACCGTACGTCGGGGTGGTCCGCGAACCGTCTTGTCCCGCCCCCGCGCAGGGCGTCGATCAGTCCCGAGGCCTTCGCCCGGGTCTCGGCGACCTCCGACGCCGGGTCGGAGTGCCGCACCAGGGTGGCGCCGACGCCGATCCGCACCCGGCCGCCGGCGTCGATGTCGGCGGTGCGGATGAGGATGGCCGAGTCCAGCTCCCGGGCGCCGTGCGCATCCCGTCCGACGAGCGCGACGACGCCGCTGTAGTAGCCGCGTCCTTCGGGTTCGTAGCGGCTGATGACCCGTGCCGCGCTCTCCAGCGGGCTGCCGGTGACGGTCGGGGCGAACATGGTCTCGCGCAGGATCTCCCGGGGGTCGCGCGTGGTGCGGCCCTCGATGAAGTACTCGGTGTGCGCCAGGCGCGCCATCTCCTTCAGGTACGGGCCGGTGACCCGCCCGCCGCCGTCGCAGATCCGCGCCATCATCTTGAGTTCCTCGTCGACGACCATGTAGAGCTCGTCGGTCTCCTTGCGGTCCGCGAGGAAGGCCAGCACCTCCGGCAGGGTCGGGCCCGAGCCGGGGTAGCGGTAGGTGCCGCTGATGGGGTTCATCACGGCCCTGCCCCCGCGGACGCTGATGTGCCGCTCCGGGGTGGCGCCGACGAAGGTGCGGTCGCCGGTGTGGACGACGAAGGTCCAGTACCCGCCCGACTCCTGTTCCAGCAGCCGCCGGAAGAGGGTGAGGGCGGCGCGGGGGGTGTAGTCGGCGATCTCGGCGATGTACGACCGCTTGACGACGAAGTTGGCGCCCACCCCCTGGCCGATCTCGTCGGCGACGACACGGCGCACCACGTCCGCGTACGCCTCGTCGTCCACGTCGAACCGGCCGCCGCTCAGCCGGATCGGCCGGTCGTCGATCCGTGCCGTCGCCTCGGCCAGCGGCACGGTGTCCTGGGCGGTGACCGTGAGCGCGATCAGCGGGGAGCCGTCGTCGGGGACGGCGAAGCCCCGCTCGGCGATCTGCCGGTAGGGCATGACGACCAGGGTGTCGTGCCGGCCCGGGGGTCCGGGCGGGGCACCGGCGGCCTCGGGCAGCGGCACGTCGGCGAGGGTCGCCGGCTCGGACACCTCGCCGACCAGGACGTCCAGCACACCGGGGTCGGCGGCCTCGGGCCGGTGCAGCACGGCGAAGGGTCCCGGGCGGGGGGAGAGGATCCTCGCGAGCAGATCGGGGGCCTGCGGCGCCTTTGCGGAGTCGGTCATGCGAAGGTCTCCTTGGCGGTGGTGAGCACGGCGCAGCGCCGTGCGGCGTACCTCAGAGCCATCCAGTGGTCGTCGCGGGAGAAGTCGGCGACGGCGTCGGCGACCAGGAAGGTCTCGATGTCGTGGCTGAAGGACTCGATGGCCGAGGCCAGGACGCCGATGTGCGCGTACACGCCGCAGACGACGAGCTGGTCCCGCCCGTGGGCGCGCATGCGGGAGAGCAGGTCGGTGCGGAAGAAGGCGCTGTAACGCCACTTGGTGAGCATCCAGTCGCCCGGCCGCGGGGCGATCTGCTCGACGATCGCCCGGTCGGCGGGGGCGGCCCTCATGCCCGGCCCCCAGAAGTCCTTCAGCAGACCGCGCTGCGTGTCCGTCATGTCGCCGGGCTGGGCCGTGTAGGCCACCGGGACGCCCAGCCGCGCGCACCGCTCCCGCAGCAGCGTGACGTGGTCCACCAGGGTGGTGCGCAGCATCGTGGGCAGGGGGCTGAGGAAGTAGCGCTGCATGTCGTGGACGAGCAGCACGGCACGCGCCGGGTCGACGGCCCACGGGGCGGTGCTGACGGGCAGTTCGCCGGCCGTGGGCATCGGGTAGGGCTCGATGGTCGGGATACCGGCCATGGCGTCCTCTCGTTGCTCTGGTGTGGTCCTGGCGTGGTCGGGTGGTGCCGCGGTCAGGTGCCCAGGGATGCGCCGCCGTCGACGGTGAGGCTGTGCAGCGTGATGTGGGACGCCTGGCTGGAGAGCAGGAAGGCGACGGCGTCGGCGATGTCGGCGGGCTGGGCGATCCTCCCCAGGGGGATGCCGACCTTGAACTTCTCCGGCAGGCCCTCGATCGTCCTGCGCGGGCCCGACGCGTCGTGCCACAGGGAGCTGAGCATGGGCGTGTCCGTGGAGCCCGGGGCGACGACGTTGCAGCGGATGCCGTACCGGGCGACCTCCAGGCCGAGGCTCTTGGTGAACATCGTCGCCGCGGCCTTGGAGGCGGCGTAGGCCGCCATCTCCATGCGCGGTGTCCCGGCCGCGTTGGACGCGACGGTGACGACGCTGCCGCGTCTGCGCTGCTTCATGCGCCGCACCACGGCGCGGGACATGCGGAAGACGCCGGTGGCGTTGACCGCGAACGTGGCGTTCCAGTCGTCGTCGCTGAGCCCGACGGCCTCGCCGAGCCGCAGTACGCCCGCGGCGTTGACCAGGTGCTCCACGGGCCCCAGGAGCCGTTCGACCTTCTCCACCGTGCGCTCCACGTCGTCGCTGTCGGTGACGTCCGCGGGGCAGGCGGCGACCTCCAGTCCCTCCGCGGTGAGCTTGCCGACCACCTGGTCGAGCAGTTCCGCGTCGCGGTCGACGGCGGCGACGACGGCCCCGCGCTCGGCCAGGGTCTGCACCACGGCGCTGCCGATGCCTCCGGCCGCTCCGGTGACCAGGGCGATGGTGTTCTCCATGTCTTCCCGAGCCTCCCTCCATACAGTGCGGACAGTGCTGTGCGACCGGTTCCGCCGCTGCGGGCACCGGGATGCGGGACTACGGCTGCCGGCCCCAGGCCGTGACGACGGAGATGGCCTGCCCCGGGTTGAGCCGCGGGTCGCAGAAGGTGGTGTAGACCGATCCGACGCACTCGACGGCGGAGGGGTCCGAGACGCACTCGGTGACGTCGTCGGGCGTGGTCTCCAGGTGGAGTCCGCCGGCGATCCCTCCCGCGGAGGTCACCGCGTGGTGGAAGGCCATGACCTCGCGCTCGACGGTCTCCACGAAGCGGGTCTTGAGGCCGCCGTGGACCTTGACGGTGTTGCCGTGCATGGGGTCGGTCAGCCAGATCACGGGGTGGCCCGCCTTGCGGACCGCCGTCACCAGGGGCGGCAGCACGTCGGCGACGGCGTCGGCGCCCATGCGGGCGATCAGGGTGAGCCGGCCCGGCTCGCGGTGCGGGTCGAGCCGCTCGCACAGGGCGAGCAGTTCGTCGACCGTGATGCCCGGCCCCACCTTGCTGGCGACCGGGTTGGTGACCTCGGCGAGCAGCGCGACATGCGCGCCGTCGGCCATCCGGGTGCGTTCCCCGACCCACGGCCAGTGCGTGGACGACAGCAGCAGCCGGCCGGTCTCGTCGCGGCGCAGCATGGGCACCTCGTAGTCGAGGAGCAGCGCCTCGTGGCTCGTCCACACCAGCGGGTCGATGCCCGGGTGGGTGGGTCCGCCGGGCTGCCAGCCCAGGTGGCCCATCACGTCGCGGGCGGCCATGTACCCGGTGAGCAGCCGCAGCGGGTCCGGGCGCCGGCTGTCCGGGTCCGGTTCGGGGCTGTTGACCATGTGGCCGCGGTAGCTGGGCAGTTCGACGCCGTCGACCACCTCGGTCGGCTGCGAGCGGGGCTTGGCGTACTGGCCGGCGATCCGGCCCACCCGCAGCACCGGCTTGCGGGTGATCAGCCGCAGGGCTCCGGCCAGCAGGTCCAGGACGGCGGCCTTGCGGGCGACGTGCTCGGCGGTGCACTCGGCCGGGTCCTCGGCGCAGTCGCCCGCCTGGATCACATGTGCCTCGCCCGCGGCCACCCGGGCCAGCAGCGTCTTGAGCCGGCGCACGTCGTCACCGGTCACCAGCGGGCTGCGGACGGACAGTTCCTTCCTGGCCAGCTGCACCTGCGAGGAATCCTGCCAGTCCGGCTGATGCAGCGCGGATTTCAGCCGGATGTCGAGCAGGGCGTTCTCCATGGGTTCCTCCGGGAGGATGAGCACGGCCGGCCCCGAAGGGGGTGCCGTGCGAAGGGTTGGGGGCCTGGAACGGGGCCTGAGCGCTGCCCGCCGGCTCCCGGGAGGAGGGGACGGGCGCGGAGGGAACGGCGAGGCGGGGCCGTGCGACGACGCACACGGCGGCCCGGGCCGGGCCGGTGTCGCACGGCCCGGGCCGCCCGCCCGTCGCGCCGGCCCCGCACGCGTCGGCTCAGGCGGACTGCAGCCCCCGGCGGAGCGCCGTGGCGATCTCCACGGTGCGGCGGGCCTGGTACTCGATGGCCGCGAGGTTGTCCTCGTCGACGTTGCCGGCCTCGTTGCGCGAGACACTGCTCACGCCGTACGGGTTGCCGTTGGTGGGGGCCAGCTGGATCGGGTCGGCCACACCGGGCGGCACGATGATCGCGCCCCAGTGGTAGAAGGCGTTGTTGAGCGCCAGGATCGTGCTCTCCTGGCCGCCGTGCAGCGTCGCGGTGGAGGTGAAGGACGACATCACCTTGTTGACCAGGCCGCGCCGCGAGTGCAGCGGAAGGGTCAGGTCGATGAACTGCTTGAGCGACGCGGCGGGCAGTCCGTAGCGCCCGGGGGTGCCCCAGAGCACCGCGTCGGCCCACTCCAGGTCCTCCAGAGTGGCCTCGGGGATGTCCTTGACGGACTCCAGGTGCTCCGCCCACGCCTTGTTCCAGCTGTCGTTGCCGGGGACGACGCTCTCGGACGTCAGCTCGGCAGTCCTGCGCAGCCGCACCTCCGCACCCGCCTTCTCGGCCGCTGCGGCGGCCGCGACGGCCAGCTTGTGCACGTTTCCCTGGGACGAGTAGTAGATGACGGCGACGTTGGTCATGTCCGGCGGCTCCTCAACACGTGAGCAATCGGCTGGGATGGCCCGATCCTGTCGGCGGCCCGGGCCGC
>NZ_MUME01000097.1 GCF_002155915.1 Streptomyces thermovulgaris | reverse complement strand
CGCGGCCGGCCCGGACGGGGCGCGGGACACCGCAGACGGCTCAGGCGCGGGGGCCGGTGCCGGCCCGGGAGCGGGACGAGGACGCCCAGCCGACGGGAACGGTCAGGTCGGTGGGGTCCCCCTTGCGTCATCACCGGCTCCCTGAGGGTTCGGCGCTCGTCGCTGGTTTCGCTGGTTTTCTTGCCGCGCCGGTGCCGGACCATGCCCGCGCCGGGCCTTTCGGCGGTACGACGGACCCCGTGGCCGGCGCACCGCGCCGGGAGCCCGCCCCTCTTCGGCCGAACGCGTGTGCTGAACCGTTCCGCTCCGGGCCGGCTGCTTCGTGCCGACCTCCGTGCCGACCGGCCCGGAGCCGGTCACTTGGTCATCGACGGCGACTGCGGCGGAATCGGCGAGGCCGCGAGCGACTGCGGGGAGGTGGGGTTGGCATACGCCGAGGGAGGCGCCATGCCTGCCGTGGGATCGGGGGCCGGGCCCTCCTCCTCCGCCGGGGCGGACGCGCCGCCGACGATGGGGATGTCGGCCGCGTCGAAGGCCCGCTTGATGCGCCAGCGCAGCTCGCGCTCGACGGCCACCGACTTGCCCGGCATGGTCTTGGCCGAGACATGGACGACCATCGAGTCGAGCAGCACGCTGTCCAGGCCGAGCACCTCGATCGGGCCCCACAGGACCTCGTTCCAGGGCTCCTCCTTGCCCATCTTCTCGGCGACCTCGTCGAGGACGGCCTTCACCTTGTCCAGGTCCTCGTCCGCCCGGACGGTGACGTCGACGCCGGCCGTCGCCCAGCCCTGGGAGAGATTGCCGATGCGCTTGACCTCGCCGTTGCGGACGTACCAGATCTCGCCGTTGGCACCGCGCAGCTTGGTCACGCGCAGGCCGACCTCGATCACCTCGCCGGAGGCCACGCCCGCGTCGATCGTGTCGCCGACGCCGTACTGGTCCTCCAGGATCATGAACACGCCGGAGAGGAAGTCGGTGACCAGGTTGCGGGCGCCGAAACCGATCGCCACACCGGCCACACCGGCCGAGGCCAGCAGCGGGGCCAGGTTGATCTCGAAGGTGGCCAGCACCATCAGGGCCGCGGTGCCCATGATCAGAAAGCTCGCCACCGAGCGCAGCACCGAGCCGATGGCCTGGGAGCGCTGCCGGCGGCGCTCGGCGTTGACCAGCAGCCCGCCCAGCGCGGTGCCGTCCACCGCCCGGACCGTGCGGTTCATGCGGCCGATGAGCTTGGTGATCGCCCGGCGGACCACGGTTCGCAGCACCGCCGCGATCACCAGGATCAACAGGACCCTCAGGCCGATCGCCAGCCACGTGGACCAGTTCTCCTCGACCCAGCTGGCGGCGTTCGTCGCGCTCTCGTGCGCGTCCTGGAGCGTGGGGACCGTCAGGGCCGGGGTCTCCGACGGAGAAGGCGACGGCGAGGAACCGGCGGCCGGCAGGACGGCGGGCAAGGACACGGCAGGTACCTCCAGGTGCATCCACCCTCCGGCAAGGAATCGATGTCGTCGAGGTCACGAAGAGGTCACCGGACGGGCAGAACCACCACACTAACGGGGCACAGCGAGGGGAACGGTGCGAAGTGCGCAGGATGGCCCGCGAGAGGTGGTGCCGAGCGGCTTTTGAGCAGGTCGTGCGGCAGGAGAACGGCTTCGGGACCGGATCCGGTGTGGTCGAAAACACTCCCGTCCCGTTACCGTGACATGGTGGCGCGCTCACCAGGCGAGAGGGGAAACTTACTCCAGGCAGCCCCGGCGCGAGCCACGCGCCGCAGGCGTACAAGGAGGCACCCGTGCCGCATGTCCTGGTCCTCAACGCGTCGTACGAGCCGCTCGGCGTCGTACCTCTCCGCCGCGCGCTCGTCCTCGTCCTCGAGAACAAGGCAGTCTGCCTCGAGGAGTCAGGCGCCTATCTGCACAGCGCAAGCCTCACCGTCCCCGCACCCAGCGTGGTCCGGCTCAAGCGTTTCGTGCGGGTTCCTTACCGGGGACCCGTTCCTCTGACCAGGCGAGCGCTCTTCGCCCGCGATGGGGGCCGGTGCATGTACTGCGGCGGCGTCGCAACCAGCGTCGACCACGTCGTCCCCCGCTCACGCGGGGGCAAGCACGTCTGGGACAACGTGGTGGCTTCCTGCCGCCGCTGCAACCACATCAAAGCCGACCGCCACCTGGTCGAGCTCGGCTGGCGCCTGCGCCACAAGCCGGCCCCGCCCACCGGCCTGGCCTGGCGCATCATCGGCACCGGCCATAGGGACCCGCGCTGGCTGCCCTACTTGCAGCCGTACGGCGCGGACGACGTCCTGGCCCGGATCGACGGCATCTCCGCCTGACGACTCCGGGCTTTTGCATCGGCGGACGACGGGCCTGCGGCCGGGCCCTCCGGCCCGGCCGCAGGCCCTGAACGGCCGCTCCGGGCCGCCGACGGCCCCGACGGCGGAGCCCGCCCTGGGCCCGCAGGCTCGGCGGTGGGGCCGCCCGTCGCCTTCAGAGTGCCGCCGTGCCCCAATCCCTGCGCCCTCACGGACGGCATGCCCACGACAGGAGGCGCGGGTGTGCGGAGTGCCGTCGCAGAGGGGCGGGGGGAGGAAGAGGGAGCCACTACGCCCGCATCATCCTGTTCCCCCTTGTTCCCCCTTGCTCACCCTGGTCCCCGGCTTCACCTCCGTCGGCCGCGCTGCTCACCAGCGGGCTGTGTGCACTGCTGCGCGCCTGCGGGGTGGCCGGTCGCGTTTGGTTACGCAGCGTAACGAATGAAGGCGGCTGATCGCGCTTCGCTCACAGGAGTAGAAGCTTTGGGCGGGGGATCCGACGGAGACCAAAGCTTTACCTGATCTTAATCAATTCAGTAAACGTGCCGATTGTCACATCCACTTGCTGATCTTGGGTCAACTGATGCCCCTTTTCTGTCGGTTGACCTCACGTCAGCTCACATGCCTTAGTTGGGCAGACAACTGTGAAAGCACTGTGGGTGGGGTGTGACAAGCGTGTGGACCCGATTGCGGGGCGGGGGCAGAGCCATCGGGGCGCTACTGAGCGTGACGTTGGCCGTGGGGGCGATTCCAGCTCTGAGCGGTGAGGCCGCGGCCGACGTGCCGACGGCGCCGCAGAGTGCCGGAACCACCACGACCACCGGTGGCATGTCGGAGGCGGAAGCGCTGGCCGAGGCCAGGCGTACGGGGAAGCCGGTGGAGATCTCCGCCCTGCGCGGGGAGTCCCGCGAGGTGTTCGCCACGCCGGAGGGCCGTCTGCAGGCGCAGGAATATCTGCGTCCGGTCTGGGCCCGCGGTCCGGGCGGCTGGAAGCGGGTGGACACCAGCCTGGTGACGACCGACGAGGGAACGGTGGCCCCCAAGGCAGCGACGGTGGACGTGGAGTTCTCCGGGGGCGGTGGGACGGCGCCGCTGGTGCGCATGCGGCGCGCCGGGCGGGAGCTGAGCCTGACGTGGCCGACCCCGCTGCCGAAGCCCCGGCTGGACGGTGCGGTGGCGACGTATCCGTCGGTGCTACCGGACGTGGATCTGCGGATGACCGCGCAGGAGGACGGCTTCACCCAGCTGCTGGTGGTCAAGACGGCGCAGGCCGCAGCGAACCCGGAGCTGGCCGAGCTGCGGATGAGGCTGTCGGCGTCGGGGCTGGAGGTGCGCGAGACCGACCAGGGCGGACTGGAAGCCGTCGACAAAGGTGCCGCTGGTGCGGTGTTCGAGGCGCCGAAGCCGATGATGTGGGACTCCAGCACCGGCGAGCAGGCAGCAGCGTCGCGCGCCTCCGCGGTGTCGCGTGCCTCCGTGGCGTCAGGCGCTCCCACGTCCGGTGCGCAGGCCGCGGGGGACCGCGAGCCGGGTGCGGCGGAGTCGGGCAAGCTGGCGCCGGTGGACGTGGCGGTGACGGCCGGGCAGAAGGAAGTGGTGCTGACCCCGGACACCGACGTCCTCAGGGGCGCCGACACCACCTACCCCGTCTACATCGACCCGCAGTGGTACACGCCGAAGGCATCGGCGTGGACGATGGTGTCGAAGTATTGGGCGTCCTCCCCGCAGTGGAAGTTCAACGGTGCCTCGGACGCCGGTCTGGGCTACTGCAACTGGTCCTACTGCGCTCCGCATGACACCAAGCGCCTGTTCTACCGGATCCCGACCTCGACGTTCGCGGGCAAGTCGATCCTGTCGGCGGAGTTCGTGGTCCGCAACACCTGGTCGGCCTCGTGCTCGGCGCGAGCAGTGGAGCTGTGGCAGACCAAGGACATCTCCTCGTCGACGACGTGGAACAGCCAGAACGCCTCAGGTTTCTGGATCAAGGAACTGGCGTCGAAGTCGTTCGCCTACGGCTACACGGGCTGTGCGGCCAAGGACGCCGAATTCAATGTGAAAGCGGCGGTGCAGGCGGCCGCCGACAAGAAGAGCTCGACGATGACGTTCGGGCTGCGGGCGGCCAGCGAGACGGACGGCTACGCCTGGAAGCGGTTCTCGGACAAGGCGTTTCTGCGGGTGCAGTACAACCGGCCGCCGCCGCAGGTGAAGATGTCGCAGCTGACCATGGAGTACGGCGGCGCCTGCAAGAAGCCGGCCGACGCGGCGCGGGTGCGCACCCTGGGCAAGATCTATGCCAACAACATCACCGACCCGGACGGCGACAACGTCGCGGTGCAGTTCGAGGCGAAGTGGGACTCCGGGGACGGCAAGGGGCTGATCGCCCGGTGGAAGCCGGCGCTCACCTCGTTCAAGAAGTCCGGGTCCAGCTTCTCGATCAGCCTGCCGTCCACTGTGCCGCAGAACAAACAGATCCACTGGTACGTGCGCAGCTATGACGGGGCCCAGTACTCGCCGTGGTCGCACGCGGGTGACCCGACGTCCTGCTACTTCTACTACGACACCAGCATCCCCAAGGCACCATCGATCACCTCGGGCGAGTACCCGGCCTCGAACCCGGAGGACCCGGAGGACCCCTGGTACGACGGAGTCGGCCAGTACGGCACCTTCACCCTGAGCTCCTCCTCGACGGACGTGGTCCGCTACCGCTACGGGTTCAACACCGACCCGAGCGCGGCGCAGCAGATCACCACCACCGGCGGCGCGGTCAAGTCCGTGCGCCTGCTGCCGGCCAAGCCGGGCCTGAACTTCATCACCGCCCAGGCATTCGACCAGGCAGGCAACGGATCCGAGGTGAGGACCTACCAGTTCCGGGTGAAGGCCGGCCAGCCGGAGCGCGCGACCTGGCAACTGGACGAGGGCGCCGGCGCCACCACCGCCGCGTCCACGACCGCACCGCGGACCGTCCGGCTGCACGGTGGCGCCACCCTCGGGGCCGAGGGCAAGAAGGGCACCGGACTGCACTTCGACGGCACCTCCGGGTACGCCGCCTCCGACCTCACCGTGGTGGACACCTCCGACAGCTTCTCCGTCGCGGCCTGGGTGCGGCTCGACCGGATGCCGACGGCAGCGGCGATCATCGCCGCCCAGCCGGGCAATCACTCCCCGGGCTTCGAGCTGTACTACTCCCGGTCCTACGACCGCTGGGTGTTCAACCAGTACACCTCCGACACACCCGGGGCCTCCATCGCCCGGGCCATGGCCGCCGCACCCGGAGACGCCAAGGCAGGCGAGTGGACCCACCTGGTGGGTGTGTACGACGGCAAGGCCAAGCAGCTGCGGCTCCATGTGAACGGCAAGCAGGTCGGCGCCACCGCGTACACCACCGCCTGGGAGGCCCGCCGCGGCCTTCAGCTGGGTGCCGGCATCTACAGCGGTGTCCACAAGTCCTTCTTCCCCGGCACCGTCGACGACCTGCGGATCTTCGACCGGGCGGTCAGCACGGCCGAGGTCGGGCGGCTGTACCAGGACCAGGAGCTCACGACCGGACGCCCGGCCCGGGCCGTCTTCCCGCTGGACGAAGAGGCCGGCGCCCAGGAAACGGCCGGAACGGCCGCCGAGCAGCCGCTGACCCTGCACGGAGGCGCCACTCTGGGGGAGAGCGGAGTCGCGGGCAGCGCCCTGAAGCTGGACGGGAACAGCGGCTACGCGGCCACGGACCTGCCCGTGCTCAACACGGCTCGTTCGTACACCATTTCCGCCTGGGCGAAGCTGCCCGAGGGGGGCACCAGCGGCAACCGCACCGTGCTCAGCCAGAGCGGCACCTACTACAGCCCGTTCTACCTCTCCTACGAGGCCGAGGTGAACACCTGGTCCCTGCGCACCTCGTTGGAGGACGTCGAGTCGGGCAACATCCGCGACCAGCGGGTGCGGGCCACACAGCCCGCACGGCCCGGCGAGTGGACTCACCTCACGGCGGTCCACGACGTCGACGCCCAGCAGATCCGCCTGTACGTCAACGGACAACTGCAGGGCAGCGCCGACGCCCCCAAGACCTGGGAGGCCCAGGGGCCCGTGCAGGTCGGCCGCACCATCTGGAAGGGCGATTACGTCGACTACTTCCCCGGGAGCATCGACGACGTACGGCTCTTCGACCGACCGGTCGCCGACGACGAGGTCCGCCAGATCTTCCAGCAGCGACCGTTGGTCAAGGGCCGGTGGAAGTTCGAGGCAGCGTCGGGCTCCCCGCTGGTGACTCCGGACGCCTCTGCCTCAGGCAACGCCATGACGCTGTACGGCGGTGCGCAGCTCGACTCCGGCTGGGTCGACGGTGGCGTGATTCTTGACGGTGTCGACGACTACGGAGTGACGTCCACGGTGCCGGTGGACACCAGCGCCAGCTTCACGATTGCCGCATTCGTGCAGGCGGCGGCGGTTCCGGAGCAGAGCGCGACGCTTCTCAGCGTGCCCGGCACGTCGCAGAGTGCGTTCACGGTGCGCTACGAGCCCGGTGACTCCCCCGAGGAGCCGGGACGGTGGCGGCTGACAATGGCGGCTGCCGACACCGCCGATTCCGCAGTCACTCAGGTCGACAACGGGCAGTTCTTCAGTGTCAGCGACTGGACACATGTGGCTTTGGTCTATGACGGGTTCGCCAAGCAACTGTCGTTGTATGTGAACGGCGAGCTGGAAGAGGTCGCGTGCGCGGACACGGAAGAAGACGGCGCATCGAACGACACGACCTGCAGGGACAGCTTCTCGTGGGCGGATGACGTGCTCTCGTTCAAGTCGGCACAGCCGATGCAACTCGGCCGGGCCAAAACGGGGACAGGCACTTGGGGCCAGTACTGGCCTGGCGCGGTATCCGATGTGTGGGCCTTCCAGGGAGTGCTGAGCAAGGCGCAGATCGGGCGACTGGCCGAGGGACTGCCCGGCATGGACACCGAGGTACCGGGCGACTACTGACGCAACGGCGGCGGCCTGTGACCTTCCGGCCGCCGCAAAACCCGCGACTTTGCATTCAACTTCCGCTCCGGCCTGCTCGCGATACGCAGGCTGGGCTCGTAGTGAAGAACGAAGGATGGGATGAACGGCAGATCGGGCAAGCGGTTCAGAACGCTGCGGCGACGCGTCGCACTCGTTTCGGCTGCGGTCATGGTCGGCACGCTCCTGCAGGGAGTGGCCCAGTCGGCTGCCGTGGCGGATGACGGGAAGGGGCGTCCTGCCCTTCCCCGGTCCGAGAAGCCGATACCCGGCTCAGCGGGCAAGACCAAACCACGCACCCTGATGAAGGGACCGCGTATTCCGCGGACACCACCTGACGCGGCCTGGCCCAAAGAAGCGACGGCATCGGTCGAGCTGCCCGCCACCACTTCGAGGAGCGCTGTTTCCAAGGCCGCCCGTGCCAAGGGGCTGCCGCTGGCACTGGACACACAGGGCATTTCCGATGCCAAGTCGGCGAGTGGTGCGGTCGAGGCGCGTGTCCTTGACCGCGAGGCCGCGAAGAAGGCGAACGTCGACGGGTTGCTCTTCACGCTGCGTTCGAAGAGCAGAGGCAAGAACGGTGAGGCAGGCCGGGGCGGCAGGGTGCGAGCCACGCTCGACTACTCCGGCTTTGCCGAGGCATACGGTGGTGGCTACGCCTCCCGTCTGACCCTGGTCGAACTGCCGGCGTGCGCGCTGACCACCCCGGACAAGGCCCAGTGCCGCACCAGTAAGCCAGTCGAGACGATCAACGACACCGAGAAACAGACTCTTACCGCGCGGAGCGTGACTCTCGGCACCAGCGCCTTCACGGTGCTCGCCGCTGTGGCGGAGGAGAACAGCGCGAACGGTGACTACAAAGCCACGCCGCTTTCACCATCGGCGACCTGGGAAACCAGTCTGAACACAGGTGACTTCGTCTGGTCGTACGACATGCAGGTGCCGGACGTCCCCGGCAGCCTGACTCCCACGGTCGAGTTGGCGTACTCGTCGGGGACCGTCGACGGGCGTACCGGCAACACCAACAATCAGGCATCCTGGGTGGGGGACGGCTTCAACCTGTGGCCCGGTTTCATCGAGCGCCAGTACAAGCCCTGCGCTGACGACGGTGTGGAGAACGCCGACGGCAATAAGCCGGGCGACCTTTGCTGGGCATACGACAACGCCTTCCTCACCTTCAACGGCAAGGGCGGCGAGCTGGTTCCCAATGGGACCAACTCGTGGAAGCTGAAGAACGACGACGGCACCAGGATCGATCGTCTGGTATCCAGCAGCCGCGGCAACGGTGACAACGACGGCGAGTACTGGCGTCTGACCGACCCGGACGGCACCCGCTACTACTTCGGCTACAACCGGCTGCCGGGCTGGACGGACGGCAAACCGGCCACAAACTCCACCTGGACCGTCCCCGTCTTCGGCAACGACACCGGCGAGCCCTGCCACGCCTCGTCGTTCGCCGATGCCTGGTGCCAGCAGGCCTGGCGATGGAACCTCGACTATGTCGTCGACACGCACGGCAACGCCATCGCCTACTACTACAACCAGGAGACCAACTCCTACGGCCGCAACCTGAAGGCCAAGGACAACACCCGCTACGTACGCGGCGGCACCCTCGACCGCATCGAGTACGGCCTGAAGTCCTCCTCGGTATACGACACCAAGGCACTGGCCAGAGTCAGTTTCACCAATGCCGAGCGCTGTCTGCCCAACTCGTCCACCACCTGCACGGACATCGACAAGGACGCCGCCTACTGGTACGACACGCCCTGGGACCTGAACTGCGACGCGGACAAGGACTGTGACAAGGGCCGCTTCTCCCCGGCGTTCTTCACCCGCAAGCGGCTCACCGAGGTGACCACCCAGGTCTACGACGGCAGCGCCTACCAGAACGTCGACTCCTGGAAGCTGACCCACCGCTGGGGCATGGCGGACACCGATTACCAGCTGCTGCTGGACTCCGTCCAGCGCACCGGTCACACCGCAACCCCTGCGATCAGCTTGCCGAAGACGACCTTCGCCTACACCCAACTGGTCAACCGCCTCGACAAGACCGGTGATGGCTATGCGCCGTTCATCAAGGCTCGTCTGTCCACAGTCGCAGATGAATCCGGCGGCCAGATCGACGTCAACTACTCGGCACCGGCCTGTGACTGGAACGCGCTGCCGACGCCGCAGACCAACACCACACGCTGCTTCCCGCAATACATCGGCGGCAGCACATCGGACGATCCCGAACGGCAGTGGTTCAACAAGTACGTAGTCACCTCTGTCACCGCCACCGACCGTACCGGCGGGGCACCGGATCAGGTCACCACCTACCAGTACCTGGGTGGTGCGGCCTGGCACTACGACGATGACGACGGTCTGACCAAGGAGAAGTTCAAGACCTGGTCGCAGTGGCGTGGCTACGGACAGGTTCGTGTGCAGACCGGTGGCCAGGGTGGCGCCTCGGCGATGAAGACGCAGGAGGACACCTACTTCCTGCGCGGCATGGACGGCGACCGCAAGGACACCAGCGGTGGAACGAAGTCCGTGACCGTAACCCTGGAGGACGGAGAGGGCGACCCGATCACCGACCACGAGTCCGCGGCCGGCTTCGCCTACAAGACCGTCAGCTACTCCGGTCCCGGCGGCAAGATCCTGGCCAAGACGGTCAACCGGCCTTGGCATCACCAGACCGCGAAGAAGGTCCGCAGCTGGGGAACCGTCACCGCCAACTTCACCGGAACCAAGAGCAGCAAGACGTGGACGTCCCTGGACGACGGGGCCGGCGCGAAGTGGCGTATCACCGAAACCCACAACGAGTTCGACACAGTGGCCGGGCGGGTCACTCAGGTCGACGACCGGGGTGATGTCAGCACCGCCACCGACGACATCTGTACGCGCACCACCTATGCCACCAACACCGCCGACAACATCCTCACTCTTCCTTCCCGGGAGGAGAAGGTGTCCAAGGCCTGCAGTGCGAGCGTCAGCCGCCCCGCGGACGTAATGTCCGACGTGCGCACTGCCTACGACGGTGGTGCATACGATGCCGTCCCCACGAAGGGGGACGCGACAGCCAGCGCGGTGCTGAAGCAGTACAACGGCACTACCGCCGTCTATCTGGAATCCGGAACCACCTACGATGCCTACGGTCGGGAGCTGACCAGCACCGATCTGACCGCCAATGTGACCGTCACCGACACTGGCGTACTCACGCGCACTGCGCGCACTGACGGTCGTACCACCACGACCGAGTACACCCCCGCAACCGGCTTCGCCACCACCGTGAAGGTGACCACGCCTCCGGCCAAGGCGGGCGATGCGACCACCGCTCAGACCACGACCACCATCCAGGACATCTTCCGCGGCCTGCCCCAGAAGCAGATCGACACCAACAACAACGCTGTTGACTTCGCATACGACGCCCTGGGGCGATCGACCAAGGTGTGGCTGGCCGACCGGCTCACCAGCCAGACTCCGACCTACCAGTTCACCTACACCGTCACCGATGGCCAACCGGTTGCGGTAGGCACCAAGACCCTCGGCAACAACGGCGTCCAGCGCACCTCCTACATCCTCTACGACGGTTTCCTGCGCCCTCGCCAGACCCAGGATCCCGGACCTGACGGCGGGCGCCTGCTGACTGACACCTTCTACGACGAACGAGGTCTGAAGGCCAAGGAGTTCGCCACCTACTACACCACAGGCGCACCCTCCACCACGCTGTTCAAACCCGAAGACGCCCTCAGCGTGGAAACTCAGACCCGCTACACCTACGACGGCCTGGGCCGCCAGACCGAGGTCAAGCAGATTGCCGGCAACGGCGACGGCGGCACCGTACTGGGAATCACCAAGACGATCCATGGCGGCGACCGGACCACGGTCATCCCGCCGGTCGGCGGTACCGCCACCACCACGCTCGTCGACGCTCGTGAACGGATCGTCGAGCTGCGGCAGCACCATGCCCGCAGCGCCGAGGCCTCCTACGACACGACCAAGTACGCCTACACACCACGAGGAGAGCTGTCGAAGGTCATTGACCCGGCAGGCAACACCTGGTCGTACACCTATGACCTGCAGGGTCGCCAGCTGACGGCCACTGACCCGGACAAGGGCACCACCACCAATACCTATGACGACCGTGGCCAGCTGGTCACCACCAAGGACGCACGCCCCGGCACCCCGGCACTGTGGTACGGCTACGACAACCTCGGTCGCAAGACCGAGCTGAGGGAAGGCTCAGCCACCGGCGTTCTGCGTGCCTCGTGGACGTACGACACCCTGAACGGTGCCAAGGGTCATCTGGCGGAGTCCACTCGCTATGCCGACGGCAACGCCTATACGACCAAGATTGTTGCCTACGACCGCCTCTACCGGCCGCTGCGTACCTCCGTCACGATTCCGGCCTCTGAAGGCAGCCTGCAAGGCACTTATCTGTCGACAACCAGCTACAACGTCTCGGGCAAGGTGCAGGGAATCGGTTATCCCAAGGCTGGCTCCCTGTCGGCTGTAGCCGTGTCCTACACCTATGAGGACGCCACCCTGCGTCCCATCGCCATGGGCAGCAGCCAGCGTCTGAACGTCACCACCAGCTACAGCCTCACCGGCAAACCCCTGCAGTACACACTGTCCAACAGCGGCAGCAAGGCGACCTGGGTCACCAACACTTATGAGTGGGGCACCCAGCGTCTGGCCACCTCCCGCGTCGACCGCCAGGACATCGCCGGAGTCGACCAGAACAGCACGTACCGCTATGACGAAGCAGGCAACGTTCTGTCCGTCTCGGACGTCTCCCGCTTCGGCACCGACACCCAGTGCTTCACCTACGACTACTTGCGTCGCCTGACCGAAGCCTGGACGCAGAGCAGCACCGAGTGCGCGAAGACACCCAGCGGCAGCGTCCTGGGAGGCCCGGCCCCGTACTGGCACTCCTACACCTACGATCTGGTCGGCAACCGGGCCACGGAAATACTTCACGACACCACCGGTGATGCGTCCAAGGACACCAAGCGGGTCTACACCTACCCGGCGGCCGGCAGTGCCCGTCCGCACACCTTGTCCTCCGTCACAACCACTGGTCCGACCGGTACCGCGAAGGATTCCTTCGGCTACGACGAGGCCGGCAACACCACCGCTCGTACTCTGAGCGGCACCACTCAAACCCTCGCCTGGGATGCGGAGGGCCGTCTGGCGAAGGTGACCGAGCCCGTTGAAGGCGGCAGCAGCAAGGTCACCGAGTACCTCTACGACGCTGACGGCAACCGTCTCATCGCCCGTACTCCCACCGAGACCACGCTCTATCTCGGCAACACCGAAATCACTTTGGCCAAGGGGTCCACCACTCCCAAGGCCACCCGCTACTACGACCTGGGCGGCGGACATCAGGCTGTTCAGACCGACGACGGCAGTGTCTTCTTCACCCTCGCCGACCACCACGGCACCGCCCAGCTCGCCGTCGACACCGCCACTCAGGAACTCACGCAGCGCCGCACTCTGCCCTTTGGTGGAATACGCGGCACTGAGCCGGCCTCCTGGCCTGGCACCAAGGGCTTCGTCGGCGGCACCGACGACACCAAGGTCACCGGTCTCACCCACCTCGGCGCCCGCGAATACGACCCTGCCATCGGCCGTTTCATCTCCGTCGACCCGGTCATGGACCTGGCCGACCCTCAGCAGATGCACGGCTACACCTATGCCAACAACAACCCTGTCACCCTGTCCGATCCCACCGGTCTTCGGCCGGACGGAATCTGTGGCGGCAACACCAGCACATGTGTGCCGAGCAACTCGCTCTCCGGAGTTCCTGTCACCCACAAGGAGTCCTGGACCAGAAAGAAGGATGGTTGGTATTGGAAGGAAACCAAGGAGACCAAGAGCGGGAAAACCTACTCCTACAATGCGTGCCTCGGCTGCAACAAGTGGGTTGACCTAACCCCAAAGAAGCCTCACTGGACTGAAGTCGTCGACGGGCTGGGAACGGTATTTCCCTTGCTGGGGCCCGCCGCTGATATAGTCATCGGGATCCACGCTGCCTACCAGGGAAACTGGAGAGAAGCGGCCTTGAGAGGGGTCAGCATCTTTCCGGGAGTGGGCGAAGCACGCCACGCGAAACGTCTGTTGAAGATGAAACGGGCGAAGTGTGAGCGCAACAGCTTCACGCCGGGAACAAAGGTGCTGATGGCGGACGGCAGCACCAAGCCGATTGAGGACGTGGAGATCGGCGACAAGGTATTGGCCACCGATCCCAAGACCGGTGAAACGGCCGTCGAAACCGTCACCGCCGAGATCAAGGGTGAGGGCGTCAAACACCTGGTCGAGGTCACGATTGACATCGACGGCCACCAGGGCTCTGAAACGGCCACTGTCACCGCCACTGACGGACACCCCTTCTGGGTCCCCGAGCTCGGTGAATGGATCGACGCCACCGATCTCAAGGCCGGCCAGTGGCTCAAGACCAGCGCCGG
>NZ_MUME01000096.1 GCF_002155915.1 Streptomyces thermovulgaris | reverse complement strand
TGCCCAGCCCGGACCCGATCGGCGACCCCAGCGGCATGATCGCCGCACAGCCGACGTCCTCCAGCCTCCGGGCGAGCACCGGGTCGTCGTTCGTGTACGGCAGCACCGTGAACCCGTCGTCGACCAGCGTCTCCGCCGCGTCCAGCAGTTCGATCGGGTCCGGGCTGGGCATCCGGAACCCGCACAACTTCCAGCTGATCGTGGAGCAGGCGCGCGTGCCGGTGATCCTGGACGCGGGGGCGGGGACGGCCTCGGACGTGGCGCTGGCCATGGAGCTGGGGTGCGCGGGGGTGATGCTCGCCTCGGCGGTCACCCGGGCGCAGGAGCCGGTCACCATGGCCCGGGCCATGAAGCACGCGGTCGAGGCGGGGCGGCTGGCGCGGCTGGCCGGGCGGATCCCCAAGCGGCACTTCGCCGAGGCGTCCTCCCCCATGGAGGGGCTGGCGCGGCTGGATCCGGAGCGGCCCGCCTTCGGGGCGGCCTGAGCCGTGCCGCGGGGGCGGGTCCGCCCGCTCCCGCGGCACGGGGCACAAGTGCCCCCGGACCGTCACAGGTCGGTCGCAGTCCGGAGGGACCGCCCGGGGCTGCTCGTAGACTCACCTGCGTGGACACGACCCTTCAGGACCCTCTCGTCGGGCAGGTGCTCGACGGCCGTTACCGCGTCGACGCGCGGATCGCCGCCGGCGGAATGGCCACGGTCTACCGGGCCATGGACACCCGGCTGGACCGGGTCCTCGCGCTCAAGGTGATGCATCCGTCGCTCGCGGCCGACGGCTCGTTCGTCGCACGGTTCATCCGGGAGGCCAAGTCGGTCGCCCGGCTCTCCCACCCGAACGTGGTGCAGGTCTTCGACCAGGGCACCGACGGGTCGTACGTGTACCTCGCGATGGAGTACGTCCCCGGCTGCACCCTGCGCGACGTGCTGCGCGAACGCGGGGCGCTGCAGCCGCGGGCCGCGCTGGACATCCTGGAGCCGATGCTCGCCGCGCTGGGCGCCGCGCACCGCGCCGGGTTCGTGCACCGGGACATGAAGCCGGAGAACGTCCTGATAGGGGACGACGGCCGGGTCAAGGTCGCCGACTTCGGGCTGGTGCGCTCCGTGGACACGGCGACGAACACCACCGGGGCCGTCCTCGGCACCGTCTCCTACCTCGCGCCGGAGCAGATCGAGCACGGCACGGCCGACCCCCGGGTCGACGTGTACGCGTGCGGTGTCGTGCTGTACGAGATGCTGACCGGCGAGAAGCCGCACCAGGGGGAGTCCCCCGCCCAGGTCCTCTACCGGCACCTCCACGAGGACGTGCCGGCTCCGTCGGCCGCCGTTCCGGGGCTGCCGCAGGAGCTGGACGAGCTGGTCGCCCGGGCCACCGCGCGCGTCCCGGACGACCGGCCGCAGGACGCGGTCGCGCTGCTCGCCCGCGTCCGCGAGGCACGCGCCCGGCTCAGCGAGGAGCAGCTGGACGCCCTGCCGCCGCAGGCCCGCTCCACGGAGCACGACAACGCGGAGGACCGCACGAGCGTGATCCCGCGTGCGCTCACGGTGCCGCGCCGCCCGTCCGCCGGCGGGGGCCCCGGGGCGGAACCGGCCGGGGACGGCCTGGACCGTACCGCCCGTCTCGAGACGCCTCCGCCGCCGTCCGGTCCGCGGCTGCCGTTCCGGCTCCGGCGGAGACCGCTCACGGTCGTCGCCGCCGCCCTGCTGGTCCTCCTCCTCGGCGGAGGGGTGTGGTACATCAACTCGGGCCAGTTCACCAAGGTCCCGCCGCTGCTGGCGAAGACCGAGGCGGAGGCCAGGAAGCGGCTGGAGGAGGCCGGCCTCGAGGTCAAGGAGGTCAGGCACGCCCACAGCGACACGGTCGAGCGCGGCACGGTGATCAGTACGGACCCCGAGGCGGGTACCCGGATCCGTGTCCGCGGCTCGGTGACGCTCACCGTCTCCGACGGACCGCGGATCGTGAAGGTGCCCGATCTCCAGGGCCGTCCGCTGGACGAGGCACGGTCCCTGCTGAAGAAGGCGGGGCTGGAGCCGGGCATGGTGACCCGGGAGTTCAGCGAGAGCGTGGCCAGGGGCTCGGTGATCGCCACCAGGCCCGCGGCGGGCACCGAGCGGCGCGCCGGCTCGGCGATCGCGCTCGTCGTCAGCAAGGGCCGCGCGGTGGACGTGCCGGACGTCACCGGCAAGGACCTGGACCAGGCGAAGTCCGCCCTGGAGGGCGCCGGTCTGAAGGTGCGGATCGCCTCCGAGCAGGTGAACTCCGAGTTCGACAAGGGCCGGGTCGCCCGGCAGGCCCCGGCGGGCGGCAGCCGGATCGCCGAGGGCGGCACGGTCACGCTGACGCTGTCCAAGGGCCCGGAGATGGTCAGGGTGCCGGACGTGGTCGGCAAGAAGGTGGACGAGGCCAGGAGCGAGCTGGAGGCCGCCGGCTTCGCGGTCGAGGAGGACCGCGGTCTGCTCGGGCTGTTCGGCGACACCGTCCGGCGGCAGTCCGTGAAGGGCGGCGACCTGGCCCCGAAGGGATCGACGGTCACGATCACCATCCGGTGAGCCCCAAGGAGGGCCCGGGCGACGGACGCAGGGCGCCCGGCGGCCACGTCCCGCCGGGCACATGACACCCTGAACAGGTGAGCAGTGAGCAGTCCCGCGCCCTTCCCGGCCCCCTCCGCAACCCCGTCGGCGGCCATGTGCCCGTCGCCGGCGGGCTGTACTCGGTGGGCCTGTCCTATGCCCGTGAGCTGAGGGCCGAGGCCGTGCAGGTCTTCGTCGCCAACCCGCGCGGCTGGGCCACGCCCTCCGGCGATCCGCGGCAGGACGAGGCGTTCCGCACGGCCTGCGCCGAGGAGTCGATCCCGGCGTACGTCCACGCGCCCTATCTGATCAACTTCGGTTCGCACACCGAGGCGACCGTGGAGCGGTCCGTCCAGTCGCTGCGGCACTCGCTGCGGCGCGGGCGGGAGATCGGCGCCCTGGGTGTCGTGGTGCACACCGGGAGCGCGACCGGCGGCCGGGACCGGGCGGCGGCGCTGAAGCAGGTGCGGGAGCATCTGCTGCCGCTGCTCGACGAGCTCACCCACGACGACGACCCGTGTCTGCTGCTGGAGCCGACCGCGGGACAGGGTGCCTCCCTCTGTTCCCGCATCCGGGACCTCGGGCCGTACTTCGAGGCGCTGGACGCCCATCCGAGGCTCGGTGTGTGCCTGGACACCTGCCATGTCTTCGCCGCCGGGCACGACCTGACCGGCCCGGACGGCATGCACCGGACGCTGGACCGGCTGGTGGAGACGGTCGGCGAGGGACGGCTGAAGCTGATCCACGCCAACGACTCCAAGGACGCGGCCGGTGCGCGCAAGGACCGGCACGCGAACATCGGCGCCGGTCACATCGGCGCGGACCCCTTCCGTGCCCTGATGACCCACCCCGCCACCGAGGGCGTCCCCCTGATCATCGAGACCCCGGGCGGCAAGGAGGGCCACGCGGCGGACGTGGCCCTGCTGAAGAAGCTCAGGGACGGCTGAGCCGCGCCGCCGTCACAGCTCCGGTCCGTCCCCCGGTTCCTCCTGGTAGGAGTACCGCTGCTCCTTCCAGACGTCGCCGATGTTGTGGTAGCCGCGCTCCTCCCAGAAGCCGCGGCGGTCGGCGGTCATGTACTCCACGCCGCGGACCCACTTGGGGCCCTTCCAGCCGTAGAGGTGGGGGACGATCAGACGGAGCGGGAAGCCGTGCTCGGCGGTGAGCAGTTCGCCGTCCTTGTGGGTGGCGAAGAGGGTGCGCTCGGAGGCGAAGTCGGACAGGCGCAGATTGGCGCTGTAGCCGTACTCCGCCCACGCCATCACATGGGTGACCTCCGGGGCGGGCGGGACGAGCTCCAGGATGGTGCGGGCCAGGATGCCGCCCCACTCGGCGCCGAGCACGCTGTACCTCGTGACGCAGTGCAGGTCGGCCACCACGGTGGTGTAGGGCAGGGTCGTGAACTCCTCGTGGGTCCAGCTGTGCTTCTCCCCGTCGGCGGTGGCGCCGAAGACCCGGAAGTCCCAGCGTTCGGGCCGGAACCTGGGCACCGGCCCGTAGTGGGTGACCGGCCAGCCCCGCTGCGACCGCTGTCCCGGCGGAAGCCCCGGCTGCACCGCCCCCTGCGACACCCCTCCAGACACGTTCCCGGACGTGCGTTCCACCGGCTGACCCATGACTCCATCCTGGCAGACGCAGGAGGGTGCACATGACCAGCCCCGGGGTAATCGGGGCAATTCATACTGAGTGTGAACTTACTGGACAGCCGTGAGGGCCGGTGGAATCATGCCGCGCAACCGCCAGCCCCGCCCCCCGTGCGGAAGGAGCCTTGACGATGCAAGGCGACCCCGAGATCATCGAGTTCCTCAACGAGCAGCTCACCGCTGAACTGACCGCCATCAACCAGTACTTCCTGCACGCGAAGATGCAGGAGAACAACGGCTGGTACAAACTCGCGCGGTACACGCGCCGCGAGTCGTTCGACGAGATGAAGCACGCCGAGGTCCTCACGGACCGGATCCTGTTCCTCGAGGGTCTGCCCAACTACCAGCGGCTGTTCCACGTCCGCGTGGGGCAGACCGTGACGGAGATGTTCGAGGCGGACCGGCAGATCGAGCTCGAGGCCGTCGACCGGCTGCGGCGCGGGATCGAGATGATGCGGGCGAAGGGCGACATCACGTCGGCGAACATCTTCGAGGACATCCTCGCCGACGAGGAGCACCACATCGACTACCTGGAGACCCAGCTGGAGCTGGTGGACAAGCTCGGCGAGGCCCTCTACCTCGCCCAGGTGGTCGAACAGCCGGAGGAGTGACCGGCACGGCAGGAAGCGGGGACCGGCCGGAGGACTAGGCGGCCTCGCCGAGGTCCGGGCACGGGGCCGGGGCCATGGCCGGGCCCGCCGGAAGAGGACGCCCCCGGCCGGCCGTCTCCCGGTGCGGGGCCGCGCCTCTGCCGAGGAGGGCCTGGATACGGCGGACGCACGAGCCGCAGTCCGTGCCCGCCTTGCACACCGAGGCGATCTGGCGGGGGGTGCGGGCGCCGTTCTCCGCGTGCTGCTCGACCTGCTGCTCGGTGACGGCGAAGCAACTGCAGACGTACACGCGGTTCACCCCTGCGCCGGGAACGGTTCGACGACACCCTTCCGCATTCTCGGTAAGGCAAACCTAACCTTACTCGCCCCCGCGAGAGGCGCAAAAGCCGGGTGGGGCGCGGATCGTGTGTGATCCGCGCCCCACCCGGTGCGCCTCCCGCGAGGCGGCCGTCTCACTGGTTCCGGTACATCTCCGCGACGAGGAACGCCAGGTCGAGGGACTGGCTGCGGTTCAGCCGCGGGTCGCAGGCCGTCTCGTAGCGCTGGTGCAGGTCGTCGACGAAGATCTCGTCGCCGCCGCCCACGCACTCGGTGACGTCGTCACCGGTCAGCTCCACATGGATGCCGCCCGGGTGCGTGCCCAGCGCCTTGTGCACCTCGAAGAAGCCCTTGACCTCGTCGAGCACGTCGTCGAAGCGGCGGGTCTTGTGGCCGGAGGCCGCCTCGAAGGTGTTGCCGTGCATCGGGTCGGTCACCCAGGCCACGGTCGCGCCCGACGCCGTGACCTTCTCCACCAGCTCGGGAAGCCGGTCGCGGATCTTGTCGGCGCCCATGCGGACGATGAACGTCAGCCGGCCCGGCTCCCGGTCGGGGTCGAGCCGCTCGATGTACTGCAGCGCCTCCTCGGCCGTCGTGGTCGGGCCGAGCTTGACACCGATCGGGTTGCGGATCTTCGAGGCGAACTCGATGTGCGCGTGGTCCAGCTGCCGGGTGCGCTCGCCGATCCACAGCATGTGCGCCGAGACGTCGTACAGCTGCCCGGTGCGCGAGTCGACACGGGTCAGCGCCGCCTCGTAGTCGAGCAGCAGCGCCTCGTGCGAGGAGTAGAACTCGACGGTCTTGAACTCCTCCGGGTCCGCGCCGCAGGCCCGCATGAAGTTGAGCGCGTTGTCGATCTCACGGGCGAGCTGCTCGTAGCGCTGGCCGGAGGGGGAGGACTTCACGAAGTCCTGGTTCCAGGCGTGCACCTGGCGCAGGTCGGCGTAGCCGCCGGTGGTGAAGGCGCGCACCAGGTTCAGCGTGGCGGCCGAGGCGTGGTACATCCGCTTCAGCCGCTCCGGGTCCGGCACCCGGGCGGCCTCGGTGAACTCGAAGCCGTTGACCGCGTCGCCCCGGTAGCTCGGCAGCGTCACCCCGTCACGGGTCTCGGTCGGCTTGGAGCGCGGCTTGGAGTACTGGCCGGCGATCCGGCCGACCTTCACCACCGGCACCGAGGCGGCGTACGTGAGCACGGCGCCCATCTGGAGCAGGGTCTTGAGCTTGTTGCGGATCTGGTCGGCGGACACCGCGTCGAACGTCTCGGCGCAGTCGCCTCCCTGCAGGAGGAACGCCTCGCCCCTGGCAACGGCTCCCATCCGGGCGCGCAGCTGGTCGCACTCGCCTGCGAAGACGAGCGGCGGATACGTCTCGAGGTCCGCGATCACTGCGCGCAGAGCCTCGGGGTCGGGGTACTCGGGCTGCTGCGCCGCGGGCAGATTTCGCCAGGTGTTGCCAGCACTCGGGCTGGTCTTAGCGTTCACGGTCACGTCTTCCACCCTACGGGGTCGCCCGACCGGCCTGCTCAACTGCTCATCAAATGAGACAGATGGTGTGAGGCGGATGGGACGAGACGGGTGACGCGAAGCAGCGGCCCGAAAGGGCGGTGCGCGAGGGACGGAAAGAGGAAAAGGGGGGCGGTGCGAGGGGTGCGCCCAGCGGTCATGCGCCGGTTCCGACGTCCAGTTGGTCCCGGTCGATGTTGATGGTCACCCCTTTGTAGGTCTCGGTCCTGTCGCCCGCGTACTGGTGGATGCGCTGCTGCTTCGCCCACATCGTGGCGGGCAGGCTGGGGTGGTCGGTGGTGGCCTCGCCGTTCCAGTGCGCAAAGAAGATCACATCGGGGAGAGTGGTCTTCGCGGCGTTGTCGACCAGGTCGAGGACCAGGGAGGAGACGCTGCCGTACGCGCCGGAGCGGTAGCCCAGTTCGTGCAGCCGCTCGGTCCAGGCCTCCAGATAGCCGAGGACGCGGGTGGTGAGGGTGCCGCCGCGCGTGTACTGCTCCACGTTGTTGTAGAGCACCGATCCCTTGCCCAGGCCGAGCGCGGCGGCCCGGGCGACCGCGTCCTCGGCGGCGGCCCTCCCCTGCGGCACCGGGTCGGTGATGGCCGCGCAGTCGTTCTGGCAGCTGCCCGCGCCGGAGGTGGGCTGCGGACCGACGTAGAGCGGGAAGAAACGCCACCCGTTCGTGTACTGCGTCCGCACCCACTCGGGGGTCAGCCTGGCCTGGGCGCAGGCGCGGTTGATGCCGCCGATGTAGATGCCCACGGCCCGGTAGGGCGAGCCGGCCCTCCAGGCGTCCATGGCCGTCTGGCTCGGGGCGGCGCAGGTGTCGAAGCCCTTGCCCCGGTAAGCGGTCGCGTCGGCGGGCACGGCGAGGGCGGAGGGGATGTCGCCCGGCTGTTCGGCGCGGGCGGAGGAGACCGGCAGCCCGGCGCTCTCCAGCACCCGCTGGACCGTCGCGCGGTCCTGGTGGTACGGGGCCGTGATCTCGACCCCCTCGTCGGTGGCCGTGGCCCGGAAGACCCGGGAGACGCGGTCCTCGGTGACGGAGGCCTTCGTGGCCGCCGCGGGCCGCACCCACAGGGCCTCGGTGCGTCCGGCGGCGCGCGCGGGGCAGTCCTGCTGCTCCCCGGGCTCGCCGAGGTAGACGGCGTGGCGGTCGAAACGGACGCAGGCCGTCGGGTTCTTCTCGAGGTCGACGACCTGCCAGTCGGCCGGAACGGTGAACGTGTGACCGCGGTACGTCACCGTCTTGGTGTCCCCGTCGGATGCCGTACGGGCGGCGGCCGGCGAGCCGGCCACGAGCAGTGCGCAGACGGCGAGCGCGGTGAGCGCCCGCCGGACCGGGCGTGATGTTCGTGGGGGGCGCGATGCGGACATGGCGTACTCCTGGGTCGGGCACGGCACGTGCGGCGGAGCGCGGGCGGGTTCTCGCCCGGCCGGCGCCTGTCCTCGTCCTCCCTTCCACCCCCCGCCCGCGCCGGAAACCGCCGTGTGGTGCGTCCGGGCGACCTCGTGTGCGGTAGGGTGCGGGCATGTCCGTACGCGCATCCCTGCACCGGAACTGGTGGTGGACCGCTCCTTAGGCGGCCCGCCGACTGCGCGTACCCACACTCTGCGAAGGCCGCCCGAGGGGCGGTCTTCGGCGTTTCGGGCGCCCGGGCCGTTCCTCACCGGCATCGGCGGCACACCGGCGAAGGCCGGCGGCCATCGACGGAGAACCGACACGACGGCACACGAGGAACCGCCCCATGGACCTGGCACGCCTGCTGCACGACCCACGCCCCTTCGCCCTGCTCCGCCGGCGCACCCCCGGGCACGACCACGACCTGGTCGAGGTGCTGCTCGGCCCGGTGACCGCCCACGACCGTCTGGCCGAGCTGCCCGACGAGGGCCTTGCGCTGATCCCCTTCCGGCAGATCCGGGAGCGCGGCTTCGACGTGCGCGACGACGGCACTCCGCTGCTGGTGCTGACCCCCGAGGAGAGACACGCCCTTCCGCTGGCCGAGGCGCTGGAGCGGCTTCCCGCGCACCGGGTGCGCGTCGAGGACGAGGGCTTCGACGTGGACGACGAGGAGTACGCGGAGATCGTCCGGCGCGTGCTGCGCGAGGAGATCGGCGCGGGCGAGGGCGCGAACTTCGTGATCCGGCGGACGTACCGGGGCCGCATCCCGGGGTTCGGGCGGGCCGACGCCCTGGCCCTGTTCCGGCGGCTGCTGACGCAGGAGCGGGGCGCGTACTGGACCTTCGTCGTGCACACCGGGGACCGGGTGGGCCCCGGCGGGCAGGGCCCGGGGACGGGCGGGCGGACGCTGGTGGGCGCCAGTCCCGAGGTGCATGTGCGGATGTCCGGCGGAACCGTGGTGATGAACCCGATCAGCGGCACCTACCGGTATCCCCCCGAGGGGCCGACGCCCGGGCATCTGCTGGACTTCCTCGCCGACGGCAAGGAGATCGAGGAGCTGTCGATGGTCGTCGACGAGGAGCTCAAGATGATGTGCACCGTCGGCGACAGGGGCGGGGTCGTCGTGGGGCCGCGGCTGAGGGAGATGGCCCACCTCGCGCACACCGAGTACGAGCTGCGCGGGCGGTCGTCCCTGGATGTGCGGGACGTGCTCAGGGAGACCATGTTCGCCGCCACCGTCACCGGCTCGCCCGTGCAGAACGCCTGCCGGGTCGTCGAGCGGTACGAGACCACGGGGCGCGGCTACTACGCCGGTGCCCTCGCCCTGCTCGGCCGCGACCCCGGCGGCGGCCCGACCCTCGACTCCCCCATCCTGATCCGCACCGCCGACATCGACGCCTCCGGGCGGCTGCGGCTGTCCGTCGGCGCCACCCTGGTCCGCGGCTCGGACCCGGAGAGCGAGGTCGCGGAGACCCATGCGAAGGCGGCGGGGATGCTGACGGCACTGGGCGTACGGCCCGGCCGGCCGCGCACGGAGCCGCGGCGGCCCCGGCTCGCCGACGACCCGCGGGTGCGGGCGGCGCTGGACGGGCGCCGGGCCCTGCTGGCGCCGTTCTGGCTGCGGATGCAGAAGCGGCCGGACCGCCCGGAGGGGCACGCGCTGGTCGTGGACGGCGAGGACACCTTCACCGCGATGCTCGCCCATGTGCTGCGGTCCTCGGGGCTCGCGGTGACCGTCCGCCGCTACGACGAGGACGGGCTGCGGGAGGCCGTCCTGGCGCACGAGGGCCCGGTGGTCCTCGGCCCCGGCCCCGGCGACCCCTCCGACCCGACCGACCCGAAGATGCGTCTGCTGCGTGCCCTGACCGCCGAGGTGATCAGGGAGCGCCGGCACAGTGTGCTGGGCGTCTGTCTGGGGCATGAGCTGATCGCGGCCGAGCTGGGGCTGGAGATCGTGCGCAAGAAGGTGCCGTACCAGGGAGCGCAGACGACGATCGACCTGTTCGGCCGCACCGAGACCGTCGGCTTCTACAACAGCTTCGTGGCGCTCTGCGACGACGAGGCCCATGCCGAACTCGCCGCGCACGGCGTGGAGGTGAGCCGGAGCGCCAGCGGTGAGGTGCACGCGCTGCGCGGCCCCGGGTTCGCCGGTCTGCAGTTCCACCCGGAGTCCGTGCTGACGCTGAACGGCCAGGAGATTCTCTCCGGGCTGCTGGCCGCGCCCCTGCTGCGCCGGCCGTGACCGGTGCCGGCCGGCGCCGTGGCGCGGACCGCCGGCCGGGTGCGGCCCGCACCCGGGGCCGGCCCGGTGTCAGCCGAAGAAGACCCCGGCCTCCTCGTACAGCTTGGGGTCCACCGTCTTCAGCTTCGCCGTGGCCTCGGAGATCGGGACACGGACGATGTCGGTGCCGCGCAGGGCGACCATCTTGCCGAAGTCGCCGTCGTGGACGCAGTCGATGGCGTGCAGCCCGAAGCGGGTGGCCAGCCAGCGGTCGAAGGCGGTGGGCGTGCCGCCGCGCTGGATGTGCCCGAGGACGGTGGTCCGGGCCTCCTTGCCGGTGCGCTTCTCGATCTCCTTGGCCAGCCACTCGCCGATGCCGGAGAGACGGACGTGTCCGAAGGAGTCCCGCGAGGAGTCCTTCAGCACCATGTCGCCGTCCTTGGGCATGGCCCCCTCGGCGACGACGACGATCGGGGCGTAGGACGCCTTGAAGCGGGAGGTGATCCAGGCGCACACCTGGTCGAGGTCGAAACGCTGCTCGGGAATGAGGATGACGTTGGCACCGCCGGCGAGACCGGCGTGCAGGGCGATCCAGCCGGCGTGCCGGCCCATCACCTCGCAGACCAGGACCCGCATATGGGACTCGGCGGTGGTGTGCAGCCGGTCGATCGCCTCGGTGGCGATGCTCACGGCGGTGTCGAAGCCGAAGGTGTAGTCGGTGGCCGACAGGTCGTTGTCGATGGTCTTGGGCACGCCGACGCAGGGCACGCCGTACTCGTCGCTGAGCCGTGCGGCCACGCCGAGGGTGTCCTCGCCGCCGATCGCGATGAGCGCCTCGACCTCCTGCTTGGCGAGGTTGTCCTTGATCCGCCGGACGCCGTCCTCCTGGACGAAGGGGTTGGTCCGCGAGGAGCCGAGGATGGTGCCGCCGCGCGGCAGGATGCCGCGCACCGCGGGGATGTCGAGACGGACGGTGTCGTTCTCCAGCGGCCCCCGCCAGCCGTCCCGGAAGCCGACGAAGTCGTAGCCGTACTCCTGCACGCCCTTGCGGACGACGCCCCGGATGACGGCGTTGAGTCCGGGGCAGTCGCCGCCTCCGGTCAGTACTCCGACCCGCATGGAAATGTCCCTTCACCGCAGGTTTCGTGGTGAGGCTCACGCTAATGGTGACGCACGTCACTCCGATATGTGCGGGAAGGTCAATTCCGGCGATTTGCCCGGCAGTTGATCATCCGTCGACACGGGAGAAATCACCCGGAAGGACGACTGTGCCGGAGAATGCGGGGTTTACTCCGGGGATCCGTGGCCGGCCCGGGCGTCGGCACGTGCGCCGGCCTACGCGTCGTCAAGTCCCTGTTCGATGGCGTACCGCACCAGCTCCACCCGGTTGTGCAGCTGCAGCTTGCCCAGGGTGTTCTGCACATGGTTCTGCACCGTGCGGTGGGAGATCACCAGGCGCTCGGCGATCTGCTTGTAGCTCAGCCCCTTGGCGACCAGGCGCAGCACCTCGGTCTCGCGGTTGGTGAGCCGGGGTGCCTTCGGTGTGCCGGTGTCCGCCGCGGGCGCGGGCTCGGCGGCCAGCCTCCGGTACTCGCCGAGGACCAGGCCGGCCAGGCCCGGGGTGAACACCGGGTCGCCGGAGGCCGTGCGGCGCACCGCCTCCAGCAGCTCCTGGGTGGAGGCCGATTTCACCAGATAGCCCGTGGCGCCCGACTTCACCGCCTCCAGCACGTCGGCGTGCTCGCCGCTCGCGGACAGCACCAGCACGCGCAACGACGGGTCGGCGGCGACGAGTTCCTTGCAGACCTGGACACCGGGCTTCCTGGGCAGGTTCAGGTCGAGGACGAGGACGTCGGGCGCCGCCGCCCGGGCGCGGCGCACCGCCTGCTCGCCGTCGCCCGCGGTGGCGACGACCTCGAAGCCGGCCTCGGTCAGGTCGCGGGCGACGGCGTCGCGCCACATCGGGTGGTCGTCGACCACCATCACCTTGATCGGGCCCTGCTCTGCGCTCATCGGCTCTCCGCCTTCCCCCGGGTGCTCGTCTTCTCCGGTGCGTTCGTCATCGCGCTCTTCGGTACGGTGAGTTCGACCTCCGTGCCCTGGCCCGGCACCGAGATCAGCTCGGCGGTGCCGCCGATGTCGCGCATCCGGCCCTTGATCGACAGGGACACGCCGAGCCGGCCCTCGCGCTCGGCCTGGTCGAGCCGTCCCTGCGGGATGCCCGGACCGTCGTCCCGCACGGTCACGGTCACCGCCTCCGGTTCGTCCTCGAGCAGGATCCAGGCCCGCGCGTCCTCGCCCACGTGCTTGCGGACGTTGTCCAGTGCGGCCCCGACGGCCCCGGCCACCTCACGGGCGACGGCGTACGGCAGCAGCACCGGGGCTCCCGGTTCGGCGAGGCTGACCCGGGGACCGGCGCAGGGGGCGAGCAGCGAGCGCAGGTCGACGGGTCCGTCGTGCTCCTCGCCGTCCTCGCCGCGGCGGTCGCCCGCGCGGTCGCCGGCGTCCCGGACGGCCGTCTCCCCGCCCGTGTCCCCGGACCTCCGGGGGGCGGGGACCGGGCCGCCGGAGACCAGGGTGCGCAGCGCCGCCTCCTGCTCCCCCGCCAGCCGGCCCAGCTCCGCCGCCTCGCCGCCGATCACCGCGCCGCGCCGCTGCACCATGGCGAGCACCTGCAGCACGCCGTCGTGGATGTCCCGGGCCAGACGCTCCCGTTCACGGGTGGCCGCCTCGATCTCCAGGGCGCGGGCGAGGGTGCGCTCGGAGGCCCGGGCGACCTCGACGACATAACCGATCGCGATGGAGGCGACCCAGACCAGGATCACGGCGTGCACGGTGTCACGGGCCGGGGAGCCGCGCTCGACCAGGTTGGCGACGGCGACCGCGGTGGAGGCGAGGGCGGCCCAGCGCCAGCCGCCCTTGATGGCGAAGGCGAGGACGGAGCCGGCGGTCCAGATCGTCGGCAGGGTCGGGCCGCCGTCCGCGATCCGCTCGGGGGCGTCGGCGACGGGCGTGAGGAGGATGCCGGTCAGGGCGAGGGTGAGGTCGGCGGCCAGGAAGCGCCTGGTGCAGCTCGCGGCGTTCGCGACCTTGGGGAGGGTGGCCAGGGTCCACACGAACAGGACGCCGAAGAAGGCGACGGCGACCCAGGGCCGGGGGAACTGGTCGTGGGCGGTGGCGAACAGGCCGATCGCGTAGAGCATGGTCAGCACGCGGTATCCGGCGAGCGCGCGCCACAGCGGCTGCTCCACCGACATCCTCATGGCCTGCTCGCGCTCCGGCATGTCCCCCCCTGGTGGTTCGCCCCGATCCGCCTGCTTCTCCTTCTCGGCCCGTTCCTTCCCGGCCCGTTCCTTCCGGCATGGTGCGGCACGGCCCCGGCCGCCTTCACGGCCCTCCCGGCCGCACCGGCCGCCGCTTTTCCCGCTCCGCTCAGTCCGCCGCCCCCGCGGTCTTCGCGCCGCCCTCCTCCTTCGCGGCCTTCGCGGCCTCCGCGAGCTGCCGCTTGGCGGCGGTGGCGTAGATGTCGACGTACTCCTGGCCGGAGAGCTTCATGATTTCGTACATGACCTCGTCCGTCACCGCGCGCAGCACGAAACGGTCGTGCTCCATGCCCTGGTAACGGCTGAAGTCCAGGGGTTTGCCGATGCGGATGCCGGGACGCATCAGCTTGGGAACGATCTTCCCGGGCGGCTGGATCTTCTCCGTGCCGATCATGGCGACCGGGATGACGGGCGCCCCGGTGGCCAGGGCGACGCGGGCCAGGCCGCCCGGCTTGCCGCGGTAGAGGCGGCCGTCGGGCGAGCGGGTGCCCTCCGGGTAGATGCCGAACAGCTCGCCGCGCCTGAGCACCTCCATGCCGCTTCTGACCGCCGCCTCGCCGGCGCCGCGGGCTCCGGAGCGGTCCACCGGGAGCTGGCCGGCCCCCTTGAAGAACGCGGCGGTCAGCCGGCCCTTCAGCCCGGGCGTGGTGAAGTACTCGGCCTTCGCGATGAAGGTGACCTTGCGGTCGAGCACCGCGGGCAGGAAGAAGGAGTCGGAGAAGGACAGGTGGTTGCTGGCCAGAATGGCGGGCCCCTCGGCCGGTACGTTCTCCAGGCCCTCCACCCAGGGCCTGAAGGCCAGCCTCAGCGGTCCCCCGAGGGCCACCTTCAACGTGCTGTAGAACAACCCACTGCCTTCCTGTGTGCGCCGATCAGACAATAACTCCCGCGACCGGTCCTGGGCCCCTGCGGCCCTGGTCGGTGCCCGTGCGGTCGCGTACGGTGAAATACCTGCCCCCGACACACACAGGAGAGCGACGTGCCGGTGCTCCCCGGAGCCGAGCCGTACCGCCACGACGGCGGGGAGGTCGGTGTGCTCCTCTGCCACGGTTTCACCGGAACCCCCCAGTCGCTGCGCCCCTGGGGGGAGTATCTCGCCGAGCGCGGTCTGACCGTCTCGCTCCCGCTGCTGCCCGGACACGGCACGCGCTGGGAGGATCTGCAGCTCACCGGCTGGCAGGACTGGTACGCGGAGGTGGACCGCGCGCTGCGCCTGCTGCGCGAGCGGTGCGCGTACGTGTTCGTGGCCGGTCTGTCCATGGGCGGCGCCCTCGCGCTGCGGCTGGCCGCCCGGCACGGGGACGCGGTCGCCGGGGTCGTGGTGGTCAACCCGGCCGTCAGGATCCACGGTCTGTCGGCGTACGCGCTGCCCGTGGCCCGCCATCTGGTGCGGACGCGGAAGGGCATCGCGAGCGACATCGCCAAGGAGGGTGCCGCCGAACTGGGGTACGACCGGGTGCCGTTGCACGCGGCGCACTCGCTCAGGACCTTCCTCCGGCTGGTCGACGGCGAGCTTCCCCAGGTCACACAGCCGCTGCTGCTTCTGCGCAGCCCGCGGGACCATGTGGTGCCGCCGGCCGACTCGGCCCGGGTCCTCGGCCGCGTCTCCTCCACGGACGTCACGGAGGTCCTGCTGGAACACAGTTACCACGTCGCTACGTTGGACCACGATGCGGACCGGATCTTCGAGGAGAGCTACGCCTTCATCGGCCGGCTCGCACCCAGTGTCGGCAAGGAAGGGACGGCCGCAGGTGGCTGAGCACGACTCCGACCGCGAGAACCGCGAGGGCCGGGAGCCGGCCGACCCGGTGCAGCCGGCCGGGAGGGCCGGCGGGTCCGGGGAGCCCGGCGGCAGGGGCGGTGCCCCTCTCGACGCCGACGAGGAGGCCGCCTGGGCGGCGATCGTCGCCGGGTACGGCGAGGAGCCGCCGGACCCGCCGGGGGCGCGGCCCCGCCGTCCGGTCCGGGACCTCGCCCTGCCGCCGGAGCCCGGTGACGACGGGCCCGAGGCGGACACCGGCGGCGGGGAGAACGCGGAGAACGCGGAGAAAAGAAGCGGCAAGGACGGCGACGGGCCCGCCCCGGCCGGGCCGCTGGGCAGTTCGGTCTCCTTCGCGCCCGGGGTCGGCCTCGGGGGCGTGGGACCGCGCGACTACTCGCTCGCCGAGCCGTCCGACGACGACTTCGACGAGGACGACGAGGGCCACTTCGTCCCGCCGGAGCCGCCGCCGCTGTCCTCCGTCGACGCGGTGACGATGAGCGCCTGGTTCGCGGTGATCGGCGGTCCCGTCCTGCTTCTGCTGGCCGTCATGTTCGACTGGGAGATGACGTGGTGGCTCGCCACGCTCGGCATCGGCGGCTTCCTCGGCGGCTTCGCGACGCTGGTGGCACGCATGAACCCGGACGAGGAGGACGACGACCCGGGCCGCGGCGCGGTGGTCTGAGCTACGGCTGCGGCTGTGCGGGCCGCCGGGCCGCCGGGACGGCCGCCGGGACCCTGAGGGCGGCCAGCACCGGCAGATGGTCCGTGGCCGCCGCCAGGTCCGCCTCCGTCACGTGGGGGCGGCCCTGAGAGGCGTCCCCCCGCGCGGGTGAGGCGGAGCGCGGGGAGGGCACCCCGCAGCCGAGGACCTCGATGCCGCGGGTCGCGAGGACGGCGTCGATGCGCCGGTGCGGCTCGCCGGCAGGCGTCCAGGTGTGCTCGCCGCCCCAGGGAGCGGTGGCCCAGCCGTCCTGGAGCGGGCCGGTCAGCCGCCGGAACGCCGGGCCGTCCGGTCCCTCGTTGAGGTCGCCGCCCACGACCGCGTGGTCCACGCCCATCCCGGCCAGCTTGTCCAGGACCATGCCGGCCTGTGCGTACCGCTCGTCCTTGTCGAGCGAGAGGTGGAAGCTGAGCACGCCGAGCCGGGCGCCCGCGATCCGGACGACCGCCGTGGCGAGGCCGCGCCGGTGCAGACCGGGGGTGAGCGGCAGCAGCACGTCCTCGGTGCGTTCCACCGCGACCCGCAGCGAGCAGAGGATCGCCGGGCCCGCGGCCGTCGCGCCCCCGGTGAGGATCACCAGGTCGCAGGCCGCCGCCAGTCTCGCCAGCTTCTTGCGCCAGCGGAAGAAGCGCGGCGCCTCCTGGAGGAGGACCAGGTCGGGCGCGCAGGCGCGGATCACCCGGGCGAGGGCCTCGGTGTCGTCCCGCAGCGACCGGATGTTGTAGCTCAGGACACGGATGACGGCGGTGCCGTCCGACTCGGTACGGGAGTGGGGCAGCAACATGACGATCAACATACGCCCGGCCGGCCCGGTTCCCCGTACGGCGGCGCCCACCGGCCCCGGAAGGAAGGGAGGGAGGGAGCGGTGGGCGCGCACGGTGAGCGGCCGCGTGTGGCGCGGCGGTGCTACATGACCGGGTCTGGCTCCCGGGCCAGGTCGGCCGCCCCCACCAGACCGGCCTTGTTGCCGAGCTGAGCGGCGAGGACCTCGGCGACCGGGCGCCAGTTGCCGCCGACCAGCCAGCGCCGGTACGACTTGCGGATCGGCTCCAGGAGCAGCTCGCCCTCGTCGGAGAGACCGCCGCCGACGATGAAGGCGGACGGGTCGAAGAGGGAGGCCAGGTCGGCGAGCCCCGCGCCGACCCAGCGGGCCAGCTCGCGGTAGGAGTCGACGGCCACCGGGCAGCCCTGGCGGGCGGCCATGGAGACGTGCTTGCCCTCGATGCCGGCGGGAGTGCCGTCGCCGAGCTCCAGCAGCAGCCGGGCGTTCTCGGGGGTGGCGTTGGCGCGCTGCTTGGCGTACCGGACGAGGGCGCGCCCGGAGGCGTACTGCTCCCAGCAGCCCTGCGAGCCGCAGCCGCACAGCAGCCCGTCCGGGACCATCCGGATGTGGCCGAACTCCGCGGCCACGCCGAAGTGACCGCGGCGCAGCTTGTTGCCGATGATGATGCCGCCGCCGAGGCCGGTGCCGAGGGTGATGCAGATGACGTTGCGATGGCCCTTGCCGGCACCGAACTTGTACTCGCCCCAGGCGGCGGCGTTGGCGTCGTTCTCCACGACGACCGGCAGGCCGACGCGCTCCTCGACCTTCTGCTTCAACGGCTCGTTGCGCCACTCGATGTTGGGGGCGAAGTAGATGGTGGAGCGCTGCCGGTTGACGTAGCCGGCCGCGCCGATGCCCACGCCGACGATGTCGTGTCCCGCGCGTGCGCCCTCCACCGCCGAGGCGATGGCGTCCACGATGGCCTCGGGTGTGGTGGGGGTCGGCACCTTGAAGGTCGAGAGGATGTTTCCTTCCTCGTCTACCACGCCGGCCGCAATCTTCGTGCCGCCGATGTCGACGCCGATGGTGAGTCCCATGAATCCCTCAGTTTCGGTCGAGCCCCGCTATGGCCAACCGTACCCGAGGCCCCGCCCCCACCGGTTCGCCGTCCGCCGGGAGAGACGGGCCCGGCGGCGGGTTCCGCGGGGAGGGGATCAGTCCAGGTCGATGCGCTCGCCGCCGCCGGTGCCCTCACCGCGGTCACGGCGGCCGCCGGGGCGGTCGTCCAGCTCGGTGAGTTCGTCCTTCAGCCGGTTCGGTCCGTCGTCGGTGTCGCCGGTGCGGGACATCGTCCAGCGGCGCTCGTGCGACTCGACGGCGGAGCGGTAGGCGGCGAGAAGTTCGCTGCCGGCCGCCGCGAGGTGGTCGAACACGTCGGGGTTCCGCTCTATGACCGGCTCGACGACCGCCTTGGCCTGCTGCACGACCTGCCGCACCACCTGCTGGGCCATGGGCCCCGCGATCCCGCCGAGCAGCGGCGGCTGGAACGACGACAGCTTCTCGGCCACGGTGTCGACGAACTTGCGCAGTTCCTCGGCGGCCGCGCCGGGAGGCGGGCCGTACTGGGAGCGACGGCGGTCCCTCTCCCGTGCGAGGTCCTCGGCGCAGGCCGTGGCCCACGCATCGGCGTCGGCTTGCGGCGCCTTGTTCCCGGGCTCCTCCTGAGCGGCGTCGGACGGTACGCGCTCTTCGCTCATGGCGGACTCCTGACTACGGTTCGTCCCTACGACGTTACCCGAACGGGGATGCGGGGTTCATCTCGCGCAGGAGGGCGGACGGCGCGGTCCGGGCGGGCGGTGCCTCCTCAGCCACGCGGCCACAGCGCGGGATCCGGCACGAAACGGATCCGCAGCTCGCCGTCCCGCAGTCCCGCCCCGTCCACCGAGCACCGCCGCAGCGCCGACGGCAGCGGCACGACGCGCCGGAACGGGCCGACGGTCAGCACCAGCTCGTCGCCCCGCCGGATGAGCTCCAGCTCGTCCCGTACGGCCCCGGGCAGCGGGATGTGCCACACCAGCATCCCGTCCTCGGCGAGCCGGTCGGTGACGGGCCATTCGACCCGGGCGGTCGCCGGGGCGGCGCCGGGCACGGCCAGCTCGGCGAGATCGTCCGGCCCGCGCGGGTCCCGGCCCAGATGGGCGGCCCGGTGGACGTCGTACTTCTCCTCCCACTCGTCCAGGACCTTGCGCTGCTGCGCGACCGGTCCCGCCAGCCACGAGCCGGCGGGAGCCTCGGGCAGCACACGGCCGGCCACCAGGGACTCGACGGCCAGACCGCGCACGGCCAGGCCGAGCACCGCGTCGCGGACGGCGTCCGCACCGGCCGGGCCCGGCTCGGCCACCAGGCGCACGGAGGTTCCGGGGTCCGCGACGACCGCCTCCACGGCGGCCAGCTCGACGTCCCAGCGGGCGGCCGTCTCGTACAGCCACTCCCCCGGCATGGGCACCCCCGCGAGCCGGCCGAGGACCGGGCGCAGGGCGCGGGCCGCCTGCCGCTCGGGGGGAAGTAGGCGGCGCAGATAGCGGCGCAGCTCCTCGGGCAGGGCCAGCAGGGCGAGCGCCTGCGACACGGGCGGCAGGTCGACGACCAGCAGCTCGAACCGCTCCGACAGGGCCGCGTCGCGCAACGCCCGCAGCAGGGCCAGCTCCTCGGCCCCGGGCAGCGGGGTGACCTCCTCGGCGTCGAGACGGGAGGCTCCGAGGAGGTCCAGGACGTTGCGGGCGCGGTCCTGGAAGGCGGCCAGGTCCGTCCGGAAGCCGGCCGCCGCGTCGGGGCGCCAGGCGGTGAGGTGCGGAGCGGCCGGCACCGGGGAGGCCCCGGTGGGCACTCCCAGCACCGTGCCCAGGGTGTCCGTGCGGTCGGCGCTGAGGACGAGGGTCTCCACGCCTTCACGGGCGGCGGTCAGTGCGGTGGCGGCGGAGACGGTGGTACGGCCGCTGCCGCCGGGGCCCGTGATCAGGAGGGTGCGCATGGGGGTGAACGGTAACGGTAGGTGGGGGATGGTGGGCGGCTCGACCCGCGCGGCCCGTCGGGGACCGTGCCGCGTTTCCGGCACCGGCGTGCCCTCGGCCCTCACGGCCGACGTGAGGAGTCATGAGGAGTCACGAGGACCCATGAGGCCCCATGAGACGCCTGGGGACGGAGGGCGGGGGACGCGTGAAGACGCACGAGGCCGTGCGAGACCGCACGCGGCCGCACGAGGCCGTGCGGGAACGCGTGGGGCCGGGGAAAGGCGGGTGGGCCCGCGGGTCCCGGTCGGGGTGCTCGTGCCGTCGTCACCCGTCCGACGCGCCGTCCGCTGAGCCGGACGAGCCGATCGACTCGACCCGCTTCTTGAGGCCCGCCAGGGCGCGGTCGATGATGACCTTCTCCGCCTTGCGCTTGATCATGCCCAGCATGGGGATCTTGACGTCCACGGTGAGGCGGTAGGTCACCTCGGTCGTGCGGGGACCGGTCGGTTTGAGGAGGTAGGTGCCGTCCAGGGAGCGCAGCATCTGGGACTTGACCAGGGTCCAGGAGACCTCGTGGTCGCTGACCCAGGTGTACGCCAGGGTCTGGTCGTCCTTGATGGCACCCGCGTCCATGACGAGACGCACCTGCTCGGCGCGGCCCTGGTCGTCGACCTTGAGGACCTCGGCCTCCTTCACCTCGCCGGTCCAGTCGGGGTAGCGGGCGAAGTCGGCGATCACCCCCATGACGTCGGCCGGTGCCGCCTCGATCGTGATGCTCGAGCTGGTGTGTTCCGCCATCGCCGTGGCTCCTCCAGATGCGCGCCGGTGGTGCGGCCGTACTCGGCCGGTGGTGAGGGTGTCGTGCGCATGTGTGCGCAGCGTGAAGGCTACCGCGCGGCAGGCCGTCGGCCTCCACCCCCACCTGCGCCGTCTGCCGGAACGCTCACCATTCGAGCACCCAGGGCCGGCCGGCCCTGGCGAAGTGCCCCACGTTCACGCACTCGGTCGCGCCGATCCGCATCCGCCGGACCAGCGGCTGGTGGACATGGCCGAAGAGGGCGTAGCGGGGGCGGGTGCGGCGTATGGCGTCGAGCAGGGCGCGGCTGCCGCGTTCGAAGCGGCGGGCGACGGTGTCGTAGACGAGCTCGGGGACCTCGGGCGGGATGTGGGTGCACAGGACGTCGACCTCGCCGACCGCCTCGATCTTCGCGGCGTACTCCTCGTCGCTGATCTCGTAGGGAGTGCGCATGGGGGTGCGCAGGCCGCCTCCCACGAAGCCGAAGACACGGCCGCCGATCTCGACGCGTTCCCCGTCGAGCACGGTGGTGCCCTCGCGGGCGTACTCCTTCCACAGGTGCGGGATGTCGACATTGCCGTAGGTGGCGTACGTCGGGGCGGGGAACGCGGCGAAGAGCTCCGTGTACTGTCTGCGCACCGCCTGTTCGATGATCGTCTCGCGGTCGCCGTCGAGGCTTGCCCACAGCCGGGCGCCGAACTCGCGGGCCTCGGCGAAACGGCGGGCGGTGCGCAGCTCGACGATGCGGTCGGCGTTCTCCACGCCGAACAGCTCGGGGAAGATCCCCCGCGAGTGGTCGGCGTAGTCGAGGAAGAGGATCAGGTCGCCCAGGCAGATCAGGGCATCGGCTCCCTCGCCCGCCCGGGCCAGGTCGCGTGCGTTGCCGTGCACGTCGCTGACCACGTGGATGCGTGTCCTGCCGCCGGCCGATGTGGATGCCATGTCCATGGAGCCTACTCAGGAACACCGGGCGGCGGGGCCCGGTGGAGCGGGGACGGCGGCCCGCCGCGGGTTGGCTAGGTGATCAGCGGGTCGACTACTGTGCGCACAGGAACATCAGTCCGTGCGGCACGGACCGTGTGACACAACGAACATCTCGCCGGACCCCCTGTCGAAGAACCGTACTGACGGGTAACGTCCGGGCCGTCCGGCGTTTCTGGATTCCAACAGCGTCGTGGCGCCGGTGCCCTACGAGGAGCAGCAGTTTTGCGCGAGTTCAGCCTTCCGGCTCTCTACGAGGTCCCTACGGACGGCAATCTGACCGACATCGTCCGCAGAAATGCCACGCAGCACCCCGATGTCGCCGTGATCGCGCGAAAGGTCGGCGGCGTCTGGCAGGACGTGACGGCGAGAGACTTCCTCGCCCAGGTGCGCTCCGCCGCCAAGGGGCTCATCGCCTCCGGGGTCCAGCCGGGCGACCGGGTGGGTCTGATGTCACGGACCCGGTACGAGTGGACGCTGCTGGACTTCGCGATCTGGAGCGTGGGTGCCGTCACCGTCCCGGTGTACGAGACCAGCTCGGCGGAGCAGGTGCAGTGGATCCTCGGCGACTCCGGGGCGACCGCCTGCATCGTGGAGCTGGACAGCCACGCCGCCGTCGTGGCCTCGGTGCGCGAGGCGCTGCCCGCGCTGAAGAACGTCTGGCAGATCGAGGCCGGTGCGCTGGAGGAGCTGGACCGGGCCGGACGGGACATCAGCGACGCCACGGTCGAGGAGCGCAGCTCGCTGGCGAAGGCCGACGACCCGGCGACCATCGTCTACACCTCCGGCACGACCGGGCGGCCCAAGGGCTGTGTGCTCACCCACCGCTCCTTCTTCGCCGAGTGCGGGAACCTGGTGGAGCGGCTGCGGCCCCTGTTCCGCACCGGTGAGTGCTCCGTGCTGCTCTTCCTGCCGCTGGCGCACGTCTTCGGGCGGCTGGTGGAGGTCGCGTCGATGATGGCGCCGATCAAGCTGGGCCATGTGCCGGACATCAAGAACCTCACCGACGAGCTGGCCGCGTTCCGTCCCACGCTGATCCTCGGCGTGCCCCGGGTCTTCGAGAAGGTCTACAACTCGGCCCGTGCCAAGGCGCAGGCGGATGGCAAGGGCAGGATCTTCGACCGGGCCGCGGACACGGCGATCGCGTACAGCAAGGCGCTGGAGGCCCCGGAGGGCCCGTCCTTCGGGCTCAGGCTCAAGCACAAGGTCTTCGACAAGCTGGTCTACAGCAAGCTGCGCGCGGTGCTCGGCGGGCGCGGCGAGTACGCGATCTCCGGCGGTGCCCCGCTCGGCGAGCGCCTGGGCCACTTCTTCCGCGGCATCGGCTTCACGGTGCTGGAGGGCTACGGCCTGACCGAGTCCTGCGCGGCCACCGCCTTCAACCCCTGGGACCGGCAGAAGATGGGCACGGTCGGGCAGCCGCTGCCGGGCTCCGTGATCCGTATCGCGGACGACGGGGAGGTGCTGCTGCACGGCGAGCACCTGTTCAAGGAGTACTGGAACAACCCGGCCGCGACGCAGGAGGCCCTGGGCGACGGCTGGTTCCACACCGGCGACCTCGGCACCCTCGACGAGGACGGGTACCTGCGGATCACCGGGCGGAAGAAGGAGATCATCGTCACGGCGGGCGGCAAGAACGTCGCCCCGGCCGTGATCGAGGACCGCATCCGGGCGCACGCGCTGGTCTCCGAGTGCATGGTGGTGGGCGACGGACGGCCGTTCGTGGGCGCGCTGATCACCCTGGACGAGGAGTTCCTGCGCCGCTGGTGCGCCGAGCACGGCAAGCCGGCCGACTCCACTCCGGCGTCGCTGCGCGAGGACCCGGATCTGCTGGCGGCGATCCAGACGGCGGTCGACGACGGCAACGCCGCGGTGTCGAAGGCGGAGTCGGTGCGGAAGTTCCGCATCCTCCCCTTCCAGTTCACGGAGGAGGCGGGCCACCTCACGCCGTCGATGAAGCTCAAGCGGAACGTGGTGGCCAAGGAGTGCGCGGACGAGATCGAGGCCCTCTACGCCAAGTAGCCCCACCGAGCGGCTCCCCGCCGGGCGGGGCCCGGGCGGAGGGCCGCGCGGGCCGGCCGGGGAAGGGCGAGAAGGGCCGGGAAGGGCCTCACAGCAGCTCCTTGAGCCGGTCCGCCAGCAGGTCCCAGCGCCATTTCTCCTCGACCCAGCGCCGGCCCCGTTCCCCCATGCGGCGGCGCAGCCCGGCGTCCTCGAGGAGGGCGACGATGCGGTCGGCGGCCTCCTCGGGGGAGCCGCCGCGCACGACCCAGCCGGTCTCGCCGTCGAGCACCGCGTCGGGCGCGCCTCCGGAGTCCCCGGCGACGACGGGCAGACCGGTCGCGGAGGCCTCCAGGTAGACGATGCCCAGTCCCTCGACGTCCAGCCCGCCGCGCCGGGTGCGGCAGGGCATGGCGAAGACGTCGCCGGCGCCGTAGTGCGCGGGCAGTTCGGCCCAGGGCACCGGGCCCGTGAAGCGCACGGAGCCGGCCACGCCGGTCTCCGCCGCGAGCCGGCGCAGGCCCTTCTCGTACGGCCCGCCGCCGACGATCAGCAGCACGGTGTCGGGCTCGGCGGCCAGGATCCGGGGCATGGCCCGGATGAGGGTGTCCTGGCCCTTGCGCCGCACCAGCCGTGAGACGCAGACGACCACCGGCCGGTCGGTGAGTCCCAGCCGGGCGCGCACCTCGTCGCCGCCCGAGTCCGGGTGGAAGGTCTTCTCGTCGACCCCCGGCGGCAGATGCACCATCCGCGCGGCGGCCTCGGGGGTCAGCGCGGCGGCGATCCGGGAGCGGGTGTACTCGCCGAGATAGGTGAGGGTGTCCGTGCTCTCCCCGATGCGGCGCAGCAGCCCGCGGGCGGCGGGCAGTTGGGCCCATCCGGCCTCGTGGCCGTGGGTGGTGGCCACCAGCCGCCGGGCGCCCGCCCTTCTGAGGGCCGGCGCCATCAGCCCGAGCGGGGCCGCCGCCCCGAACCACACCGAGGTGCACCCGTGCTCCCGCAGCAGCCCGACCGCGCGCCGGGTCACCCGGGGGGTGGGCAGCAGCATCGTCGTACGGTCGCGCACGACGGTGAAGGGCTGCTCCGCGTCGAAGGCGGCCGTCGCCTCGACGCCCTCACGGCTCCGCTTCCAGGTGGAGGCGTAGACGACCAGCCGCTCCGGGTCCAGCCGCAGCGCCATGTTGTGCAGGAACGCCTGGATTCCGCCGGGCCTGGGCGGAAAGTCGTTGGTTACGATGAGGGTCTTGTGCATCGCCGCCGACCCTACCCAATCCGGGTGAGACGGCCGGATACGGCCATGCCTCCCGGCCCGCGCGCAGCCGTCCGGGAGATCATGCTCGGACGGAAAGCGGACGGACGGGGCCTGGTGTGGACGGTACGGGCACACGACGGAGTCTGGCGGGGGTGCTGACGGTCTGGGCCGCCAGCCGGACGCTGCTGCTGCTCTTCGTCCTCAAGGTGTTCGTCTTCCCGGGGCCGGACGTCACCACCGACGTGTCGGTGATCTACCGGGGCTGGTACGAGGTGCTGCGCGGCGGCGCCTTTCCGCCGGACGACGTCACCTGGCAGTATCCGCCCGCCGCCGCGCTGGCGATCCTCTCCCCCGCTCTCCTGCCGTTCCTGGAGTACACCGTCGCCTTCGGCGTCCTGGCCCTGCTGGCCGATCTGACGGTGCTGTGCCTGCTGCTGTACGGCGGGCGGCGCCCCGGCCGTCCGCTGCGCGGCGCCTGGACGTGGACGGTGGGCGCGGCCCTGCTGGGCCCGACGCTGTACACGCGCTACGACGTGATGGTGACGGCGGTGGCGGTGGCCGCGCTGTTCGCGGGGACCCGGCGTCCGCGGACCATGGGGGTGCTGGCCGGCTTCGGGGCGCTGCTGAAGGTGTGGCCGGTGCTGCTGCTGACCGGCTCGGCCCGGCGCCGGTCGTGGGCGGCCGCGGCGGTGACCGTGATCGCTCTCGGCTCGCTGTTCCTCCTCACCATGCCGGGGGCGCTGTCCTTCCTGACCGCCCAGCGGGACCGGGGCACGGAGGTGGAGTCGCTGGGCGCGCTCGTCTTCCATGTGGCCCGGCACTTCGGCTGGAGCGGCCAGGTGCTGCTGCACTACGGCTCGGTGGAGTTCGTCGGGCCGTACGTCGAGGTGGTGAGCCTCGCCTCCCTGGCGCTGACCGGGGCCGCGTTCGGCTGGCTGCTGCTGTGGCGGCTGTGCGCGCACCGCCTCGGCCCGACCGCCCTGGCGGACGCCGCGTTCACGGCCGTCCTGCTCTTCACGGCCACCAGCCGTGTGATCAGCCCGCAGTACCTGGTGTGGCTGGTCGCCCTGGCCGCCGTCTGCCTGTGCTTCCAGGGCAGCGGCATGGTGGTGCCGGCCGGACTGGTGCTGGCGGCGGCCCTGGTGACGGTCCTGGAGTTCCCGCTCTTCTTCGCGGAGGTCGTGGCCGGCGACCCCCTGGGAATCGGCCTGCTGTTCCTCCGCAACGGTCTGCTGGTCACCGCCTGTGTCACCGCGTGCCGCACGCTGTGGCGTTCGACGGTCTCCGGGCCGGCCGGCCCGGCCGGCCCGGTCGGCTCCCCGAGGACGCGCACCACGGCCCGGTGAACCGCCGCCCCGGACGGCGGCAGGGAGCGGGGGGGTGCCGGGAGGGCCGGAGCCCGGCCGGCGGGTGAGCGGCCGTCAGATCCTGGTGACCGACGAGACCGGCATCATGTCCACCGGGTCGTAGCGCACCCGGGCACCCGGGTGGGGAGCGTGGATCACCCGGCCGTTGCCCGCGTACATCGCGACATGCCCGGCGTCGGAGCGGTAGACGACGAGGTCGCCGGGCCGGGCCTGGGACAGCGGGATGCGCCGGCCGGCGTTGCGCTGCTCCTGCGAGGTGCGCGGCAGCCGCACCCCGGCCTGCGCGTACGCCCACTGCGTCAGGCCCGAGCAGTCGAAGCTCGAGGGCCCGTTGGCACCCCAGACGTAGGGACGGCCGAGCACGGAGCGGGCGGCGGCGAGGGCGGCGGCCGCGCGGGCGGAGGCGGCCGGGCCGTCGCCCGTGCCGGGCAGGAGGCCGTCGCGGCGGGCGCGGGAGGCACGGTCGTGTGCCTCGCGCTCCTCCGGGGACAGGGAGCCGAGCAGCCGCCGGGCCTCGGCGAGTTTCCGCTCCACGGTGCGTTTGTGGGCGGCGGCCGCCTCGCGGTTCCGCTCGAGTTCGGCGAGGACCCGGGTGGCCTCGGCGCGCTCCTGGGAGAGGTTGCGCAGGGTCCGCCGCAGGTCCTTCAGCACACCGGCCTGGTGGGCGCCGATCCGGTCGAGGGCGGCGGCCCGGTCGAGGTAGTCGGCCGGGTCGCGGGAGAACAGCAGGGCGAGGAAGGGGTCGGTGCCGGAGCGGTACTGGGCGCCGGCGACCGAACCGAGCGACTCCCTCAGCCCGTTGACGCGCTGCTGCCGCCGGGCGACACGGTCCTGCAGGTCGCGTGCCCGGGTCCGCAGAAGGCCGATGCGCTCATCGGCCTTGTTGTAGGCCTCGGTCGCCTTCTCGGCCTCCTGGTGCAGACGGTCCACCTCGGCCCGGGTGTCGCCGTGCGGCGCGGCGGCGGCCGGGCCGACCGGTACGGAGCCCAGGGCGGCGGCCGCGGCGGTCAGCAGACCGACGGCGACGGCGGAACCCCGGTCGGGCCCCAAGGACGGTGCAAGGCGACGGTGGGACCCCACAGAAGCCGCGCTCCTTCCACTGGCGAACGGGAAACGCGGCAGACAGTAGCCCTCCGGCGGCGGGACGGGCCAATGCCCTCGGTGGTCGCGAACGGCGAAGCCCCGCCTTCGACGCAGGTCACAGGCGGGGCGTACGGCCGTGTGGCGCAACGGCGATTCCCTCGAACGGGGCACCGCTCCCCGCTCCCGGAGGACGTCCCGTTTCCCCGGGGCGCAGGGCCGTTGCGGCGGGAGGGTCTCAGACGCGGACGCCGAACATGAACGGGCCGCCGATGGTGTTCATCGACTCGTAGCGCACCACGGTGCCGGGCCGCGGGGCGTGCAGCACCTGGCCGTTGCCCGCGTAGAGGCCGACGTGGTGCAGGTCGTTGAAGAAGAAGACCAGGTCGCCGACCTGGAGCTGGCTCTGGGAGTAGATGCGGGTGCCCGCGTTGGTCTGGGCCTCGGAGGTGCGCGGCAGCTGCACCCCGGCCTGCGCGTACGCCCAGGAGGTCAGCCCCGAGCAGTCGAAGGTGGACGGGCCGTTGGCGCCGTAGACGTAGGGGGAGCCGAGCTTGGTCTGGGCGGCGGCGAACGCGGCGGCGGCCCGGCCGGAGGCGGGGGTGGTCTTGCCGAGCTCCACCCGCTCGGTGGAGGCACGGCTGGCGCGGGCCTCCTCGGCCTCGAGCTTCGCCTTCTCCTCCGCCGTGAGGGAGTTGAGGAGCCGCTGCGCCTCGGCGAGCTTGGCCTGGGCCTCCTTCTTCTTCTTGCCCAGCTCGGCACGGGTGGCGGAGAGGTCCTTGAGCTTGGCGGTGGCCTCGGCCCGCTGCTGGGCGAGTTCGCGCTGCTTCTCCTGGATCTTCTTCAGCGCCTCGAGCTGCTGGCCGCTCAGCTGGTCGAGCGTGGAGGCCTTCTCGAGGTACTCGTCCGGGTCGGAGGACAGGAAGAGCTGGACCGAGGGGTCGAGTCCGCCGGTGCGGTACTGGCCGGCCGCCACCGCGCCCAGGGCGTCGCGCAGCTCGTTGAGCTCCTGCTGGCCGCGGGCGACGTTGTCCTGGATGGCGGAGATCTCCTTCTGGAGCTTCTCCTGCTTCTCCTTGGCCCCGTTGTACTTCTCGGTGGCCTGCTCCGCCTCCTGGTAGAGCTTGTCGACCCTGGACTTGACTTCGTCCTTGGTGGGCTTCTCACTGGGGGCGGCGTTCGCGGCCTGGGCGCTGACGGCTACGGCCGCTGCCGCCACGCTGGTGAGCAGACTCACACGTGCGCGACTCGGTTGCTTGGGTCGACGGTGGGACGCCACGGAAGCGAGCTCCTTCTTCTGAGTGATCACCCGCTCGGAGGTTCGACGCCAGACCCTAGTGACCTCGTCGTGATGAATTCAAATCCTCCGCAGAAAAATCCCCGTCACTCAATACATTCTTTGCCTTCAACTCACCAGAGGTGAGACAGGATTGACACTGGGTTGCACAACAGTCCCGGTAATTCCGGCCTTAAGCCCGTACGTTGCCCTTGATGTGCATATTTCTTTATGCCCGTTTTCATCCGCGCGACAGGCGTTTGAGAAGAACCGCCGACGCGACCGGCCGCGCACCCGCCTTGGCGACCCCGTCGGCCACCTCCCGGTCGGTGGAGACGACGACGACCGGCCGGCCCGGCGGTTCGGCCCGCACCAGCTGGCGGATCAGCTCGTCCGCGGTGACGCCCGGCTTGGAGAACAGCACCCGCACCCCGCGCGGCGGCGCGAGCAGCACCGGGGCGGCCAGCTCGGCCCCGTCGAAGACACAGGTGACCTCCGCGCCGGTCTGCGCGGCGAGCTGCGAGAGCTGGCCGAGGAGCCTGAGCCGCTGCTTCTCCAGCGGCATCTGGGGATAGCCGGTCTTGGTGACGTTGTAGCCGTCGACGACCAGGTGCACCTGCGGCAGCGCGAGCAGCTGGTCGAGGATCGCCGGGTCGTGCTCGGACAGCGCGCGGGCGGCGATGTCCCTGGGGGTCATCCGGCCCGGCTCCACCGCGTCCACGGTCTCGGCGGGCCGTACGGACACCGGCGGCAGCGCCAGCTCCCGGCGCAGCCCCTGCGCCGCGTCGAGCACGGTGTCCAGCAGCAGCCGCACCCGCATGTCCTCGACGCTGCGCCCCTCGCGGGCCGCCCTGCGAGTGGCCTCGAGCGCGGCCTCCGCCTCGCCCAGGCGCGCCTTGAGCCGCCGGGCCTCGCTCTCGGCGGCCGACACCTGTGCCTGCCCCTCGGCACGCACGGCCTCCGTCTCGGCGTGCGCCTTGCGCAGCGCGGCCTCGCCCCGCTTGACGTCGCTGAGCGCGGACCGCAGCTTGCGGTGCAGCGACTCGGCCTCTTTCCTGGCGGCCTCCAGTTCGGCGCGCAGCCGCTCGGTGTCCGCCCGGCTCTGCTCACGGGCCGCCGCCAGCTCGGCGCGCAGCCGCTCCAGCTCGGCCCGGTTCTGCTCGTCGACGCGCTCGGCCTCCGCCCGCTGCGCCTCCTCGCCGGCCGTGGTCACCAGCTTCACCCAGCCCGCGGGCCGCAGCACATACGCCACGGCCGCCACGTCGAGCGGGTCCGCGGCCGGCGGCGGGCATCCGGACTCCACGGCCTCGGACAGCTCCGGCTGGGCCTCCTTGAGCTTCTCCCCGATCCGCCGGCGGAACGCCGGGTCGGTCTCCAGCGCCGCCGCCATCGCGTTGCCCGCGAACTTCGCCCGGCGGCTGGGGGTGAACCGGGCATACTGCCGCAGCTGCGTCGGCAGCTCGCCGACCCTCAGCCCGCCGAAGGCGTCGCAGACTATCCGGATGACCCGGCGACGCACTCCGTCGGGCAGCGGACGGTCGAGCACCTCAGCGGCGCCGTCGGCCGGCCCCCCGCCTCGTGTCTCCACCATCCGTCAACCCCCATGCCTGCGGGACCCCCGCGGGGGACCGTCCGTGCGGGGCCCGCTCCGCTCAGGAGCCGGCGCCCGGCCTGTCCACGAGTTCCACCTGGTCCACGGCGTTGCACCAGCGGCAACGCACCGACTCGATCGTCTCACTGAGCACCTCGCGCTCCTCGACCGTGGGCTCCCCGGCCAGATCGAGGTGGACGTACTCGACGACCTTCGACGAGCGTGTCACGTCGAAGCGGGTGAGGTTGCCGCAGAGGGTGCAGCGCCACCGCGTCGTGGCGGTCGGCAGGGGAACCGTCATCGTGACTGTTCGCTTTCCTTCTAGTTTCCGTGACGCGCCGGCTTTCCCGGAGCGTGTGGCACGTAACCCTACGGCCTGGCGGCGACTCGTCGCCGGGTGTGTCCACGACGGCGGGGAAATACGTACGGTTGCGTCCTGTTACGTCATGCTTTGTTCACATGACCGGCAACAGGAACACGGTGGCCGTCCAGGCGGCCGGGACCGTACGGACCACACGGGCTCCGGCGACCTGCGCCCTGATCGCCCTGTGCTGCCTGATCTTCGTGACCGGCCCGGCGGCGGGGCTCGTCCCCGGCTACGGCACCGGTGAGGCACTGGCTCTCGCCCAGCGGGCGTACTTCCGGCGCTGGGGCGTGGTTCCCGCCGAGCTGTTCGCCGGGACGCCGCGGGCCGTCCTCACCCCGGCGACGGCCCTGTTCGTGCACGGCAGCTGGGTGCACCTGCTCGGCAACATGCTCTTCCTCCACGTCTTCGGGGCGATGACCGAGAAGCGCATGGGCTCCGTCCGGTTCACGCTGTTCTACGTCGGCTGCGGCTCTCTCGCCCTGGTGGGCTACGCGGCTGCCCACGCCGGCTCCGAGCAGTCCCTGGTGGGGGCCTCGGGGGCCGTCTCGGCGGTCCTCGGCGCGTTTCTTCACCTGTTCCCCCGGGCCAGGGTGACCAGTCTCTTCCCGTTCCTGTTCTTCCTGCCGCTGCGGTTTCCCGCATGGGTCGTGCTGCCGTTCTGGGCGGCTCTGCAGTGGATGGCCGCCGGGCGCCCGGCGCAGGGGCCGGGCGTGGCCTATCTGGCCCATGTGGTGGGCTTCGCCCTGGGCTTCGCCTGCGCCTGGGCCGGCTTCGGCCCGCCCAGAGGGCGCCTGGCGCGGCTCCCCGGGGGCGGTGGGGGGAGCGGGAGCGGCTGAGGGGGGTGCCGTCCGGATCGGGCCGGCCCAAGGGGGTGGCGTCCGCATCGGGCCGTCCGGATCGGGGGATCGGGCCGGCCTCGGCACGCGAGGCCCTTGCCGCCGGGTCGCGCGGGACCGGCACGGAGCGCCGGCGGGTGACGACGGCGCGGTGGAGGTGCGAGCCGGGGCCCCTCGGCCCACGGCACGATCCGGACGGCATCCCCTAGAGTGAGGGCCGCCCCTGCTCCGGCCCCCGAGGGAGAGAAACAGCCGTGATCACCGCGATCGTCCTCATCAAGACCAGCGTGGACCGGATCCCCGAGATCGCCGAGCAGATCGCCTCGCTGGACAACGTGAGCGAGGTGTTCTCCGTGACCGGGACCTACGACCTGATCGCCATGGTGCGGGTGCGGCAGCACGAGGACCTGGCGGAGGTCATCCCGGGGCGGATCAGCAAGATCCCGGGGGTGCAGGCCACGGACACGCATGTGGCCTTCCGCACCTACTCGCAGCACGACCTCGAGGCCGCGTTCGCCATCGGGCTGGACTCCTGACGGACGTCCGGGCGTCCGCGGGGCGCGCAGCGCGCGTGCCCGGGCCGTCCACGGCCGGCCGCACCCGTGCGCGGGGCCGGTGCCGTACGGCCCGTACGGCACCGGCCCGCGGCCTTGAGTCCGCTCACCGCGCCACCGGGACGCAGCGGCCGTTCTCCGTGCGGTAGCGCCACTTCGCGCCGTTCTCCACCAGCTCCCTCACCGCCCGCACGAAGCGCTCCACGTGCTCGTCGGGCGTTCCCGCGCCGAAGCTGACACGGACGGCGGCGTCCGCGGTGCCGCAGCCGTCCTGGGCCCGTGCGGCGCCGTCGAGCAGGACGCGGAGCAGGGGGTGTGCGCAGAAGAGGCCGTCGCGCACGCCGATGCCGTACTCGGCGGAGAGGGCGGCGGCGAGGTGGGAGCTGTTCCAGCCCGCGACCACGAAGGAGATCACCCCGACCCTGGGGGCGTCGTCGCCGAAGAGGGACAGGACCCTCACTCCCGGGATCCCGGCGAGGCCCTCGCGGACCGTGCGGATCAGGTGCTGCTCGCGGGCGACCAGCGCGTCGAAGCCGGCCTCGGTCAGCGCTCTGCAGGCGGAGGCGATGGCGTAGGCGCCGATGACGTTCGGGGAACCGGCCTCGTGACGGGCCTCGCCGTGGTGCCACTGGACGTCCACTCCCCCGTCGGCGCGCCGTGCGACCACCCGGCTCGCGCCGCCGCCCGCCAGGTACGGCTCGGCCTCGCGCAGCCAGTCGGCGCGGCCGGCCAGCACGCCCGCGCCGAAGGGGGCGTACAGCTTGTGGCCCGAGAAGGCGACCCAGTCGACGTCGAGGTCGCGGACCGACACCGGGCGGTGCGGGGCGAGCTGGGCGGCGTCCAGGACGATGCGGGCGCCGTGGGCGTGCGCGGCGGCGGCCAGCTCCTTCACGGGCCACAGCTCGCCGGTGACGTTGGAGGCACCGGTGACGCAGACCAGGGCCGGGCCGTGGGGGTCGCGGCCGGCCAGGGCCGACTCCAGCGTCCGTACGGCCTGCTGCGGGGTGCGCGGGGCGTCGAGGACGGTGACCCGCGCACCCCGCCAGGGCAGGAGGGCGGCGTGGTGCTCGGTCTCGAAGACGAACACCTGGCAGCCGGCCGGGAGCGCACGGGCCAGAAGGTTCAGCGAGTCGGTGGTGGAGCGGGTGAAGACCACGTCGTCGTCGCCGCGGCAGTCGAGGAACTCGGCGACCGTTCTGCGGGAGTCCTCGAACAGCTCGGTGGAGAGCCGGGAGAGGTGGCCCGCACCGCGGTGCACGCTGCCGTAGTACGGCACGTACGCCGCCACGTCGTCCCAGACCCGCTTCAGGGCGGGTGCGCTGGCGGCGTAGTCCAGCGCGGCGTAGGCGACCTCGCCGCCGGTGACGAGCGGGACGGTGACCTCCGTTCCCAGAACGGGCAGCGGGGAGCAGACGGACTTCTCGGCGGCGACGGTGGAGACGGACATGGGCGAACTCCCGTGGAGGCAGGCGGAATCACCACGCGAGCGGGCACGGCTCGGCGCGGAGGGGGGACGGAAATGAGGTGGGCGTCTTCCTCGTCGGATTCCGCGTCGGGCTCTGTCCCGGACCGGGCATCCGGCCGGACGCCGGAACGAAGGCGGCCGGAAAGGACGGACCGGAGGAGAAGAGAAAGCGAAGAAGAGACGGAAAAGGACGAAAAAGACGAGAAAATGCGGAGGCGGGGCTCTGCGGCCCTAACGCATTCGCTTGCTCACGGAAGACTCCCTCGTACGACCAGGACCCCTGGTGGACACGAGGGGTCCGCGCTTGCCGCAGACCTTGCTGTCTGCGGCCCGGTCCTCACCCGGGGCACCCCGCCACGGACGGAGGGTTGCCGGACAGTCGGCCGGGGCCACTTGACTGTCACTCATGACCTGCAGGGGAAATTACGTGAACCGGCCGTGGTCCCGCAACCCGTGTCCGGATCGCGGGACCGCGCACCGTGCCGTCACGCGTTGCTGGCCGCCACCCAGCGCTCCAGGGCGCGCCTGGCCGCCCCGGAGTCGATCGACTCCGCCGCGCGCTCCATGCCCTCCCGGATCTGCTCGGTGAGCGTGCCCGAGCCCGGCCGCATCGCCACCAGCGCCGCCGCCGAGTTCAGCAGGACGGCGTCCCGCACGGGCCCCTTCTCGCCGTCCAGCACCCGCCGGGCGACCTCGGCGTTGTAGGAGGCGTCCCCGCCGCGCAGGGCGTCCACGGGCACCGGCTCGATGCCGACGTCGCGCGGGTCGAAGCGCTCCTCGGTGACCGTGCCGTCCCGGACGATCCACACCCGGGAGGTGGAGGTCGTGGTGAGCTCGTCGAGGCCGTCGTCGCCCCGGAAGACCAGGGAGGAGTTGCCGCGCTCGGCGAAGACCCCGGCGACGATCGGGGCCATGCGCGGGTCCGCGACGCCGACGGCCTGTGCCCGTACCTTGGCGGGGTTGGTCAGCGGGCCGAGCACATTGAACACCGTGCGGATGGCCAGCTGGCCGCGCGCGGCACCGGCATGCCGCAGCGCCGGATGGAACTTGACGGCGAAACAGAAGGTGATGCCGGCCTCCTGGGCGACCTCGGCCACCCGCCGCGGGGGCAGCTCCAGGTTGACGCCGAGCTTCTCCAGCACATCGGAGGCCCCGGAGGCGGAGGAGGCGGCCCGGTTGCCGTGCTTGACGACCCTGGCGCCCGTTCCGGCCACGACGATCGAGGACATCGTGGAGATGTTCACCGTCTTCGCGCCGTCGCCGCCGGTGCCGACGATGTCGACGGTCTCGCCCGGCACCTCGATCACGTTCGCGTGCTCGTACATCGCGCGGACCAGGCCGGTGATCTCCTCCACCGTCTCGCCCTTGGCCCGCAGGGCCACCACGAAGCCGGCGATCTGCGCGTCGGTCGCCTCCCCGCGCATGATCAGGTCCATCGCCCAGGCGGTCTCGTCGGCGGTGAGGTCCCGGCCCTCCAGCAGGCCGTTCAGCAGGACGGGCCAGGAAAGGCCCGCCGCGGTGTCGCCTCCTGCGGGGGTCACAGCGCTCATGGGCCGCTCCTGGGTCGGTGTCCCGTGCATCGGGACGCGTGGTCTCGGACGACTCCACCCTATCCAGCCCGGCATGCGGCAAGAGGCCCCGTCCGGGGTTCGGACGGGGCCTCTCGTTGTGGCGTGCAACGCTCAGCGGTCGGTGATCATGTGATCAGTGGTGGCCGTGACCGCTGGTGATCTCCTTGTACTCCTCGACGGTCGGCTTCGGGATCTGGTTGCCCTCGCCGTAGTACGCGTGGCTGAGCTTGGCGCGCAGCTTCTGCGTGATGCCCACCTTGCGCTCGACGCCGTTCTCGTCGACCTCCGGAGCGATCTCGGCCGGCTTGTACTGGTCGTGCGCCGTGAGGGTGTAGAGCTGCTCCTGGCTGAGCGGCTCGTGGACCTCGATGAACTCACCGTGCGGCAGGCGCTTGATGATGCCGGTCTCGCGACCGTGCAGCACCTTCTCCCGGTCGCGGCGCTGCAGGCCGAGGCAGATCCGCTTGGTGATGATGAACGCGAGGACCGGTCCGGCGAAGAAGCCGATCCGGACGAACCAGGTGACCGCGTTGATCGACAGGTGGAAGTGCGTGGCCCACAGGTCGTTGCCGCCGCCCACCAGGGCGATCAGATACATGGTGATCCAGGCGACACCGAAGGCGGTGCGGGTCGGGGCGTTGCGCGACCGGTCCAGGATGTGGTGCTCGCGCTTGTCGCCGGTGATCCAGGCCTCGATGAACGGGTAGAGCGCGATCGCCGCGAGGACCAGGCCGAAGATGACCAGCGGGATGAACACGCCCAGGACGAGCGTGTGCCCCATGAAGTTGATCTCCCAGCCGGGCATGGCCCGGATCAGACCCTCGGCGAAGCCCATGTACCAGTCCGGCTGGGCGCCGGTGGACACCATGTCCGGGCGGTACGGGCCGATCGTCCAGACGGGGTTGATCTGCACCAGTGCCGCGAGGGCCGCCAGGACGCCGAAGACCAGGAAGAAGAAGCCTCCGGCCTTGGCCATGTACACCGGCAGCATCGGCATGCCGACGACGTTGTTGTTCGTCCGTCCGGGACCCGCGAACTGCGTGTGCTTGTGGTAGAAGACCAGGATCAGGTGGGCCACGACCAGACCCAGCATGATGCCCGGCAGCAGCAGGATGTGGATCGCGTAGAACCGGGCCACGAAGTCGTGGCCGGGGAACTCGCCTCCGAAGAGGAAGAACGAGATGTACGTGCCGACGATCGGCACGGACAGGATCGCGCCCTCGGTGAAGCGGACACCGGTGCCGGAGAGCAGGTCGTCCGGGAGCGAGTAGCCGGTGAAACCGGTGAACATGCCCAGGACGAGCAGCAGGAAGCCGAACAGCCAGTTGACCTCACGCGGCTTGCGGAACGCGCCGGTGAAGAACACGCGCATCATGTGCACGAACATGGCCGCCAGGAAGATCAGCGCGGCCCAGTGGTGGATCTGCCGGATGAGCAGACCGCCACGGACGTCGAAGGAGATGTCCAGGGTCGAGCTGAACGCCTCACTCATCAGCTGGCCCTGCAGCGGGACGTACGACCCGTGGTACACCACCTCGCTCATCGAGGGGTCGAAGAACAGGGTCAGATACACACCCGTGAGGATGATGATGAGGAAGCTGTAGAGGCAGACCTCACCCAACATGAACGACCAGTGGTCGGGGAAGATCTTGCGCATGTTGGACTTGGCCAGGGAATAGATCCCCAGCCGGCCGTCGGCCCAGTCGGCGAACCGCTCGCCGGCCGGTGCCTTCCCGCGCGCGCGGGACACGTTCGCTGATGTGGTACTCATCCGCGCTCCCAGAATGCAGGACCGACGGGCTCCTCGAAGTCGCCGAGCGCCTGGAGGTAACCCTCACTGTCCACGCCGATCCGCAGCTGCGGCAGGGCATGTCCGGCAGGACCGAAGATCACGCGGCCGCCGTCGGCGAGGTCGAAGGTGGACTGGTGGCACGGGCACAGGACGTGGTGCGTCTGCTGCTCGTACAGCGAGACCGGGCACCCCACATGGGTGCAGATCTTCGAGAACGCGACGATGCCCTCGTGGCCCCAGTCGAGCTCGCGCTTGTCCTTGATGTCCTCCGGCTCCAGCCGGACGATCATCAGTGCGGCCTTGGCGATCTCGTTCTGAAAATCCTCGTCGGTCTCCTTCAGCCCCTCGGGCATGACGAAGGTGAGCGAACCGACCGTGACGTCCTCCGGACGCAGCGGCTGAAGGGTGTTCATGTTCACCAGCCGCTTGCCCTTGGCCCACAGCGTGTGCCGCAGGCTGGTTCCCGGCAGCGGACCGAGGTCCCGCAGCAGCACCACACCGGTCAGCGGCACCAGGGTCAGCGCACCCAGCATCGTGGTGCGGATCAGCTTGCGCCGGCCGATCCCCGACTCCTTCACGCCCTGCGCGAAGTCGGCGTGCACCTTGGCGCGCAGCTCGGGCGACGCCTCGATCGGGTGCCGCTCGTCGGCCATCTCCACGTCCGACATCAGCGTGCGGGCCCAGTGCACCGCGCCGGCGCCGATGGTGAACAGCGCCACGCCCAGGGTCAGGCCCAGCGCGAAGTTCAGCGCGTTGATGTGCCCCAGCGGGAAGACGTAGACCGACGTGTCGATCGGGATCGCCACATAGGAGGCGATGAAACCGATGGTGGCCAGCATCGACACCGTGAACAGCAGGGCCACGGTGCGCTCGGACCGCTTGGCCGCCC
>NZ_MUME01000095.1 GCF_002155915.1 Streptomyces thermovulgaris | reverse complement strand
TCGACTCGGGCGGGGAGTTGTCGCTTCTCGAGCTCTTCGAGCAGGTGCGCGGGGCGATGGCCGAGGCGGGCCGTGTCACCACGCTCGAGGACCCGTGGGAGCCGCAGTTCGCCGGTGAGCCGGGCATGGACGTGCTGCTGGGGACGGCTCGGGAGGAGGAGCCGGCGCAGCCCTCCGGACAGTCGCGCACCGGATCCGGGAAGGAGGACGCCGCGTCCGGCGGGTCCGGGCCGAAGGGCGGCGGGGGGCCGCGCCCGCGCCGTCCACCGCGCATCCCGGGCCTCGGCGGCGGGCTGCTTTGGGGCCGGGCCGGTGCCGTCGTCCGCTGGTTCGGCGGGCTGCGCGGACGGGTCCGGGGCGCGGTGAGCACGCTGCTGGTGCTCGCGCTGGCCGGTCTCGGGCTCGGCGGCTACGAGCTCATCGGCCCCGGTGGCGACCGCTCCTGCGCGCCGCCGCTCGAACTGCGCCTGCTGACCGACCCCGAGCTGGAGCCGACGGTGCGCGCCGCCGCCGACAGGTATTTCGTCTCGGACGCCAACACCACCGAGGACGGCTGCCGCCGTACCGGCATCACGGTCTACAGCGCGGGGGTGAGCAGTGTGGTCACCGCGCTGCGCCGGCACACCGACGCCTGGCAGGACCCCTCCACGGAGGACGACAATCCGCAGCGGGACATCGGGCCGCAGCCGGACGTGTGGATCCCCGCCTCGGNNNCCTGGGCGAGCGCGTGGGACGTCCGCTGTCCCGGCTGATCGAGGATCTGCGGCGGAGGGACCCGGGCGCCCGTGTGCTGCGCCCCGACCCCGAGTTCACCGACTCCGCCCTGCTGGCGACCGTCGGCCTGTACAGCGGCGCCGCCGATCCGCGGACCGCCGAGCAGAGCGTGCGCCCCACCGGGCGGCTCTCGCCGACCGCGGCGGAACTGCTCTGCACCCTGCCGTCCGACCGGGCCGCGGACGCCCGCACCGCCGTGCTCGTCCCGGAGTTCCTGCTCAGAAGCGGGGTGGGCTGCGCCCGGAGCACACGGGTGCCGCGCACCGCCGCGTNNACGGCGACCGGGACGCGGCGGAGCGCGACGCCGCCGTCGAACGGTTCCGCACCTGGCTGACCGGCGCGGAGGGCCGGGCCGTGTTCGGCGCGGCGGGCTTCCGGCACGCGACGGAGTTCGGCCATCCGCTGCTCGACGACGAGCACGTCGGCACGGGCGTGCTGCGTCTTCCCCGCCCGCTGCCGGGCCCCGCCGAGCGGACCTCGGTGGAGTCGGCGCTCGAGCAGTACCGCAGGGCCCGGGGCCCCGGCCGGGTCCTGTACCTCCTCGACAGCTCCAGCTCGATGGACCAGGAGGGGGCCCGGGGATGGGACGGACCCGGCGGCGGCCCCGGCATCCTGACCCAGTCCCTGGGCGGGCTCGGCACCCAGGACGAGTACGGGGTGTGGGCGGTGTACGACACCCTCGGCGGCCGGCCGTACGAGGTCCTGCTGCCCTTCGGGCAGCACCGCCGCGCCGAGGCCGCACAGGTCGTCGAGGCCGGGGCGGCGGTGCGGGACGCCGAGGCCGACCCGCACGCGGCCCTGCTCGCCGCGCTCGACGACATGGCCGGCCGCGGCGCCGACGACGAACGGCCGCGGCTGATCGTCTACATCACCGACGACGAGGACAACAACCGGCTGACCGGCAGGAACCTGGACGAGGTGCTGGCCCGGGCACGGCAGGCGGGGGTGCCGGTGGTCATGGTCTCGCTGGTCGCCGGCTCCTGCGACCGGGGCCGCCCGGACGCCCGGATCGCCGAGGCGAGCGGCGGCCGCTGCCTGGACGCGGGCGAGGACCTCGGCAGGGGCCTGTACGACGAGGTCGCACGGGTGGGGATGAAGGAGGAGTGATGGCCCGACGACCGGCGGCGGCGCTCGCACGTCTGCTGGTGCTGCCGCTGCTGCTGACGGCCACCGCCTGCACCGGCGGCGGGCCGGAGCCGGACCCGACGCCCGCCGACGTGCCCGGCACGATCGTGGTGGCCAGCGGCCGGGACGTGACCGGCAGGAACGGCATCCGCCGGCAGCTCATCGACGCCTGGAACCGGCAGCAGCAGAAGCAGAACTCCGTCTACCGGGCCCGGCTGGTGGAGCTGTCGGGCTCGGCCGACGAGCAGCGCAGCCAGCTCCTGGGCGCCCTGCAGTCGGGCAGCGCCGACTACGACGTGGTCAACCTGGACGTGACCTGGGTGCCGGAGTTCGCCGAGGCGGGGCTGATCCGGCCGCTGCCCGACCACCTGGTCGACGACGACGTCATCGCGTCGGTGGCCGGCACGGCCCGCTGGAAGGGCCGGGTCCACGCGGTGCCGTTCAACAGCGACGTGGGGCTGCTCTACTACCGGCGCGACCATCTGCGCGAGGCGGGGGTGCAGCGGACCGACCTCGGCACCGACGTCACCTGGCAGCGGCTGCGCGAGTTCCGCGACATCCTGGACAGCCGTCCGCCCCAGGGGTACGAGAAGCTGTGGACCACCCAGCTCGCCGCCTACGAGGGACGTACGGTCAACGCCATCGAGGCCTTCGCCTCGGCGACGGAGGGCTTCACGCTCACCGACTCCTCCGGCCGCTACACCGCCGGCCTGCGGGAGCTGACCGACGGCGTCGCCGAGCTGCGCCGCCGCACCGACTCGCCGTACCTCCTGGGCCGTGCCACGAGCTCCGACGAGGCCGCCTCGCTCGGCGACTTCGCGGACGGGCGCACGGCCTTCCTGCGGCACTGGCCGTACGCCTACGGCACGCTCCACCGGACCTTCACCCCCCGGCAGCTCGGGGTGGCCCCGCTGCCCGGCCGGGCGGTGCTCGGCGGGCAGAACCTGGCGGTGACCCGGTCCTCGCAGCGGGTCCGCAAGGCGATCGAGCTGATCCGGTTCCTGACCAGTCCCGAGAGCGAACGGTGCCTGCTGGACGCGGGGTTCGCCGCGACGCGCACCTCGGCGTACCGGGACGACCGGGTCCGGTGCACGGCGGTGCCCGCCGCCAAGGGCGCACCGGCGTCGTCCACCGACGAGCGCACCGACCACATGCCCCGGGACAGGGCCGGCCGGCCCGGCTACGCCCGCACCATCCTGCTTCCCGCCCTGCAACGGGCGGTCTCCCGTCCCCGCACCCCGTTCTACGGGGCCTTCACCCAGACCTTCACCGCGCAGCTGGACGGTCTGCTCGCCGGTGATCCGGCCGGTGACGCGGAGCTGGCCCGCCGGCTGGACGAGGCACTGCGGCGGGCCCTGCCGGACTGAACCGGGGCACGAAGCCCGCGTCACCGCAGGTGCTCGCTCCCGCCGCACGGCGCGGGTGAGCGCCCTGAGGGCCGCCGCCGGGTCGCGATCGCCTCGCGGACCGGCGGCGTCACCCGGGCCTCGTCCTGTGCTCGGCGTCCTGTGCTCAGCCGGTCCTGGTGACCGGGGGCGGGGACCACGTGCCGTCCAGGACGCTCTGCCGGGGCCAGTACATGCGGAGGATCATGTTGAACGGGCCGGCGGGTGCGGGCAGCCAGTTGGACTGCTGGTCGGGGGGCGGCGGGTCGTGCCGGACGTGGATGACCACCGATCCGTCCTTGTCGGCCTTGGGCTTGACCGCGTGGCCGATCGCGTACCGGTCCAGGGAGTTGGGCACCAGGAAGCCCTTCTGGTCGTACAGGGTGACGGACCAGAAGGCGTTGGCGGGCGGAGTGCTGCCCGGGGCGAAGCGGATGGTGTACCGGTGCGCGCCGTTCAGCTGCCGGCCCTCGCTGTCGGTCAGGACCAGGGGGTACACCGCGTCCTGGGGCAGGTTGGCGCCCAGACCCTGCCAGGCCGTGGCGGCCCGGCGCAGGTAGTCGGTGCCGTAGCGGCCGAGATCGAGCGCGACGCGCCAGCCGTTGACGTCCTTCCCGATGGTGGAGACGGCCTGCTGGATCCGCTGCCGGCCCGCGCTGACGGCCTGGCGCAGCGCCTGGGCGGTGGCCGGGCCCTTGGCGTCGATGTCGAACGGTTCGCCGGGGCTGATGCCGAGTCTGGCCAGGGTGGCGACCATGGGGGCGTCCGCCGGGCTGGGCGGGTTGTCCGCCATGGCGGAGGCGAGCCGGGAGAAGAACGCCTGGGCGTCCATCCGGTTGACGCGGTCCGGCGGCGACATGGCGGGCACGGCCGGGTCGACCCGTCCGGCGGGCGGGTCGTAGGGGCGGCCGTGGGCGCTGAGCGGCTTGAGGGTGTACTGGGCCACCAGGTCACGGACCGCGGGGAGGTCGGAGGGGCCGTTGAGCTGGGTACGGCCCAGGATCCAGGCGGTGTTGGTCGGGGACTTGATCTGCTTCACCCCGGCGGGGAGCGTGCCGTGCCAGTCGGGGCCGGTGATCGCGAAGTCACCTGCCCCGGTGCCCGTGGTGCGCTTGCCCGGTGAGGCGATGACGTTCGTCCACGCGTCCAGGATCGGCATCAGGTAGTACCGGCCCCGGGTGTCCGGCAGGTGCAGGACCACCGGCTCGTCCTTCAGGTCCAGCCAGGCCGAGGTGTAGAGGGTGTCCACATTGGGCGAGACCACCGTGGTGGACTCGGGGCCGGGAATGCTCTCCGCCTTGGCGAACTGGTTCACCGGCGCCTGGACGGTGGTGGGGTCCGGGCGGGTGACATTGGTGGAGAGCTGCTTGGTGGCCTGCATCAGGACCAGCGGGTAGCCGTAGACGTAGGCGTCGACCGCGTCGTCGGCGAGGGACGCGCCGCCGAAGGGTGCCTGCCGGGCGGCGCTCGCGTCGACGGCGCCGGCCGAGAGCAGCAGCGCGGCCGCCGCACCGGCCACCGCGCCCTTCCGCAGTCCGCGGAGACGAATGCGCGGTCCTCGGAGGCGAAGAGGCTGTGCGGAACTCATGGACGGCTTCCTCCTCGGTCGGGGAGGCGCGGGCACCGAGGTGTCCCGAGCACGGGAGCGGGCGGCCGGCTCCCCGCGGGAGCAGGCGCGCACTCGGTCTCACGCTGCATTGATCACCGAGGCGGAGCAATCGTGCACGGTCGTTCGAGTGACGGCGTGCGGTGGTCCGAGAGGGGCCGTACGGGAGAACGCTGCGGGAGGGCGCGCAGGAGGTGCCGATCCCGGCTCCCGGGGTCGGAACGGTGACCAGGGCGGTGACGGGGCGCGGCGAAGTCCGCTCCCGGCCGTGGGACCGTCCGGGAGCGCGGACCGGTACGGCGGACTCCACCCGCGGCAGGAGCCGCGAGGACGCCGGGACCCGCCGTCGCGCACGGGCCGGCAGGACCCCCGCCCGCCGCGCGCACCGCCTGCGGACCTCTTCGTCCAGGGGTCCTGGTTCCGTCGGTTCTCCTGGTTCCGTCGGCTCCGTCCGGCGGCTCTCAGGGGCTCTGGGCGATCTGCTGGTCCGGTGCCGGGTCGGGGGTCTTCGCCGGACCCGCGTTGGCCGCCGCGACGAGGGCGGCCACGGCTATGACGGCCGCGCCGAGTCCCCTGACGAGACGTGCGGAGAGGAATCCGCCCCCTTGGCGCGCGACAGTACGTCCGAGCACGGCAACCGACCTCGCAACGACAGTGATGAATTAAGCACGCTTAACGCATCCCCCAAACTAGGGGGTCGGACGGTCAACGGGAAGAGTGCCGAGGCGAGTTGGTCCCTCATGGGCGGAAGGTCCGGTGCCGGTTCCCGGCCGGTGCGCACCCCTGGTCACCGGCGGGCCGGCTGGCATGATGAATCGCATGGCGAAACGGGACGACCCGGAGACCATCGGACGCAGAGTGCAGCGCTTACGGCGCGAACGGGGGCTGACCCAGAGGCAGTTGGCGGAACCGGCGTACACCCCCGCCTATGTCTCCACGCTCGAGGCGGGCCGGGTCCGTCCCTCCGACGAGGCACTGAGGCACATCGCCGAGCGGCTCGGGGTCACCTACGAGGAACTCGCCACCGGACGCCCCGCCCGTCTCGCCACCGATCTGCGGCTCAGGCTGACCGAGGCGCAGCGCACCCTGGCCACCGGGGAGGCCAAGGAGGCGGCCGAGCAGTACGCCCGGCTGCTGGCCGAGGCCGAGAAGCACGAGCTCACCGACCTCCAGGCCGAGGCCCTGCTCGGGCTCGGCGAGTGCGCCCTGGAGACCGGCGAGCTGGAGAGCGGCCGGCGGTTCTTCGAGCGCTCCGAGCAGGTCCTCGCCGAGGCGCCGCTGCCCGCCCGGGTGCGTGCGCTGCGCGGCCGGGCCGTCGCCCACTACCTGGCGGGCGAACTGCGGTACGCGGTCTACCTGTTCGAGTCCACCCTCGACGAACTCAACCGGAGCGGACTGCACGACCCGGACGCCCTGCTCCTGCTGTACGCGAGCGTCATCGGGCCGTACATGGACATGGGGGCGCATGCGCGGGCCGCCCAGGCGGCCGAGTTCGCCCTCGCGCTCGCCCCGCAGGCGGGCGACCCGGCGCTGGTGGCCCGGATGCACCGGTCGGTGGCCCGCACCCTGCTCGCCGAGGGGCGCATCGCCGAGGCCGACGCCTCGCTCGCCAAGGCGTCCGAGCTCTACCGGCAGCTGCGTCTGCGCACCGAACTCGCCAACTGCCACTGGATGCGCGGCTACGTCTGTGCGCAGAACGGCGAACTGGAGCGCGCGGAGGAGGAGCTGCGGATCGCGCAGAGCATGCTGTCGGCCAAGCGCGCCGCGCTCTACACCAGTCAGGTCGCGGTCGAGCTGGCCGACGTCCTGCACCGGCGCGGCAAGTCGGAGGAGGCCGCCGAGCTGCTCCGGAAGGTCCTCGGGGACCTCTCCTCCGAGCGGGGCGCCGTCCACGCTGCCGCCGCGCACCGGCTGCTCGGCATCATCGCCGAGGACGCCCGCGACACGGAGGCCGCCGAGGAGCACTATGTGCGTGCGCTGAGCCTGCTGGAACGCGCGGGCGCGGCCGGCGACCTCGCCGATCTGTGCCGCCTCCTCGGCGATCTGCTGCGCCGCACCGGCCGTGTGGAGGCGGCCCTGGACGCCTACCGCACGGGCCTCGGCCACCGTACGGCCCCCGGCACGACCACCCTGGGACCGGCCCCGGCCCAGCCGCCGCTGTGACGGCCGACGGGCACCCGGTGCTCCCACGGGTGCGCACCCGGTGCTTTCCGCGGGTTTTCGGGAAAGGGGCGCGGGTACCCGACGGGCCGGCCCGGGCGGGTGGCCCGCGGTGGGGCGCCTCCTGGTGCGGTGGGCGCGTCTCTGCCCCGGGAACCGCGGACGACCGCGCCGATGGGATGCCGATGGGACGAGGAGGCGGTGGCCGTGCGGCTCAGGGACGGCGGCCCCGGCGCCCCGGGTGACGAACCCGGCCGGCGCGGCCCGGACGACGGCCGCTTCCGGGAGCACCGCCTCCACCTTTACGGGACGAACCACGGGATCGAGGTGGCGCCGGAGCGGAACCGCGCGCACGACCCGGTGAACGCCGTCGACGCGATCGCCGAGGACCTCAGGGGCGAGGCGCCCGCAGAGGTCCCGCACCGGCTGTGCGTGGTCGCGGTCGAGCTGCTGCCGGTGACCGGCGCGAGCGTCTCGCTGCGCGGCAACGGCATGCCCGTACGGATGAGCGCCAGTGACGACGCCGCCGCCCGGATGGCCGAGATCCAGGCCACCCTGGGCGACGGGCCGTCGCTGTACGCCGCGGAGATCGGCGCGCCCGTGCTGGCCTTCGACCTGACCACGGGCCGCGACGCCCGGCGCTGGCCGGTGTTCGCCCAGCAGGCGGCCGAGGCCGGGGTCCGGGCGGTGTACTCCTTTCCGCTCGGCGACGACGCCGTCTGCGTGGGCACGTTCGACCTGTACGGCGACTTCCCGTACGGGCTCACCCGGGAGGAGCTGCACACCGCCCGGCACCTGGCCGACCTGATGACCCTGGCCCTGATGTCCCTGCCCCACGAGGAGGACGGCGAGGGCGCGGGAGGAACGTCCTGGCTGAGCGGGCTCGCCACGGGCCAGGACGAGGTCTACCAGGCCATCGGCATGATCATGGCCCAGCTCGGGGTGGGCGCCGAGGAGGCGCTGGCACGGTTGCGCGCCTCCGCCTTCGCCCAGGGCCGCACCGCACGCGCCGTGGCCCATGAGGTGATCACGCACAGGACGAGGTTCGACCCCGACTAGTGCTCCACCCGACTGGTGCTCCAAGGGGGCCGGGGAGGACATCCGGTGCCTCAGGCCTGGAGCCGTTCCTGGCTGCGGACCTCCGTGAGACGGTCCACGCTCTTGCGGAGGGACTCGGCGGCGTCCCCCGGCAGGGTGCCGAGGGTGCCGGTGGTGAGGACGACGGCGTCGTCGCCGAGGCGTACGGCGGCCAGGTCGAAGGTGAGGGTGCCCGAGGCGCCGGTGAACGTCACCCGCAGGCCCCGGCGGGCGTCGCCGACCTCCGGAAGGGCGAGGTCCATGACCTGGATGTTCTGGACGCCGGACCGGGTGGTCGTCGCCGTGAAGCGGGAGCAGGTCTGCGGCAGGGTGCCGAGCCAGGCCAGGGCGCGGTCCACGTCCTCCGCGCGGAGCGCGAGCACCTGGTGGCGCAGCTGGGCCCCGCCGTAGCGGTCGTCGAAGGCGGCCACCGCGTGCGTGCCCGAGGGGGCGCCGAGCGGTTCCTCGGTGTAGAGGGCCTCCAGCAGACGCTGGCACTCGGGCGTCTCGGTCCACGCCTTGAGCACGCCGTCCCGCCAGGTCGCCGCCCCCTGGGTGGGGCCCCACGCCGGACCCAGGTCGGCCTCGGTGAGCAGTGCCTTCTGCGCCTGCTCCTGGGTGAGCGTGGAGGCCGGGGACGCGGAGTCCGGTGCGGTCGGACGGGCCGCCGACGGGGAGGCGGCGGCCTCGGCGACCCGGCCGGCCGGCCCGGGGGCGCAGGCCGCCGCGGCCGGCAGGGCGAGCGCGGCCAGGACCGAGGCGAGCAGGACACGAGCCGGGGGACGGAGCATGCGGGGCCTCCCGAGGGTCGAGTGCCGGCCTTCTTCACCGTTCACCTTTCACCGCACCATCCGGCCGCCCTGCCCACCAGCGCGCCGGTCCGTCCGGGTGAGCCGTAGGGACGTGGAGGCGTGCTTGTGGGGGTCGAATCCCCTGTCTTCGCAGGTCGGAGACGTGCTGAGCAGAAGAGGGAGCGGGGACGGTGAGTGACATGCCGGTTGGACCGGGCAAGCGGCCGGCGTACTCGGCGAGCGAGCCCGGCCACTTTCGGGTGCAGGGCGTCCAGGAGGCCGCACCGTCAGGCAAGGTGTGCGTCCCGCGGCGAAGCGGGTGCCGGTACGGCCGGCTTCACGGGGCCGCCCGAGTGCCTCGTCGGCGCTGCCGGGCTCTGTGCGAGGCTGTCGGCTGAGCCTGTGGCGCTCGATGGAGAATCGCCGGTAAACCTCTTCGCGGGCCCGCATGATGTCGCCCAGAGGGGCGTGCTTGGCGGTGCCCCGTCAGGGCGTGAAGGATAGCGCGTCCGTTTTCTCCGGGTTTTCCGGGCTGTAGGTGTCATGCTGCGGCAGCCGCGACGTGGCCGCAGTGAGGCGGCTGGTCTCCGTGAGGACGACTTCACCCTTCCTGAAGAAGGCCGGAGGAAGTGCTCCTGTCCGCAGGTATGCCCCGCGTCGGCTCCGGCTGGACCGACACGGGCGAGTCGTCCGACACGCACGGCCTGAAGAAGCGGAGCGGCGGCACCATCCGCGCCCGGTTCGGCTACAGCTACCACAACAGCACCCACTACGGATCCTGGTTCACTCAGTCCGCCGGGACCACCAAGTCCGCTCAGTGGAAGAACGTCTACATCAACGACTGTCAGAACCTTGTCGGATTCCTGAACGTCGACGGTCAGGGCACGTTCTACAACGCGCCCGTGACGGGCTGCTGACACGAGGGCAGCACAATCAGAACTGCCCCCGCCCCTCCCACGGGCGGGGGCATGCCTCTTTCCACCCTCCCACCAAGAGCCCCATGATTCAGACCCTCCTCAACGACCACACTCTGATGGGCACCGTCCTCGGCGTATGCGTTTTTGCCGGGCTCATCGGTCTCCTCGTGGCAAGGGCTGCGCAACAGCCGCTCATCATGAGCCTTCTGACCGCGACATCGACTGCGCTGATCCTGAGTGCAACGCTGTATCCGCTCTCGCTCAACGCCCCTGCGAACAACGTCTGCTACATCGAACGTGACCTTCTCACCGGTGCTGCCACCACGCAGGGCCTCATGAACATCACCTTGTTCATACCCGCTGCGGCAGCCTGGACCTGGATCACACGACGTCCCGTCTCCGTCGCACTCGCCCTCGCTGGACTGTCCGCCGGCATCGAAACAATCCAGGCCATCACGCCGGGCATGGGCCGCGCCTGCGACAGCACCGACTGGATCACCAACATCATCGGCGCGCTCATCGGCACCGCCGCAGTCGCACTTATCCTCTGGTACCGGCACCGCAACGCCCACCTCATCCGGCCCGGCCGACACTTCGTGCGGGTTTTTTCAGCCGCCATGGTCGCCATTGCCGCGCTCTGCGCCACCATGGTGACCCCCGTCATGTCGGATGTGGCGTGGGCGCACGACGCATCTGGTCCACAGCGCAAAGCGGCCCTGAAAGCAGCCAAGGAATTCCTGCCGCCCACAGCACATGTTGTGAGGGTTCAGTTCGATCCGGGCCCCGGAGGCACAGGCACCATACAGCTCAGCACTGACAAGGGCTCCCTTCTGATCGACTGGCCTTCACAAGAAGTGCAGTCCGGAATGATCGATCCAGTCCCTGAACGCGGGGCAACCAAGCAGGATCACGTGTCCGATGAGGAAGCGGCCAAGGTGGCGAAGCGTTTCATCGACGACCACTTCCCCTGGGCGCTTCCGGCGAAGCAGTCCATCAGCCGGGTGGGACCGCACGACGAGGCACGACTTGTGTCCTTGCGCCGCTACAAAGACGACGTGATGATGCCGATGCGCATGGACGTAGTGATCAGGCCCGGCGGTCGAGTCGCTTCATTCGCCGCACGTCATGTGAAGGATCCTGCGCTGCCCAAGGTCCGCATCAGCCGCAGCCAAGCCGTCGACGCCGCTTCCGTAGCGCTTGACGGTCATCCGGTGGCTTCGTCCGTGCTTCTCGCGGCGCGCGATGAGCAGGGCCGGTGGCGCCCGTACTGGATGATCACGCCCAAGGATGTCGTGCAGGACGGCGCTGTCATGGACGGCGTACCGGATGATTCCGCGACGCAAGCCAGGACGGCTTTTGTTGACGCCGTAACCGGCAAGATCAACGACAGGATCGACCTGAACACTGGTCCAAGTGCCATCTAGACACCGTCTCAGGTGCTGGTTCTGACCGGCAGGTTCCAATCTCGCTCCGTGGGTTCTTGGCCCACGTCTGGTCCACACTCACTGATCCACTTCGCAACAGGGCCGGGTTAAGGCGAGACAAGGCCATGCAGAAGGGAGTGCCCCTTCATCGAGGGACACCCCTTCTGATCAGTGCGTCCATGACCTGCGAAGATGGCAGGATCCGCATTCTGCGGGGACGTTTTTACGTCCTCATGTTTTTGAGAACCATTCATGCGGACGCGTATGCCGCCATGGGCATCCCGTTCATGCGGCGGCACGCCCTGCCGTTTCCCACGACAAGGACGCCAAGCAGGGTCCCGGCGCGCCGGGACCTGGATCGAGCGAACAGATTCCGGGCTTCGGTGTCCCTCGGTCGGTGCTGTAACCAGATGGTGGTCTAGGGGCGGGAAGCTGGTGCGTTCAGGAACAGTTCTTGGACGAAAGGTGGTGCTTGGTGGTGTCGCACGACACGCCGCCCCCGTACGGCCTCCTATGGCCGTACGGGGCGCCTCTGTGCGTTCTGGGCTCTTATGCCGCGGTGACCAGCACGCGGGCCCGCTCGGTGGAGTCGGCCACAAGGCGATGCCGCCCGAAGGCCGCGTACGCCGCTGCAAGTCCTGTACCGCCCTCGACGGCCCGCGACGGCTTCACCCGGCCGGCCAGCTTCAACGTGCGCAGCCCGGCCGCATACACCGAGTCGAGGTCGCGCCGTTGCAGGTGCGAGACCGCAAGCGCCGCCTGCGACATGGCGCCGCGCTGGGCCCGCTTCTGCCTGGTCGCGTGCTCGATGGAACGGCGGGCGTGTTCCTCGGCCGTCGCCGCGTCGCCCAGGTCCCGGAAGGTGTTGGCGTGTTCCCCGTGCAGGTACGCGGGGTCGATGAAGGCCGCCCACTCCGGTTCGCCGGCGAGGTCGGCGCGCTCGTATGCCTTCTCCGACTGAACGACGGCATGGTTCGCCGCCTTCTTGTCGCCGAGCAGGGCGAGCGCCCGCACCTTCAGACACCACAGGCCCGCCAGGCGGACCGGCGACGTCGTCTTCGCCAGTCCTTGTCGGCCCGCCTGTGCCAACCGCCAGCCTTCGGCAGGGGACCGAGAAGCGTCGCCTGGTCGGCCATCCCGGCGAGCACGTGCGCACCGAGCGTCGGATTGCGCGGCTCCTCCGCCAGGCGCAGCGCCTGGATCAGGTAGCGCTGTGCGACGGAATGCTCGCCGTTGTCGTACGCCATCCACCCCGGCAGGCAGGTCTGTTCGGCCGCAGCTTCGCACAGCGCGCGCCGTACCTGCTCGTCGTGCGCGCCGCAGCAGGGGGTGGACGTGCTGGTTCATGTAGTCGGCCAGCACCAGGCGCCCCGACCCGCCGCCCTGGAAGACGTCCATGCGCCGGAAGGCCGAGACATGTTCTTGACCGTGGTCACGTCTTCCAGCCGCATACGCGGCCCCGGTTCCGGCTTCTGGTCCAGGGTGTTCCACAGCCGGTCCCTCGAGGGACCAATACCAGCCACGGCGGCAAACGGTACGGTGGCAAGGAACCCGCGACGATCCACGTCAACTCTCTCCGGGGCTGCGACCACTTCCACCGTAGCCGCGAACGACGGGTCAAAGGTGAGGGCGGTATCGGCTGAACTGCCCTGGTTGTGCCCGAGGGCTTTTGCCGGCCTGCCGTCCGGTGCCTCCGTCGCCACCTCGGCCGTCCGCCGCACAGCCGCGGATCAACCGTGTGCGTCCCGACCTCGACGCCGTACGGGGCCGCGGCCTGGTCGGCACGCGCCTCGACGAGTTCGACGGCCGCAGGACGATGGAGCACAAACCGGATGCGAGGGTCCTCGCGCGTGCCGGACTCGAACGCCTCGGCCTGGAGGGCATCCCCCACTGACAGCCGCGCTGTCCCTCACGGGGCGGAGTGGTCCTGTCCATACGCTCCTGCGACGTGGGGATGTGGGTGAGCGCCCCCACGGAAGCCGACGTGGGTCTCACAGGCTCGGGACGGCGACGGGGCCGCCCGGGCATCGTGCGGCGGGCCGTGCCGCCGTCCGCCCGGGCAGCCCCGTGCGTGCTGCTCCGTACGTCCTGCGGGACCGTCCTTACGAGGAGCGGGTCGTCGTCCGGCGCCGTGTGGCGTACACGATCGCCGCACCGCCGGCCAGCAGCACCGCGGCACCGCCGGCGATGAGGCCGGCGTTGCTGCCGCCGCCGGTCTCCGCCAGGTCGCCGCTGCCGCCGTTCGGGGACGGGGCCGGGGCGGCGGCGGTGGACTCGGAGGCCGACGGGACCGGGGTGCCGCTCGGCTCCGACGACGGGCTCTCCGGCTCGGCGGGGGTCTCACCGGCCGGTGTCGTCGTGTCCCCGGCCGGGGCCGACGGCTCGGCGGAGGCCGAGGACGGCGGGGTGGACGGGGCCTCGGGCTCGGGCTCGGCCTCGGCGGCCGTGCAGTCCTTGGTGCCGCCGTTCCAGGCCGCGATCAGCTTGTCCTTGATGACCGGGCGGTCCGGGCCCTTGGGCAGCTCGCCGTGCTCGAAGCCGTCGTTCGCGTCCAGCTTGCCGTCGAACTTGACCGCCCCGCGGTACAGGTCGATCTGCGCGAAGCAGCCGGCGTCCGGCACGGCGATGTCGAGGGAGTCGGTCTGGCCCTGCTTGACCGTCACCGTGTCGAAGTCGACGAACACCTGCTCGCCGGAGGTGGCGAAGGTCGGGCCGTGGGCGAGGTAGGAGGCCAGGGAGGCGGTGCAGGTCGTGGCGTCGCCGGCGGTACGGACCGTGATGTGGACCTTGCCGCCCTGATCGGGCCGCAGGCTCTGATCGTCGACCTTGACGGCGTCGAAGAAGTTCTCGCCGTCCAGCGAGAACTGGCAGCGGTCGCTCCCGGTGACCTTGCCCGCGCCCGTGCCGGGCCGGTAGCTGCCGCCTTTCTCCCAGCCGTCACCGCCGGGTGCGCTCTGGGCCCAGGCACCGGAGGCGCCGGCGACGGAGGCGGCACACAGGAGGAGTGTCGCGGCGCCCGTTCCCCACAGGCGGCCGGCGGTGACACGTCTGGCTATGGACATGGGGATCCCATCGTGCTCGTGCACAGGGTGAACCGGTCTGTGCACAGGAGTGACTGGTCGCAGGACTGCGGCACGGACCAGGACAGGGTCCGTGAAGGACAGAGGGAAGGACACAGGGCCCGTCGGTCACACGCGCCACAGTGTGCGCTCATGGTCACGGGTACGGTCGGAGCGTGTCAACTTCGGTTCCTTCAAACGAAGTTCACTGCTCCGACCGGTCTTCGGCACAAAGGGAACCCGATGCTCCGCGCCTCACCCCACCTGCGGGCCGGGCGACTGCTGCGCCTCGGGGGCCTGCTTCGGGTCGGGGGACTTCGTGGCGGGGTTGGACTCGCCGGGGAGCACCAGCGGGCTCGACGTGGCGGTCGGCGGCGGGGTGAGCACCACCTGCGGCTGACGGCCGGACGGGGGCGGCGGGGTGAGGTCCACCTCGGGCAGCTTCGGCGGGGACGTCTGCATGTGCAGCGTCTGCTCGAAGTTGACCAGTCCGGTGTCCTCCAGAACCGTGATGTGGTCCAGGACGATCTCGTTGGCCTGGTTGGCGAGCTGGCGGATCAGGGTGTTCTTGGTCGTGGCGCGGATCTTCGCCACGGTGCTGAAGATCGAGCCGTGCGTCATGCGCATGGTGTTGACCAGCTCGGAGTCGAATTCCTTGCCGCTCTTGCTCGCGATCGTGGTGACGAAGCCCTCCTGCTGCGGGCTGGCCGTGTTCGGCAGCGTGATGTTCAGCAGGGTGGCGATCTTGCGGCAGCTGGCGTCCAGTGCGGCGTGACCGTCGACCAGGTGCTCACCCGCGTTGACGACCTCCGGGGTCGTCCCCTTCTCTATGGCCATCTGACCGAGCGGGTACTCCCACAGTCCGGCCGCACGCACCTTGACCACGAAGTCCCGGTCCGCCTCCGTCAGCGGTCCCCACTCCGTCTGGGCGATGACCCGGCCCTCGTCGGTGGTGACCTTGTTCAGACCGAGCATGCTCGGGTAGGCGAGCGCGGCGAGGGTCATGCTGAGGGCGCCACCCACGAAGAGAGTTCCCGCCGCGTTCCGCGAAAAACGCACCATGCCTCCTGCGCGGTCAAGGTTCCCGCCCAACAGGCGGTTCGGACACCGACTGATACGTAGGGGGAAGCGTAAAGAATCTTTTGATTCGGTAAAAACTTGCCGCCGGCGGGTGTGACGCCGCTCACTCGGCGGCGGCGTCCCCGGTGACATCCGGTCAGATCGACGCCCGAACCGGCCATTTCCGCTCCCTTGTCGCTTCTTCGGGTGACAATTCCTTGTTCTTCTCGGAGAACGGCCGGGGCGGGTACCCGCAGCCGTACGCCGTCCGTGCGGACACCGGGCCCGCACCCCGGCCGCACCGTCGGCGCCGACCAGGAGGTGGATACATGACCGACACCCTTGCCGTGGCCGTTCTGGGCACCGGGATCATGGGCGCGGCGATGGCCCGCAACCTCGTGCGCGCCGGACACAGCGTCCGGGTCTGGAACCGCACCCGGGACAAGGCCGAGCCGCTGGCCTCCGATGGTGCCGAGGTGGCCGAAAGCCCCTCCGAAGCGGTGCGCGGGGCCGACGCGGTCCTGACGATGCTCTACGACGGCGGCACGGTCCTGGACGTCATGCGCGAGGCCGCCCCCGCGCTGCGCCGGGGCGCCGTGTGGGTGCAGTCGACCACGGTGGGAGTGGAGTCGGTCGCCGAGCTGGCCGCCCTCGCCGACAAGCACGGCGTGGTGTTCTACGACGCTCCCGTGCTGGGCACCAGGCAGCCGGCCGAGGCCGGGCGGCTGACCGTGCTGGCGGCGGGACCGGTCGAGGGCCGGCGGGCGGTGACACCGGTGTTCGAGGCGGTCGGCAGCCGCACGGTGTGGACCGGCGAGGACGCCGCGGCGGGCACCGCCACACGGCTGAAGCTGGTGGCCAACAGCTGGGTCGTCGCGGTCACCGCCGCGGTCGGGGAGACGCTGGCCCTGGCCAAGGGGCTCGGCGTGGACCCGCGGGACTTCCTCGACCTCGTCGCGGGGGGCCCGCTCGACATGGACTATCTGCGCGCCAAGGCGGACGTCATCCTCGAGGACGGGTTCCTCCCGCCGAGTTTCGCGGTGACCACCGCGGAGAAGGACGCCCGTCTGATCCTCCGGGCCGGCGAGCGCCACGGCGTCCGGCTCGACGTGGCCGCCGCGAACGCCGAACGCTTCGCCCGCGCCGCCGCCCAGGGGCATGGGGAGAAGGACATGGCGGCGGCGTACTTCGCGAGCTTCACCGATCAGGGCCCGGCCGGTGCGGACCGGGGGCGGGCGCAGCCGTGACCTTCCGCGCGGGTGGTTCCCCGCGGTCCTGGTGAGCCCTTTTGCCGGGCGGCCGGACGGAAGGGGCGGCACCCGTGAACCGGATCCGGTTCACGGGTGCTCCCGGGGCTCCCTCCTGCTCTCGGGCCCTCCCCTGAGGCACGGCGGCCCCGGGGAACGGCAGGGCATGTGCACGCGGCGCTGCCGGGGGAGGGAAAGGAGAGAGGGAAGGAGAGCGAAGAGAACGAGAGGGAGCAGGAGAGAGCGGGGGAGGGAGGACCGCCGGTCTAGCCGGCGCGCTGCTGGCAGGGCACGCAGCAACGGGCGTACGGCAGGATCTCCAGCCGTTCCACGGGGATGGGCTTGGAGCAGCTCTCGCAGTTTCCGTACGAACCGTCGTCCAGCCGGGCGAAGGCGGCCTCGATGTCCTTCAGCGCCCGCTGCAGGGTGCTCTTCTGCGCCTTCAGAAGATCGGCGGCCTCCTGGCCGCCGTTGGCGCTCTCCTCGATGGCCCGCAACTGTTCGAGGCGGGAGTCACGTTCGTGCTCCAGACGCTGGCGGGCCTCCTGCGCGCTCATGCGCTCGGCCGCGGAGTCACTGCGGGTGGTCTCCAACGACATCGGCGATACGGTCCCTTCTGGCAAGAGCCGGTGAGGGGGGCCGCAGCGATGTGCGGCCCCCCTCCTGTGATCTTCCAGAGTGGCCCGGAGCGCGCGTCCCGGCCATCGGTCGCAGCACCCATTTCCGGTGGGCGGCGGGGTGCACCGCCCACCGGATCGGCGTATCAGACCTGCGCGGCCGGTGCGGACCGGCGCGCCGGCTTGCGGCGCTGCGGCCGCTGCGGGGTGGCCCCGCTGCGCTTGCTGAACTCGATGGCGAGCGGGGTGGCGGTGAACACCGAGGAGTAGGTGCCGACCACGATGCCGATGAGCAGCGCGAGCGCGAAATCGGTCAGCGAGTCGCCGCCGAGCACCGCCAGGGCGGCGAGGATCAGCAGGGCGCCCATACCGGTGTTCACGGTGCGGGGCAGGGTCTGCAGGATCGCGCTGTTGCAGGCCTCGGACAGCGGTGTCTTGCGGTTCCTCTGGAGCAGCTCCCGGATGCGGTCGAAGACGACCACCGAGTCGTTGACCGAGTAACCGATGACGGTGAGCAGGGCCGCCAGGAACACGGCGTCGATGGGCTTGCCCAGCCAGGCGAAGGCGCCGAGGAGGATGATCACGTCGTGCGCCAGTGCGCCGACCGCCGCGGTGCCGAACACGAAGCGGAAGCGGGCGGCGAGATACAGCAGCTGGGCACCGAGGGCCACGGAGAGGGCGATGAGGGCGTTGCGGCGCAGCTCCTCGCCGATGCTCGGGCCGATCTGCTCGTCGCGGATCTTCTCCGCCTTGCCGCCGAGGGAATCGATGGTTTTGGTGATCTTGTCCGCTTCTTCGTAGGTCAGCTGCTCGGTGCGCACGGTCAGCTCCTTGTCACCGGAGGACTGCACGACCGCGTTGGGGAAGCCGACGTCGGCGAGGGCGCTGCGGGCCCGGTCGGGGCTGACGGTGGTGCTGGTGCTGTACTCGATCAGCCGGCCGCCGGTGAACTCCAGGCCGAAGTTCAGGCCCCGGACCGCGATGCCCGTGCCGGCGAGCACCAGTGCGATCGCGGAGGCCGCCAGCCAGCGGCGCGGGCGCTTCATCAGCTGCGGGTTGCGGTTCACCAGGAAGTCGCGCACCCGTCCGGTGTTCGCCAGCCCCGAGATCTTCGGCCGGCGGCGCACCGCCCGGCGGGACACGGCGAACTCGGCGAGCACGCGGGTGATCACCAGGGCGCTGATCATCGAGGCGACGACACCGATGGCGAGGGTGACGGCGAAGCCCCGCACCGGGCCGGTGGACAGGAAGAACAGCAGTCCGGCCGCGATCAGCGTGGTGATGTTGGAGTCGGCGATCGCGCTGAAGGCGTTGCGGAAGCCGGCGGTGAGGGCCGAGCGTGCGCTGGGCCGGTGCATGCTGGCGTATTCCTCACGTGCTCGCTCGAAGACGAGCACGTTGGCGTCCACGGCCATGCCGATCGCCAGCACGAAACCGGCCAGACCCGGCAGGGTCAGGGTGGCGCCGAGGCCGGCCAGGGCGGCGTAGGAGATCAGGCCGTAGCAGGCCAGGGCCACGGTCGCGAGGAAGCCGGTGAGCCGGTAGACGCTGATGATGAACAGCGCGGTCAGCGCGGTGCCGATCACCGCGGCCCAGGCGGTGGCCTTGATGGCGGCGGCGCCCAGGGTCGGGCCGACGGTGTTCTGCTGGACGGTCTCGACCGGCACGGGCAGGGCACCACCGCTGATCAGCAGGGCCAGCTCGCGGGCCTCGGCGTCGGTGAAGGAGCCGGTGATCTGCGTGGAGCCGCCGGTGATGCCCACCCCGCAGGAGACCTGTGCGTCGACCTGCGGCGAGGAGATGATCCGGTCGTCGAGCACGATGGCCACACGGCGCATGGGGTCGCCCAGCGACTTGCAGGCGGCCTCACCGGTCAGCTTGGCCCAGCCCCGGCTGCCGGCCTTGTTGAAGTCGATGGTGACGTACCAGCCGGCGCCCCGCTCCTGGTCGAAGCGGGCGTCGGCCCCCTTGACGTCCTTACCGGTCAGGGAGGCCTTCTGCAGGCGCAGCTTCTGCCCCGACTCGTCGGGGAGCACGAGCTCCTTCGACTCCCCGGGCGTGGGCTTGACGGTCTTCGCACCGGGGTCGGCCACGCCGAGCACCGGGTGGAAGGTCAGCTGGGCGGTGCGGCCGAGCACGTCGGCGGCCTTCTTCGGGTCCTGGACGCCGGGCAGCTCGACGATGATCCGGTTGCTGCCCGAGCGGACGAGGGTCGGTTCGGCCACACCGAGCGCGTCGACCCGGCCGCGGAGCACTTCCAGGGTGCGGTCGGTGGCCGCGCTGTCGGCCTTGACGGCCGACGTGGACTTGGTCTCCAGGACGATCTGGGTGCCGCCCCGCAGGTCGAGTCCGAGACGGACCGGAACGGTGACGGCGATATAGACGGATAGCGCGATCACGATGAGGGCGAACATCGCCCTCACCTTGTTTGAACGAATCAACAAAAGCCTCCGGCAGGCACACCGCGACCACAGCCGCACGGTCACGGCGGCGGGTCACGGCGGTGGGAACGGCGAACGGAACGAAAGGATCACGTGCCGGGGCCGTCGGGTGGTGCCCGTCCGCCGACCCGGACCACATGTCCCACCGGGCACGGCACGTACCCGGCCGCCGCCGCCACGCGCCTGCCCGGGGGCGCGGCCGGCGCCGCCTGCCGTGCGGCCGTCGCCGACTGTGCGTGCGGGGGCGGACGCTCGCCGTGCGCCTCCTGCCGCGTCGCGTTCTGCGTGGAGCACACGTGCCGGTACTGCTCGTCGGACCGGGGAGCACCGCCGGGAGGATCCCGGTCGGTGTCGTCGCCCGCGGGACCGGAGGGCCGCTGGGGGCGGGGGG
>NZ_MUME01000094.1 GCF_002155915.1 Streptomyces thermovulgaris | reverse complement strand
CCCCGGGCGGACCGTCCCCGCGGGGCGGGGACGGTCCGCCCGGGGGCAGGGACTCTCGGTCCCTCCTCGGGGGTGTGCGCAGGTGCGGATAGTGACAGCGGGCTGCCGGAGGCGAGCGCCGGTGCGGCCGCCGGGCGGTGCCGGACACCGCCGGGCGCTGCTGGACGCCGACGGCCGGGGAGCCCGCGGTTCGGGGGGATCCCGGTGCCGTACGACTGCACGACCGAAGGGACGAAAGCGGCATGCAGGAGCCGTCGAGGACGAGAGAGGACAGGCCGGCAGCGGACCCCGCGCCCGTGCCGGGACGGGCCTGGCTGATGCTGGCACTGGCCACGGTGGGCTTCGCCGTGAACTTCTGGGCCTGGGCGCTGCTCAGCCCGCTGGGCCCGCGCTTCAAGGACACCCTGGAACTGTCCTCGTTCGAGCAGTCGCTGCTGGTGGCGGTGCCGGTCGTGGTCGGCTCCCTGGGACGCGTCCCCGTGGGGGCGCTGACCGACCGGCTCGGCGGACGGACGATGTTCTCGCTGGTGTCGGCGGCAACCATCGTGCCGGTGCTCCACCTGGGTCTGGCCGGGCACTCCTCGCTGCTCGCGCTGCTGGTGGGCGGCTTCTTCCTGGGCATCGGCGGCACCGCCTTCGCCGTCGGAGTGCCCTTCGTCAACGCCTGGTTCCCGCCGCGGCGGCGCGGTCTGGCCCTCGGCGTCTTCGGCATGGGCATGGGCGGCACCGCGATCAGCGCGCTGACCACGGTGCCGCTGGTCGACGCCCACGGCATGGCCAACCCCTTCCTGGTCACCGCGGCCGTCCTCGCCGTGTACGCGGTCGTGGCGGCCCTGGTGATGCGGGACGCACCCGGGCACAGCGTGTCGACCGAGCCCATGACCCGCCGGCTGGCCGCGACGTGCAGGCTCGGCGTCACCTGGCAGGCCTCGGCGCTGTACGCGGTGGTCTTCGGCGGCTACGTCGCCTTCTCCGTCTACCTGCCCACCTATCTGAAGAACGGCTACGGCCTGAGCCAGGCGGACGCCGCGAACCGGATGGCCGGGTTCGTGCTGCTGGCCGTGGCGATGCGGCCGGTCGGCGGCTGGCTGTCGGACCGCATCGGCGCGGTGCGCGTGCTCGCCGGAACGCTGGCCGTGGTGCTCACGGGCGCGTTCGTGCAGTCCACGACCCCGTCGCTGGTCCCGGTCGGCACCATCGCCTTCCTCGCCATGGCCGCCGCGCTCGGTGCGGGCAGCGGCGCCGTGTTCGCCCTGGTGGCCCTGCTGGCCCCGCCCGAACAGGTCGGCTCGGTCACCGGCATCGTCGGCGCCGCCGGGGGCCTGGGCGGCTTCCTGCCGCCCCTGGTGATGGGCTCCCTGTACGGCGCCTACGGCTCCTACGCGATCGGTCTGGTCCTGCTGGGCCTGGTCGCCACCGCGGCCCTGGCCTTCACCGGGACCGGGGTGCGCAGCGCCGTCATCCGCCGCAGTCGCGGGGCGACCGCCCGGCCCCTGCCGCACTGACCGGGCGAGGAGAGGCCCAACGGCCCCCGCCCCGAGCCCGGGCGGCCCCTGCCCGGGCCCGCCGGGGCACGGGACGCTGGCAGGGGAGCGGATCGAGGCACAGGAGGTGTGCGTCATGGTTTCGCCCGTTGTCGCCGGAGTCGACGGATCCGAGGAGAGCCTGGCCGCCGCCGAGTGGGCCGCGCGCGAGGCCGAGCGCCGGGGGCGCAGCCTGCGGCTGTTCCACGCCTGGAACTGGCACCCGGGTCCGGCCGGCGTGCGGGTGGACGCGGCCCGGCGACGCCGGGCCCGGCAGGTGCTGGGCCGGGCGGAGGAGCGCATCCGCAAGGCCTGCCCCACGGTGCGCCTGGAGGAGGAACAGGTGCTGGGGCCGGCGACCACGGCCCTGCTCAGGGCGGCCGACCGGGCCGATCTGCTGGTGCTGGGGTCGCGCGGCCTGAGCGGCTTCACCGGTTTCCTGGTGGGCTCCGTCGCCCTGGGCACGGTGGCCCGGGCCACCTGCCCGGTCGTCCTGGTGCGGGCCGGGGAGGAGGCCGCGGACGAGCACTTCCCGGAGGCCGACGGCAGCCCCTCCACCCGTACCGGCTACCGGGACGTGGTGCTCGGCCTGAACGTCGCCCTGCCGTGCGACGCGGTGATCGAGTTCGCCTTCCGGGAGGCGCAGCTGCGCCGGGCCCGGCTGCGGGCCGTGTACGCCTGGCAGCAGCCGTCCGTGCTGGGCCTGGGACCCGGTGAGATCGCGCTGGTGGACGACCCCGGGCGGGCCGAGGAGTGGCAGAGTTTCCTGTCCGCGGTGCTCCGGGTGTGGCGGGACAAGTACCCGGAGGTGGAGGTCGTGGAGACGGTGGTGCGGGACAAGCCCTCGACCGCGCTGGTGCGGGCCGCCTCCGGCGCGAGCCTGCTCGTCGTCGGCCGCCGCCCGTCCGCCCGCCCGGCGGGCCCCTCCACCGGACCGGTCACGCACGCCGCCATCCACCACGCGGGCTGCCCGGTGGCGGTCGTCCCCCACGAGCCCCACGGGTGAGCGCCCGTGACGAGGGGCCCCCGGAGTTTCTCGTCACGGGCCGGCGGCCCGTACGGCGGGACGGACCTCCTCGCCGCACCGGGTAACCTGGCGGGGTGACCGGCTCGGACGCATCGGATGCAGCTGCCTCGTTCCGACTCGCCTACATCCCCGGGGCGACTCCCGCCAAATGGGTGCGGATCTGGAACGAGCGTCTGCCCGACGTCCCCCTCACCCTGGTCCAGGTCCCGGCCGCCGAGGCGTGCGAGACGCTGCGCGGCGGCGCGGCGGACGCGGGGATCGTCCGTCTGCCGGTGGACCGCACCCTCTTCAACGCGATCCCTCTCTACACCGAGACGACGGTGGTGGTCGTCCCCAAGGACCACGTGGTGACGGCCGTGGACGAGGTGTCCCTGGCGGACCTCGACGACGAGGTCGTCCTCCACCCCCTCGACGACGTCCTCGGCTGGGACCGGCCGCCCGGCGAACCCGCCTTCGAACGGCCCGCCACCACGGGGGACGCCGTCGAGCTGGTGGCGGCGGGCGTGGGCGTGCTCGTCGTCCCCCAGTCGCTGGCCCGCCTCCACCACCGCAGGGACCTCACCTACCGGCCTGTCGTCGACGCCCCGCAGTCGAGCGTGGCGCTGGCATGGCTGGAGGAGGCGTACACCGACCTGGTCGAGGAGTTCATCGGGATCGTCCGCGGCCGGACGGTCAACAGCACCCGGGGACGCGCCCGGGCCCAGGCCCAGCGCAAGGAGCAGCGGGCCGAGAGCAAGGACTCCCGCCGCAAGCCCGCGGCGGCGGGCCGGTCCGCGGGAAAGGGCCGGTCCGCCAAGGCGGCGGCCCGCGGCCGACGCGGCGCCGGCGTCAGGGGCGGCCGACGCGACCGGCGGGGCCGCAGATAGGCCGCGGCCACCGGGCACGGGCGCGCGCCTCGGCGGACGCACGGCCCTGCCCCGGCGGCATGAGGTCACCGCCTGGCGGCACGGCGTCCACCGGCCCGGCCCCGGGCGCCCTCCGGCCGGACACGGCGGGAGAACCCGCCCCGGCCGCGAGGAGCGGAAACCCGGCTGCGAGAGCGCAACGAGAGCAGGACCGGAGCGGAAAGGGCCCGCTCCCCGGGTGCGGGGAGCGGGCCTCGCGCCGCTTCACCACGGCGAGACAGGAACGGCCCGCTCCCCGGGTGCGGGGAGCGGGCCCTTGTCTGTCGTGCGGGAGTCGTCCAGGGAACTGTCGTACGGAGACGGACCGCGTGTCAGCGGACCGGCGCGCCCTGCGGCTGCTGCGGAGCGATGCCCAGCGCCGTCGTGTACTTGGTCACGACGAGCTTGCCGATCGCCGGGTACGGACCGAGCGCCTCCGAGGCGGAGCAGCCCACCTCCTTGGCGGCGGCCTCGACCAGCGCGGTGTCGATCTCCGGGCCGATCAGGTACGGCGCCAGGGCCAGCTGCTGCGAGCCGGAGGAACGCAGCTGCTCGGCGACACCGGCGATCGAGCCCTCCTGGTCCAGGGCGGCCGCCATCACCGGCACGGCGAGGCGGGCGGCGAGCAGCATGCCGGTGATCCCGGCCGCCTGCACGGCCTCCTCGCCGCCGACCGACGCGAGGATGATGCCGTCCGCCGCGGTCGCCACGGTGAACAGGCGGGCGCGGTCGGCGCGGGCCAGCCCGGCCTCCGACAGGCGCACGTGCAGGGCCTCGGCGAGCAGCGGGTGCGGACCGAGCACATCGGTCAGCTCGGCCGCGACCCGGCTGTCCATGACCGCCTGCCGGACCTGGCGCAGCAGCGCGCTGTCCGGACCGGCCAGCAGCGGCACGACGATCCCGACGGGACCCTCGGGCTCCTTGGCCTCCGCACCGGCGGCAACGGCCTGTTCGTAGCGGGCGGTCCGCTCCTCGGCCGCCTGGGTGAGCACAGACTGCAGGGTCGGGTATTCCGCGTCGTCCCCTTCGAGGTACCCGATACGGGCCTCAAGGCCGGGAAGCTCGGAGCGGGCGATGCTCACGATCTCCTCGGCGAGGCTGCGCGTGGCGGTGCCGGCGGTGCCCGGTACCGCGAGGACGAGCGCGGGCGCGCCCTCGGGTACCGTCAGCGGTTCGGGCCGGCGGTGCCGTCCGGGCTGGCGGGGGCGCGGCATTCGTACTGGCAGGCCGGACGCGGGCCCAGTGGGGGAGCTCATGGCGCCGCATGTTACTGGCTTTGCGGGTTTCCCTGTTCGGGGAGGGGGCGGGTGAGCGGTATCCGTCCGGTTTTGTCTGATCAGTTGTGCACGGATTCGATGTCGGGCGGTCCGGGGGACTTCGAGCCGGGCGGTCCGGGGGACGCGATCAGCTCCCCGGCGGGGGCGGTACGTACAGCAGCTTCTCGTCGCCCGGCAGTGCGAGGACGTCCCTGGCCAGATCGACGGCGATCCGCACGCAGCCGTGCAGGGGGTCGCCCTCGGCGCGCACCCGCCGCGCATGCGGCAGTCTGCCGGCCAACTCCTGTTCCAGCGGCACCAGAAGAGGGGCGCCCAGTCTGAACAGGCCGCCGGTCAGGGCGAGAAGGGGGTCCCCCGCGGCAGGGCAGACCGCCGCGGCCGCCTCGGCCATGTGCCGGGCCGCCGCACGCAGAATGCCCGCCGCGACCGGGTCGTCCGGAGCGCAGAGCGCCACCTGGGGAGCGAAGGAGGCCAGGAAGGCGGCACGGTCGGAACGCGGATAGAGCCTGCCCGGAAGTTCCGGCACCGGTCCGAACATCTCCTCCGCACGGGCCAGCAGGCGCAGTGAGCCGCCGTCCCGCCCGTCGTGGGCGCGCAGCGCCGCCTCCAGGCCCGCCCGGCCGATCCACGCGCCGCTGCCGCAGTCGCCGAGCAGATGGCCCCAGCCGTCCGCGCGGTGCCAGCCCGTCAGATCGGTGCCGATCGCGATCAGACCGGTCCCGGCGGCGATCACCGCGCCCGGCCGCGGCCCCAGGGCGCCGGTGTACGCGGAGACCGCGTCGGCGACCAGCGCGACCCTGCGCACGCCGAGACACTGGGCCAGCGCACCGGGCAGTTCGGCGCGCAGCGCGTCGCCCAGGGTGGCGAACCCGGCGGCGCCCAGCACGGCCGTCTCCAGGTGCTCCACCTCCGCCTCGGCGGCCAACGCCCGTGCCATGGGCACCAGTTGCTCCATGAGGTGTTCCGGGTCGATGCCCCGCGCCCCGGTGCGCACCGGCTCCATGGACTCGTGCCGCGCCAGCGGCCCGCGGTCGGGCACGCCGACCACGACCCGGATCCCGGAGCCGCCCGAGTCCACGGCGAGGAAACCGGTGGTGCCGGTTCCGGTCGTCATGACGGACGCCGGTCCGTCGGCCGTCCCCGCCGTCCGGCCGGCGGTCGCACCCCGGGCACGACGGGGAACGACGGCCCTGCTGCGGGAACGGACGGGCCGGGGGACCCGTGCCCGGGACGAAGGGCCGGCCGGGCGTGGCGGGCACGACGGCCGTGGCGGAGCGGTGCGGTCACTGGGCGCAACGGACTTCCCTCCTCCCTTCCCACCCCGTGGCCGACGGCGCGGTCCTCGTGATCCGCCCGAGCGGACCGGCCGGTGACGGCCTCGGATGAGGAGCGGTGACGGCCTCGGAGAGGAGGAAGACTAACGCCCCGGGAGGCCCTCTCGTAGGGGTTCGGTCCGCCGGTACGGAATGTCGGTGCGGGCCACTAGAGTGGCGTGACGTGGCACGACGACCGTTGCATGAACTTGTTGAGGCCGGCTGGGCGAAGGCTCTGGAACCGGTGGCCGGACGCATCGCGGAGATGGGGGACTTCCTGCGCGCCGAGGTGGCGGCGGGGAGGACGTACCTCCCGGCGGGACACCATGTCCTGCGGGCGTTCCAGCAGCCTTTTGACGAGGTGAAGGTGCTGATCGTCGGTCAGGACCCCTATCCGACACCGGGGATGGCGATCGGCCTGAGCTTCGCGGTCTCGCCGGAGGTGCGGTCGCTGCCGGGCAGTCTGGAGAACATCTACCGGGAGCTGACCGCGGATCTGGGTCTGCCCCGGCCGTCCAACGGCGATCTGACCCCCTGGACCCGGCAGGGCGTGCTGCTGCTGAACAGGGCGCTGACCACGGCCCCGCGCAGGCCGGGCGCCCACCGGGGCAAGGGCTGGGAAGAGGTGACCGACCAGGCCATCCGTGCCCTCGTCGCACGGGGGCGGCCGCTGGTGTCGATCCTGTGGGGGCGGGACGCGCGCAGTCTGCGTCCGCTGCTCGGGCCGTACCCGGCGATCGAGTCGGCGCACCCGTCGCCGATGTCGGCGGACCGGGGCTTCTTCGGCTCGCGGCCGTTCAGCCGGGCCAATGAGCTGCTGGTGCAGCAGGGCGCCGAGCCGGTGGACTGGCGGCTGCCGTAAGGCCGCCGCACCCATGCCGCCCTCGCAAGCGGGCGTCCGATGCCACGGAGGACGGAAGCCGGAACCGGCCCGGCCCTCGCACCACCCCCTGCTCCCGCCCTAGTCTCGGCGGCATGACCACTGTGACCGCCGCCGTCGTCCAGGCCGCCGCCCCGCTGTTCGACACGCCCGCCGCACTGGCGCGCGCCGAGGAACTGATCCGTGAGGCCGTCACGGCCCACCGGGCCGAGGTCGTCGTCCTGCCCGAGGCGTTCCTCGGCGGCTACCCCAAGGGCCTGGACTTCGGCATCACCGTCGGCAGCCGCACCCCGGCCGGCCGGGAGCTGTTCAGGCGCTACCACGCCGCCGCCGTCGAGGTCCCCGGCCCCGAGGTCGACGCCCTGGCCGGCCTCACCCGGGAACTGGGCTGCCACGCCGTGGTCGGCGCGGTCGAACGGCAGCGCGGCACCCTGTACTGCGTGGCGCTCTTCTTCGGGCCGGACGGCTATCTGGGCCTGCACCGCAAGCTGATGCCGACCGCTGCCGAACGCTATCTGTGGGGGCGACCTGGCCCGTGCCCGCTTCGACTTCGACCCGACCGGTCACTACGCCCGCCCGGACATCTTCACTCTCCGGGCGGACTCGTCCACCCG
>NZ_MUME01000093.1:253-23291 GCF_002155915.1 Streptomyces thermovulgaris | reverse complement strand
ACCTGGAGGGCATCGACGACCTGCCGGCGGTCGTCGAGGAGTTCGCCCCCGGCCCGGACGCCCGTCTCGGCGTCCTCGTCGACCACCTGGTCCCCGGCACGAAGGAGTGGCGCATCGCCGAGGCGGTGACCGGCGAGCACGCCCTGGTGGTCGGTCACCCGTTCGTCGACGTCTGGCAGGCCGTGAAGCCGTCCTCCCTGGGCATCGCGGGCTGGCCCGACGTCCCTCGCGGCCAGGACTGGAAGACGGGCGTGTGCCGGTCGCTGGGCTGGCCCGAGGACACGGGCGCGGCGTGGCGGAGGATCCTGTCCCGGGTGCGGTCGTACAAGGACCTGGAGCCGGAGCTGCTGGGCCGGGTGGAGGAGCTGATCGACTTCGTGACGGCTTGAGACGGCCCGAGGGCACGGCGGCCCGGAGGCGGGCCGTCGTGCCGCCGGTGCGGCGGCTCCCTGCGGACGGGGGCGGGAGCGCCTCCGGTCGGCGCGTCCCCGTGCCCCGGTCCGCCGGTGCCCCGGCCCGCCCGTTCCTCAGTCCACCAGGTCCCGCACCACCGCGTCCGCCAGCAGCCGGCCCCGCAGGGTGAGCACGGCGCGCCCGGCCGCGTACGGCTCCTGCTCGAGCAGTCCGTCGGACAGCGCCCGCCGGGACGCCTCCAGGCCCTTCGGGCGCAGCACGTCCAGCGGGACGCCCTCCCGCAGCCGCAGCTCCAGCATGATCCGCTCCACCCGGCGGTCCTCCTCCGTGAGGAGCTCCCGGCCCGCGCCCGGGGAGCGTCCGGCGGCGAGGGCCGCCGCGTAGGCGCCGGGGTGCTTGACGTTCCACCAGCGCACGCCGCCCACATGGCTGTGCGCCCCGGGTCCCGCGCCCCACCAGTCGGCGCCCCGCCAGTACAGCTCGTTGTGCAGACAGCGCCCCGCTTCCGAGGCGGCCCAGTTGGACACCTCGTACCACGAGAACCCCGCCGCGGAGAGCGTCTCCTCCGCGATCAGGTACCGGTCGGCGTGCACGTCGTCGTCCGTCGCCGGGATCTCTCCCCGGCGGATGCGGCGGGCGAGCCGTGTGCCCTCCTCCACGATCAGCGCGTACGCCGACACATGGTCGGGCCCGGCACCGAGGGCCGCGTCCAGCGAGGCCCGCCAGTCGTCGTCGGACTCGCCGGGCGTGCCGTAGATCAGGTCCAGGTTGATGTGCTCGAAACCCGCCGCCCGGGCCTCGGCCACGCACGCCTCGGGACGTCCGGGCGTGTGCGTGCGGTCGAGGATCCTCAGCACGTGCTGCCGGGCGCTCTGCATCCCGAAGGAGATCCGGTTGAAGCCGCCCTCCCGGAGCGCGGCCAGGTAGGCCGGGTCGACCGACTCGGGGTTGGCCTCCGTGGTGACCTCCGCGTCGGCCGCGAGGCCGAACTCGTCGCGGATCGCCCTCAGCATCCGCACCAGGTCGTCCGCGGCCAGCAGCGTGGGCGTGCCGCCGCCGACGAAGACCGTGCGGACCTCGCGCGGGTCGTCGCCGAGGACCTTGCGGGCCAGGCGGATCTCCTCGACGAGGATCCCGGCGTAGTTGTCGCGGGAGGCGAGCGCTCCTCCGGTGCCGCGCAGCTCGGTGGCGGTGTAGGTGTTGAAGTCGCAGTAGCCGCAGCGGGTCGCGCAGTAGGGGACGTGCAGATAGAACCCGAGGGGCCGGTCGGCCGCCCCGGCGAGCGCGTACGCGGGCAGCGCACCGTCGTCGGGCACGGGCTCGCCGTCGGGAAGTGCGGAAGGCATGCGTTCCATTGTCCAGCACCGCGGTGCCGGCCCCGCCCGCCCGGCACCGCGGGACCGGCACCGTGCGTCCGGCGCCGCGGCGCAGGGCCCGCCCCTTCGGCGGGCTCCCGGGCCGCGGCCCCGCTGCCTTCGGCAGCCGCCCCGCTATCCCGCGCGTTCCGCCTGGAGCACCAGGAGGGCCAGGTCGTCCTCCGGCGGTCTGGCCCCGAAGTCGTGCACGAGCTGCCGGATGCGCTCGGCGATCGCGTCCGCGTCGAGCCCGGCGCAGCCGGCGAGGGCCCTGGCGAGCCCGTCCCCGTCGTCGAACTGGCGGGAGCCGGAGCGCCGCTCGGTGACGCCGTCGGTGACGCACAGCAGGGTGTCGCCGGGGCCGAGCTCGAAGGACTCGCAGGTGTACGTCTCGTCCTCGATCACCCCGAGCAGGGTCTGCGGCCGGGCGACCGTGCGGACGCCCCCGTCCCGCCCGAGGACCAGCGGCAGCGGGTGCCCGGCGCTGGCGAGGGTGCAGCGGACGCCGCCGTCGTGGGGGACGAGCTCGCCGTAGAGAAGGGACAGGAAACGGGTCTGGGGGCTGTCGCCGGGGGCCCGGCCGCCGGCCGCCACCAGGACCCGCGCGGCGGCGTCGGCGGCCTCGGTGGCGTCGTCGAGGAGGAGCTGGTTGAGGCGGTCGAGGACCTCGGTGACGCCGTAGCCCTCGCGGGCCAGCAGCCGCAGCCAGGGCCGCACCAGCCCGATGACGACTGCGGCCTCGGGCCCCTTGCCCTGGACGTCGCCGATGGCGAAGCCCCAGCGGCCGTCACCGGCCGGGAAGAGGTCGTAGAAGTCGCCGCTCGGGCCGCCCTTCTCGCACGGCTCGTACACCAGCGCACTGCGCAGACCGGGGATCCGGGCGACCGCGCCGGGCAGCAGTCCGCGTTGCAGCACGGCGCTGATGGTGGCCTGCCGGGCGTACTGGCGGGCCGCGCCGATGGCGAGCGCGACCCGGCGGCTGAGGTCCTCGACCAGCCCGGTGACCTCGTCGGGGAAGCGGTGCAGCCCGGTCCGTCCGATGACCAGGGTGCCCAGCGGACGGCCGCCGGCGATCAGCCGGTACGCGAGCGCCGCGCCGTGGGCCGCGTGGGGGCCGAGGGCCTCGGCGGGCCAGGGGTAGGGGACGGGTCCGGAGCCCGGGCCGCCGGCGGGGCGCGGCGGGTCCTTCTCCAGGGCGCGGCGCAGCTCCTCCATGCGGTCCTCGCTGACGTGCCAGACCCGGGCGAGCCGGGGTCCGGCCGGGCCGGTGCCGCCGCCCCAGCCCGCCGTGCTCCCGGTCCCGCTCCAGTGGGAGGTCCCCCACCGCGCGGTGGACTCGTCCTCCAGCCACACCGCGCACCAGTCGGCCAGCCGGGGGACGAGCAGCTGTCCGGTGAGCGAGGCGACCAGGTCCTCGTCGAGCTGTCCGGCGAGCAGGTCGGAGGCCTCGGCGAGGAAGGACAGCGCGCCCCGGCCCAGCCACTCCCGGTCCTGGCCGGTGCACTGCGGCCCGGGGGCGAAGATCTCGGCGACGGCGAACCCGCCCTCGGCGTCGTAGGTCCGGGCGCTCTCGTCCACCGTGCCGCCCTCGGCGGGCAGCCGCGCCCACACCGTCTTGGCGCCGGACCGGTAGGTGATGCCCCAGGCCTCGGAGAGGGCGGCGACCAGGCGCAGGCCGCGGCCGTACTCGCCGGGCTCGCACGACGTCTCTCCGCCGTGGCCGCGGGGGACGCGCGCGGGGTGGTGGTCGCAGACCTCGATGACGCAGGCACCGGTGTCGGGCTCCAGCCGGCAGGTCAGCTCGACGTCGGTGCCCGCGTGCACGACGGCGTTGGTGACCAGCTCGCTCACCACGAGAACGGCGTCCTCGGCCAGCCGCTCGGCGACCGTGTGCCCGAGGTCCGCCCACTCCGTCAGCACCGTGCGCAGCAGGGCGCGGGCGGAGCCGGGTGCGAGAGGACTGCCGGGCAGGGTCGTGTACACCTCCGTACGCGTCCTCGCGCCGTGGGGCGCGGTCGTGCCGGAGGCGTGCGCAGGCACCTCGGAGACAGGGGAGACGGTCTCCCGTTGCGTCGGAATGGCCCCCATCAGCGGCTCCCCGAGCAGTGCGGACGAGTCGGTTCAGTCGTTGGGGACAGGGTGACAGAACGACCGCGCGCATAAGCAAGGAGTTACCGAAGTGAGCCGCCGGTCAGGGAAAACACGCTGCAGAAGCGATCAAAGACGGACAGATCCAGGCGCGCTCGAGCGCAAGCCGTACGCGGCCGGGGCCCGCACCCTTCAGGGGTGCGGGCCCCGGCCGTGCCGGTGCGCCGGCTACGCCTCGCGCGTGCCCTCGTACATCTCGTCGAGCAGGTGCTTGTAGGTGCGCTCCACCACGGGCCGCTTCAGCTTCAGGCTCGGGGTGACCTCGCCGTGCTCGACGTCGAGGTCGCGCGGCAGCAGACGGAACTTCTTGATGGTCTGCCAGCGCTGCAGCTTCTGGTTGAGCTGCTGGACGTAGCCGTCGACCATCTCCACCGTCCGCGGGTCGGCGACGACCTCGGCGTAGGTCCTGCCCTCCAGGCCGTTCTCCTTGGCCCACCCCAGGATGGCGGTCTCCTCCAGGGCGATGAGGGCGGTGCAGTAGTTCCGGTCGGCGCCGTGCACGAGGATGTTGGAGACGTACGGGCACAGCGCCTTGAACTGGCCCTCGATCTCGGCGGGCGCGACGTACTTGCCGCCGGAGGTCTTGATGAGGTCCTTCTTGCGGTCGGTGATGCGCAGATAGCCGTCCGGGGAGAGCTCGCCGATGTCGCCGGTGTGGAGCCAGCCGTCGGGCTCCAGGACCTCGGCGGTCTTCTCGGGCAGCTTGTGGTAGCCCTCCATGATGCCGGGGCCGCGCAGCAGGATCTCGCCGTCGTCGGCGATGCGGACCTCGGTGCCGGGCAGCGGCTTGCCGACGGTGCCGGTGCGGTAGGCCTCGCCGGGGTTGACGAAGGAGGCGGCGGAGGACTCGGTGAGGCCGTAGCCCTCCAGGATGTGGATGCCGGCGCCGGAGAAGAAGTAGCCGATCTCCGGGGCGAGGGCGGCGCTGCCGGAGATGCAGGCGCGCATTCTGCCGCCGAAGGCCTCGCGGATCTTGGCGTAGACGAGCTTGTCGGCGACCTTGTGCTTGGCGGCCAGGGCGAACGGCGCGGAGCGGGTGCCGGTGCGCTTGAAGTTGTCCTGGGTGACCTTGGCGTACTCGCGGGCGACCTCGGCGGCCCACTTGAAGATCTTGTACTTGGCCGCACCGCCGGCGCGGGCCTTGGCGGCGACGCCGTTGTAGACCTTCTCGAAGATGCGCGGGACGGCCGCCATGTAGGTGGGCCGGACGACCGGCAGGTTCTCGACGATCTTGTCGACCCGGCCGTCGACGGCGGTGACGTGGCCGACCTCGATCTGGCCGGAGGTGAGGACCTTGCCGAAGACGTGGGCGAGCGGCAGCCACAGGTACTGCACGTCCTCGGAGCTGATCAGCCCGGTGGCGGCGATGGCCTTGGCCATGTACGACCAGTTGTCGTGCGGCAGCCGGACGCCCTTGGGGCGGCCGGTGGTGCCGGAGGTGTAGATGAGGGTGGCGAGCTGGTCCTTGGTGATCGCGTCGACCCGCTCCTTGACCAGCGAGGGGTTCTTGCTCAGGTGGGCGGCGCCGCGGCTCTCCAGCTCGGCGAGGGTGAGCACCCAGTCGTTCGTCTCGACGCCCTCCGGGTCGATGACCACGACATGGTGCAGCTCGGGCAGCTCGGCACGCTTCTCCAGCGCCTTGGCCAGCTGGCCGGCGTTCTCCGCGATGAGGACCCTGCTGCCGGAGTCGGAGAGGATGAACGCGGACTCGTCGGCGTTGGTCTGCGGATAGATGGTGGTCGTGGCGGCGCCCGCGCACATGATGCCGAGGTCGGCGAGCACCCACTCCACCCGGGTGGTGGAGGCGAGGGCGACCCGCTCCTCGGGCCGGACGCCCAGCTCGATGAGTCCGGCCGCGATCGCGTGGACCCGCTCGGCGGCCTGCGCCCAGCTCAGCGACTTCCAGTCGTCCGGCCCCTGGCCGGAGGCGGGGGGCACGGGGTAGCGGTAGGCCTCGGCGTCCGGTGTGGCCGCCACACGCTCCAGGAAGAGGGCCGCCACGGACGGCGGACGGTTCTCGATCAGGGTTTGTGCGTCGCTCACGACATCCTCCGGGCCCGCGACATTGCGGCTGGCTCAAGTGTGGCTGGGTTGACTCACGGGGGGTGGTTCGACTTGCTGTTTAACTCGCGAGTAACTATCGGGCGGGCATCAGCGTAAAGGCCTCCCGGCCACCGCGTAAGGGGCTGTGGCCTGTCGATTTCTACAGAGAGCGCTACCACGTGCACGCGTGAAGCCCGCCGCGCATGCGCGCGACGGGCTCTTTTCCACCGGTTTGCCGGGTGGCCGCGGCCGGCGGGCGGCTACTTCCTGCTCTTGCCCGACCCCGAGGCGTCATCGCTGGAGAGCACCGCGATGAAGGCCTCCTGGGGCACCTCCACGGAGCCCACCATCTTCATGCGCTTCTTGCCCTCCTTCTGCTTCTCCAGCAGCTTCCGCTTGCGGGAGATGTCACCGCCGTAGCACTTGGCGAGGACGTCCTTGCGGATGGCGCGGATGGTCTCGCGGGCGATCACGCGGGAGCCGATGGCCGCCTGGATGGGCACCTCGAAGTTCTGCCGGGGGATGAGCTCCTTGAGCTTGCTGACCAGCCGGACGCCGTACGCGTACGCCTGGTCCCTGTGGGTGATCGCCGAGAAGGCGTCCACCTTGTCCCCGTGCAGCAGGATGTCGACCTTGACCAGGTTGCTGCTCTGCTCGCCGGTGGGCTCGTAGTCCAGCGAGGCGTATCCGCGGGTCTTGGACTTCAGCTGGTCGAAGAAGTCGAAGACGATCTCGGCGAGCGGGAGGGTGTAGCGGATCTCGACACGGTCCTCGGAGAGGTAGTCCATGCCGAGGAGGGTGCCGCGGCGGCTCTGGCACAGCTCCATGATCGCCCCGATGAACTCGGTGGGCGCGAGGATCGTGGCCCGGACGACCGGCTCGTACACCTCGGCGATCTTGCCCTCGGGGAACTCGCTGGGGTTGGTGACCGTGTGCTCGCGGCCGTCCTCCATGACCACGCGGTAGACCACGTTGGGGGCGGTGGCGATCAGGTCGAGACCGAACTCCCGCTCGAGCCGCTCGCGGATCACGTCCAGGTGGAGCAGGCCGAGGAAGCCCACGCGGAAGCCGAAGCCCAGGGCCGCCGAGGTCTCCGGCTCGTAGACCAGGGCGGCGTCGTTGAGCTGCAGCTTGTCGAGGGCCTCGCGCAGCTCGGGGTAGTCGGAGCCGTCCAGCGGATACAGGCCCGAGAAGACCATGGGCTTGGGCTCCTTGTAGCCGCCCAGCGGTTCCTCGGCGCTCTTGTCCTGGCTGGTGACGGTGTCGCCGACCTTGGACTGGCGGACGTCCTTCACCCCGGTGATGAGGTAGCCCACCTCACCGACCCCGAGCCCGTCGGAGCTGATCATCTCGGGCGAGTTGGTGCCGATCTCCAGCAGCTCGTGCGTGGCGCCGGTGGACATCATCCGGATCCGCTCGCGCTTGTTGAGCCGGCCGTCGACGACACGGACGTACGTCACGACGCCCCGGTAGGAGTCGTAGACCGAGTCGAAGATCATCGCCCGGGCGGGGGCGTCGGCGTCGCCGACCGGGGCCGGGATCTTCTCGACCACCCGGTCGAGCAGCGCCTCGACGCCGAGACCGGTCTTGGCGGAGACCTTCAGCACCTCGTCCGGGTCGCAGCCGACCAGGTTGGCCAGCTCCTCGGCGAACTTCTCCGGCTGCGCCGCCGGAAGGTCGATCTTGTTGAGCACCGGGATGATCGTGAGGTCGTGCTCCATCGCCAGGTAGAGGTTGGCGAGGGTCTGGGCCTCGATCCCCTGGGCCGCGTCGACGAGGAGGATGGTCCCCTCGCAGGCGGCGAGCGACCGCGACACCTCGTAGGTGAAGTCGACGTGACCCGGAGTGTCGATCATGTTGAGGATGTGCGTGTTGCCGGGGTCGTGGGTGGGGGCCCACGGCAGACGCACCGCCTGGGACTTGATCGTGATGCCGCGCTCGCGCTCGATGTCCATGCGGTCGAGGTACTGAGCACGCATCTGCCGCTGCTCGACCACGCCGGTCAGCTGGAGCATCCGGTCGGCGAGCGTGGACTTGCCGTGGTCGATGTGCGCGATGATGCAGAAATTGCGGATCAGAGCCGGGTCGGTACGGCTCGGCTCGGGCACGTGGTTAGGGATCGCGGGCACGCAGGGTCCTGTTTCTTGAGGCACCTTATGCCTCGGGTCGGATCGATACGTAGCTTCCATGGTCCCACGCGCCCAGGACCGGTGGCCGGTTTGGGATGTCCGGCAGGCCGCTGGTAGCGTGGGGGGCTGTGTCTCATGCCCTCTCCGCGTGAGACACGTCTCGAGAAAACACCGGTACGGGATCCCCGCGGCCCCGCACCAGAATCTGAAAAGGCTTATTCGTGGCGAACATCAAGTCCCAGATCAAGCGGAACAAGACCAACGAGAAGGCTCGGCTGCGCAACAAGGCTGTCAAGTCCTCTCTGAAGACTGCGATCCGCAAGGCTCGCGAGGCCGCTGACGCGGGTGATGTCGAGAAGGCCGTCGAGCTGCAGCGCGCTGCCGCGCGTCTGCTCGACAAGGCGGTCTCGAAGGGTGTCATCCACAAGAACCAGGCTGCCAACAAGAAGTCGGCCCTGGCCATCAAGGTCGCGTCCCTCAAGGGCTGAACCTCCTTCTTGATCTGACCGCCGGAAGGACCCAGGGCGAGCCCTCTCACTATCCGCCCCCGACCGGCACCCTGGATCTGCGCGCGGCCTGCGTTCGCCACGCGGGCGTAGATCCGACCGACGTGACCGAAGGCCCCGGAGCCGTCCCTTTTCCCCAGGGGAGGGCCTCGGGGTCTTCGGCGTGCGCGCGTCGGCTGCGCCCGGCCTCGGGGCTGTCCTGTGATCCGCGCCGGATCGGCGCGCGGCGCCGGATGCCGGGGGCACCTTCCGTGCCCTTCGGGCAGTGGGGAGCACCACACGACGGAGGGACGTCCGCATGCCGGCCGTGTGCGGACGCCCCGGCAACGCGGTGAGATGCCGTGGCCGGCGCCGCGCGCCCGCCGGGGCCTATGGGGCAGCCCTGCGGGAGCGGGCCGCACGGGCGATGGTCACCACCGCCTTCTCCAGGACGTACTCGGGGTCGTCGCCGCCGCCCTTGACACCGGCGTCGGCCTCGGCCACGGCGCGCAGGGCGAGGGCCACCCCGTCCGGGGTCCAGCCGCGCATCTGCTGACGCACCCGGTCGATCTTCCACGGCGGCATGCCGAGCTCCCGTGCGAGGTCGGCCGGACGGCCGCCGCGCGCGGAGGACACCTTCCCGATCGCCCGCACGCCCTGGGCGAGCGCACTGGTGATCATCACCGGTGCCACACCGGTCGCGAGCGACCAGCGCAGCGCCTCCAGGGCCTCCGCCGTCCTTCCCTCGACGGCCCGGTCGGCGACGGTGAAGCTGGAGGTCTCGGCCCGCCCCGTGTAGTACCGGGCGACGACGGCCTCGTCGATCGTGCCCTCGACGTCGGCGACCAGCTGGGACACCGCCGAGGCCAGCTCCCGCAGGTCGCTGCCGATCGCATCGACCAGCGCCTGGCACGCCTCGGGCGTGGCCGACCGTCCGAGCCCGCGGAACTCGCCGCGGACGAACGCCAGCCGGTCGGCGGGCCTGGTCATCTTCGGGCAGGCCACCTCCCGTGCCCCCGCCTTGCGCGCGGCGTCCAGCAGCCCCTTGCCCTTGGCGCCGCCCGCGTGCAGCAGCACGAGCGTGATCTCCTCGGCGGGCGCCTTCAGGTACTCCTTCACGTCCTTGACCGTGTCCGCCGGCAGGTCCTGCGCATTGCGCACGATCACGACCTTGCGCTCCGCGAAGAGCGACGGACTGGTCAGCTCGGCGAGCGTGCCGGGCTGCACCTGGTCCGGAGTGAGGTCCCGTACGTCCGTGTCGGTGTCGGCGGCCCTGGCTGCGGCCACCACCTCCTGCACGGCACGGTCGAGCAGCAGCTCCTCCTGCCCGACGGCGAGCGTCACCGGGGCGAGGGGGTCGTCGTTCGCAGTCTTCCTGGCCATCGCGACAAGCATCCCACGGGCCGCCGACAGCACCGCGGGGCCCGGACGCCGGACAGGGCCAGGGAGCTTCCCCGTGGCGCCGCGGCTCCTCCTCCTCCCCCCCCGGGGGCCACGGAGCCTCCCCGCGGGGGGACTTACGGCTCCTCCCGCCAGCCCTCCCACTCCCCCACGAAGGCGTCCAGCTCCTGCGGATCGAGCCGGCCCGCCTCGTCCCGCAGAAGGACCAGCCACTGCGCGTCCTCGGCGTCGTCCTCCCCGGCCAGCTCGTCGCGGACGGTCCTCGGCTCCTCGTCGAGGGCGAACCGCTCCCCGAGGGCCTCGACCACCTCCTCCGCGGCCTCCCGGTCGGGCAGCACCAGCACATGTCTCACATCGCTCACCCCGGCATTCTCGAGCACCCGCCCCGGCCCTCCTCAGCCGCTCCCCTCCCCAGGACCTCCCTCGGGAGCCCGCAGGACCGGGACCGAGTCGAGCTCGATCCCGAACCGCTCCCGGTACACCGCGAGCACCTCCTCGTCCGAGTCCAGCTCCCGCACCTCGCGCTTCCCGTCCGCCCCCGTCGTGGTCAGCGTGCGCCCGCCGAGGGTGATCCGTCCGCCGTCCTCGGTGAGCCGCGAGCACACCAGCGACCGCGTGAAGTACGAGGAGGGCGAGGTGCAGTGCCACCAGACCCCGGCCAGGAAGTCGCCGAGCGCCCGGGGCCGCACCTCCAGCCGGTACTGGGGCCGCCCCTCCCGGAGGACGTCCAGATCGCCGGCCTCCGCCTCGACGATCCTGAAGGTGCCGCCCGGCTCGACCTGCTCCCCCCGCTCCCCGAACACCAGCGGGAAGTGACTCAGCGCCCCGAAGCCCACGTCGGCCAGCCAGTCGCCCCCGTCCGCCGTCCGCACCCGCAGCGCGAGATGGTCGTACGGGATGCCCAGCCGCCCCTCCGGGCCGTACGTCCGCGCCGCGAGCAGTGTGACGTCGAACCCCAGCGCCTCCAGCAGCGTCGCGAACGCCCCGTTGAGCTCGTAGCAGAACCCGCCCCGGTGCTCGTCCACCACCTTGGCCACCAGCCGCTCGGGCTCCAGCACGATCTCCTGGCCGAGATGGATGGACAGATTCTCGAAGGGCACGGCCCTCAAGTGCCGCAGATGCAGCTCCCGCAGGGCGTCGATGGTGGGCGAGGCCGGGCGCTCGGCCCCGATGCGGCGAAGATAGGCGTCGACCCGTACGGCATCCATGCCCCCAGTCTCACGCCCTCCACAGCCCCACAACCCACTCGGGTCACCACGAAGGCCCCGTCCCGGTCCGTGCGCGGCACCGCCACGCCCGCACGCGCAGGGCAAGGGCGGCGACGGGATGCCCTCTTGCTCCAACGCCCTCCCTCGAATGGCGGCCGTACTCGCCATCCGCGCCCCGCCCGATCGGCATGCCTTTGAGCACGCCGAGGCCCCGCTCATCCGCCACGGGGGAGACGGACGAACGGGGCCGGTCCGGTCATCACGCAGGTGCGTGATGCAGAGTCAGGTCCCGGTACGGCAGGTCGACGACGGGGCAGTCCGACACACCGAGCCGGGTCTCGGTCTCCGAGACGATTCGCGCTGCCGCGCCGGCGTCCGCGCTGAGCACTTCGGTCTCCACGAAGACGCCGACACCGACCACCGTGTCGACACTCACCGTGACGTCACGGTGCAACCTGTGCCGGTAGACAGTGCGGTGCTTCTCCACACGAACCAGGCGCCGCATGCCGATGTTCTCCAGCAGCTGCTCGGCACGGCAGGCATTGCCCGGCATCAGGTGGACATTCGTCTCCGGCTTGGAGATCACGTCGTCAGCACTGTGCGTGGCCTCGGTGGACGGCGGCTTGTAAGTGATCTCGGCGAAGTCGCCGCGCTGCCGCACCCGCAGGCATTCCACGGTCTGCATGTAGTCGACGTCCGGACGGCTGTAGTAGGTGTCCACCTCGGTCACGGCCGGATCCGGCGCCCAGCCGAGGCCGTCCAGCATCCGCGTCAGCGCCTCGCCGTCGTCGGCCAGCTGCCGTTTGCGTTCGACCTCGATCAGTCGGGTCACGTCATCCTCCCGAGTTGATGGCCGCATACACGCGGGCCAGGCTGCTCTTGCTGCACCACCGCTGAAGGCAGTGCATCCCCTCGGTGTCCCTGAGCAGGTTGGCAACGCGTGACGCAGATACCAGCTGCAGACGCCCGACCCCTGCGCATCACATCAGCTCTTCGGCCAAGTGAAGTGCTGTCCCTCGGAGGTGACGAGGATTTCGAAGCGGGTCAGGGCCGGAGAGCCGTCCGCCTGCCAGCGCAACAGGTGCTCCTCGATCTGGTCCCACAGCTGTACAGGCCCGCCCTGACGAACGGTCCGGTGTTCGCCGTCCAGGACCAGGGCCGCCCAGGCGCCCGCCTCCACGTCGATCAGGACGTGCTGGGTCTTGTCGGCGAGCGTCAGGGAGAGGCGCTGCGCGTGCGGGGCCGCCAGCTGGGCCACGAACCGCGCGTCCCAGGCGTCCAGGACCTCGGGACCGAACCGGGCCACCCTCTCCTGGCCGGACTCCAGGTCGGGGAGCATCCCGAGCGGCGGCGGCATCTGAGGTCGGGCCGGCATGAAGGAGACCTGCCCCCCCGAGGAGCCGGCCGCGGGCCTCGCCGTCGTCGCCGACGGTCAACCGGGCCAGTTCGGAGGCATGCATCCAGCCGCACACCGTGGCGAGGATGACACCGCCCGGCTTGGTCTGCTCGATCCAGGTGTACGGCAGCTGTCGCACACCGCAAGTGGCAATCAAGCGGTCGTACGGGGCGCCGTCCTTGTGCCCGGCCAGACCGTCGCCGACCACCAGCTCCGGGAAGTAGCCACAGGCCCCCAGAGCAGTGCCGGCCCGGCGGGACACCTCGGCATCCACTTCCACCGACGTGACCAGGTCGTCCCCGAGCCGGTGACACAGCAGACCCGTGGAGTAGCCCGTGCCGGTGCCGATCTCCAGCACTCGGTCGCCCTCCTCCACCTGGAGGTCCTCCATCATCCGCACGACCAGGCTCGGCAGCGTGCTGGAGGAGGTGGGCTCACGCAGGATCTCACCGCGGACGTCGCCGGGAACGATGGTGCCCGCGATCTGGGTGACCAGGGACTCGTCGGCGTAGCAGCGCTCCAGCCAGCCGTCGGCGTCGGCCAGGACCGGCCGCCAGGCATCCGGTGCGGAACGCACGAAGAAGCCACCGCGCAAGAACTCGTGCCGGGGCACGGCTTCGACTGCCTTCCGCCACGGCTCGGTGCGCAGAGAACCGCCTGCGGCAAGACGGCCGGCCAGCTCCCGGCGCAGGGCGGCGGAGTCCATGACGGTCATCAGAGGCTCTTCCTTTCCAGGAGGTCGGCCATGGCCGCGAGCATCGGCAGGCCGGTCTCGTCCTCCAGCCAGTACCACTGGCCGGAGGGGTTGCACTCGAGGAACCACCATCGCCCCGCACGGTCAACGGCGAAGTCGAAAGCACCGAAGACGAGACCGAAGTGGGACAGGTATGCGTGCAGAGCCTCGGTGACGCCCGGTGGCGGTGTGTCGACGCTGTAACGCAGGCGGCTGTAGTCGGTGCGCCAGTCCAGCAGGTCCGAGTCGATACGGACGGCGAAGACCTGGTCGCCGATGACAGTGACCCGTACGTCCGAGATCTTCTCCACACGCTGCTGGAACAGGTGCGCCGTCCCGGCCACGCTGTCGTCGATGTCCTCGACCGCCACTTCAGCGATCTTGACGACTGACGAGACACCGTCGATTCGGTACACGGGGTTGTACAGCGGCTTGTAGATGACTGGGCCGTGCTGCTTGATGAAGGCTCGTGCTGCGTCGGGGCTGGAGGTGATGAGCGTGGGCGGTACCAGGAAGCCCGCGCTCACCGCAACCGCCAGGCCGGAGGGCTTGAACTCTGCGTCTCCGACGCGGTGGGGATGGTTGACGTACAGACAGCCGGGCAACAAGGCCAGCACACCGCCAAGCCCGTACCGGGCCTGGGTGACGGCGTACCGGGCGTCCTGCTCGTCGAGATGAGGGAACGCGAACCCGGTCGGCCTGCGGTAGTACAGGGAGCGAACACCGGCCAGATCGGCCGTGCGAGTGAGAGTACGGAGGCGGCCTCGTAAGCCGCTCGAGGTGATCTCTGCCTCCACCGACAGTGATGCGGGGAAATCCCCGGAGTCGAGCCGCACGACCGGGACACCCCGGTCGTGCAGCTCGCGGATCACCACGTCGGCGGTGGGGTCGTGCAGGCTGGTGATGACCAGCACCGGACGCGGCTCACTCACTGGTCGCTGTCACTTCCCGTGTCGCTGTCCTGTGTGGTGCCGTTGCCGTCCGGGCTGGTGCCCGTGGCCGGGCTGGTGCCGGTGCTGGTGTTGTGCTTGCCCATCTCCATGACCTGGCCGTCCTTGTCGAAGAAGACGGCGGTCTGGGTGTCCGGGTCGAGTTCGACGCGCGCGTAGTCGGGAGCCGTCGTCGGGTAGGGAGCCATACGGCTGACACCCCACGGAACGGGGGTAGGCACGCCGGACGGAAGTGGCGACGAGACCGGGAATCGATCGGAGTGAACGAACAACGGATCTTCCTCTCTCGTGCGTTGGGATGAGCCCGCCCCCAGGACCGGACCTGCCGAGGTTCGGGGTTCCTGGAAGCGAGATCTGTGGGACCCGTCCCGCCGGAGACTTGCGGTCCTCCGACGGGACGGGCAGTCAAGGGATGCGACCCTGACCCTGAGGTCGCCATGGGGGTGCTTGTGTCAGTGCGGGGTCCGCGCCAGCACCACGGCGAGGACAGGGCCGGTCACGACCACCACATAGGCGACCAGCCCGACGACGGCTTTCATGGCTGAAGAGCCCGCGCGATCAGAACTCGGGCCAGGATCCGCTCCGCCACCGGATCCGGCCGTACCTGCTCGATGTGCGCACGGTGCGCCCAGATCTCCCAGCCGGGTCCGGAAGCGGCTTCCTTATGCCCCAGGTAGACGGCGTCGTCCGGGTCGGCGATGTCCTCGCCGCAGGCCTGGCACACACGCACCGCGGCGGTCACCGGTGGCCGCCGATGCTCTCGTAGTGGTCGGCGAGCGCGTCGACGGAGCGGGCCAGGAGCCGCGCATGCGCGATGCCCGCGGGCAACGTCCAGCCGGGCTCCCGGCACAGCCGCACCCGAGCCTCCTCGATGCACGCCTTGACGCAGGCGCACAGCGCGTCGCCCTCCGGCAGACGGCCGGCCACACTCTCCACCGCGGGAATGACGACCATCAAATGTCCGCGCAGCAGCAGCGTCAGCGTCTCCAGCTCTTCCGGGCTGGGCAGCTCGGCGTCGTCGGCGAGCAGCCGACGAGCGGTGGCACGCATTGTCCCGACGTCCGGCGGGAGGCTGCCCTGCTCTTCGCTGACGGGTGGTGGGGCAGTACTGTTTTTCATGTCGACGCTCCTTCGCAGCGTTGGCCATGCCCCGGGACCGTGTCAGCGGTCGCCGGGGTCTTGTCGTAGCCATGGACGCTAGGAGCGTCAGAGCACTCAGAGGGGTACAAGCCGTACCCCCTTGCAGAGGGGTACAGCTTGTACCTTTCTGATTACGCAGGGATACCGAGATTGCGGGCGAGTTGCTGGGCGTCGTCACGAATCATCGTGTTGTTGCCGGTGGCGAGTTCCACCACCGCGGAGCGGGTGAACAGGTTGAAGCGAACGGTCTCCGGGCTCTCCTTGTACGCCTTCTTCAACAGGTGCACGACGGCGACGTCCTCGCCCTGGAGGTGACAGGCGCGCGCCGATTCCACGAGGTGGAAGCTGCGGCGCGTCGCTGAGCGCATCGGCGCGAGATCAATGCGCTTCGCCACCTCGACAGCCGGCCCGGACCGTACGAGGTCCGTGTACATGGTGATCGCGTACGCGTCGACCATGTCCTTACCGAAGATCAACCACTCGTGTGCGTAGCCGTCACCGAGTCGCTTCGCGGCCTCACTGGCCCGGTCCCAGTAGCGTTCGGCATCTCCACGCCGTCCGACCTTCGCGTATGACAAGGCTGCGGCCAGATGCAACAGCCCCCACAGGGCCAGGTCTTCCGGACCACGCTCACGGTCGAGCAGGTCCGCGGCCTTCATCGCGAGATCGACACGGGCTTCGTGCCGCTCACCGGCATCCCGGAAGACATGGTTCATGTACCAGGCGGCCGCCGCGATCGCGTGCGGGTCGTCGGCGTCCTGCGCGGCGGTCATGGACCGGTCGCCGGTCAGCATCACCAGCTCGGGCGCCGGCTGAAAGCTGAGGTACAGCTGGGCGAGGTGATAGGTCTGCGCGAGAGCGACCAGGGCGCGGCGGCGCGCTTTACCCTCCAGAGCCCGGGCGGCGTACTGGCAGTCGGCGAGCAGGTCCGGCAGCAGTATCGCGATGCGTGTGCGGTGGTCACCGAAGCCGTGCCACATCTGCCAGGCCTGCCGCACGCGTGCGGCCAGCGCATCAGCGCTCTCCGGTTCCTCGTCGCTGCTGTTGAAGCGGTAGCTGGTCAGCGCGGCCTTCACGGCGGACAGCGCCGTGTGCGCAGCTTTGCCGTACGTAGCAGACGACAGTCGCTCATCGCCCGTGAGTTCGGACAGGTCTTCCACACCGAGGACGTCGGCGAGCTTCAGCAGCATCGGCAGGCGCGGCATTTGGAAGCGCCCGTTCTCAAGTGCCTTGACCCATTCGGCGGATCTGCCGACCTGCCCGCCAAGAACCGGGCGCGTGAGCCCGGCGCGTTCACGGGCCCGCTTGACGCGCTGCCCGAACGTCGGGGGGATCGGGTCATCAGTGTGTACGGGCATAACGGCTCCGTTCTGGACTCGACACTCAGAACGGTACCCGGGTCAAGCCAGGGAACTCTCGCAACAGCCCTCGCCCCACCGGCGGGGCTGTTGCCATACACGCACGACAAGGCCCCCGCTGCTCGCAAGACGGCAGGGGCAGCGGCACCACTTCCCCCTGGGAGAAAGAAGACATGGGCCGGCCACCGCCCCAGGAAGTGCCGGACCCTCGAGGAGGGCACGGCGAGGCGGTGGAGCGATCGCAATGCACCAATGCCCGAAGGCGCGAGCCTTCAGCCGTCGACAATGCCGACAAGCTCGGTGAGGCTGCTGATCCGCCAGTCCGCTGCCGTCACGACATCAGGAGCGTCCGCCCACAGGTGTCCCCAAGGACCACGGCGGATATGCGCCGCACGCAGCCCCGCCGCCTTCGCCGGGAACACGTCGTTGGCCGGGTGGTCGCCGGCATACAGGGTCGCGCTCGGGACCGCCTGCGCCACCTCCCTCACCCGATGGAAGAACTCCGGCTGCGGCTTCGCAACGCCCCACTCCCCCGAGGTGACAACGAGATCCGCCGGGAGGTTCAGGGCACGCAGCAGCTCCCCGGCACGACGGGTCTGATTCCCCGCGATGATCACGCGTATGCCCTGCCTGCGCAGCGCAGTGAGGACCGGACGGACGTCGTCGTACAGGTCGCTCTCGTCCAGGTCCTCCCCACGGCCGGCGGCTTCGCGAGCGTGGTACTCGGCAGCGAGGTCGATGCCCGGTCGCACCAGACGCAGGGCTTCGGCATTGTCCTGCCCCCGGGCGACGACCGCCCCCACGAGCGCGGACAGGGTGTGTCGGGGGATGTCCAGCCAGTCGGCCCAGGACGCCCAGTACCGGTCGTCCCGAGTGATCGTCTCGCCGACATCGAACACGATGGTCTCAATCACGCCTGGGAGCCTAGGAGCCGCAGCGCTGCCACCGGGTGCGTCCGGCCCTGGCCGCAGCAGAACGCCGCCGGGCGGAGGCGAGCCCCTGCCACTCGAACCCGGTCCACCTGCGTCCGTACACAGCTCAGTCGGCCGTACCGGTACACCGGTCGGCCGGAATGTCTGAAGGCACGTCACAGCGCGCGCGCAATGATCCGCGACCTTCTGTCGAACCGAGGGAGAACCGTGACCACGATCGCCGTGACAGGGCACATGGATCTGACCGAGGACAGCGTGCCTTTGGTCCGCGACGCCCTGCGGGAGAAGCTCAAGCCGTACGCCGCGGAAGGAGATCTGGTCGGTGTCTCGTGCATCGCCGAAGGATCTGATTCGCTCTTCGCCGACGTCGTGCTGGAACCCGGTGGTCGACTGGTCGCGGTGATCCCTTCGAAGAACTACCGGCAAGCCAAGGTGAAGCCGGAGCACACCGAGACGTTCGACCGACTGGTCAAGACCGCTGACGAAGTTGTGGTGCTGAAGCACGAGACCGCGAATCGATCGGCGTACGAGGACGCCAACAACACACTTCTCCAGCGTGCCGAACGCCTTGTCGCCGTATGGAACGGCGAGCCGCCGTCCGGCAAGGGTGACGGCACCGCCGATACCGTCCTTGCCGCACGCAAGACCGGTATGCCGATCGACGTGGTGTGGCCCGAGGGAGCAGCACGCCGAAGCTGAGCCGCACGCAGGGAAGACGGGGCGGTTTCTGAGAAGCCGCGCACCAGGCAAGTGTGTGACGCGAGTTTCACAGCTTGTGAAACTCGTCAGGACAGGCCGATCCACGCGGCGAAACCCGTCGAGGATTCCTTGCTGTACCGCTCCTTGTGGATCAGCGTCTGTACGGTTTCCCGCACTTGAGGGTGGTTCCGGGTCTGCTCGGGTGCCACCCGGCGAGCAGCTTGGAGCGCTGCCAGCGCCTTGTCCCGGTTGCCGTAGTCCAGCCTCTGGCCAGGTCCATGTACCAGCGGCCGGCCCGCACCGGGGCCACGTTCGCAGGCAGCCGCGTGTGTTCCGCGCAGCGGACGACTTCCGGCCCGTCGTACGTCTCCACGGCGACACCGAGGCGGTGCATGGCCACGTTGGTCGGCCCGAACTCCAGACCGTAATGGTTGGCGTCCTTGCCCAGCAGCCGAGCGGCGTCGGCAGCGGCGTCCAGGTGCGCGCGGGCGGTCGGCTTGTTCCCGGCACGTGCGGCGAACATCGCGGACCGCAGATGCACAGCACCGTGCACGCTCAGCGTCGGCGCGTCCATGCGGGCGATGTCCTCGCCCACGTCGTGGCGGACCCGGTCCAGCAGCCGCATACCCCGGTTGTAGGCGGCGGCTTTCAGGAACAGGGTGGAACGCTGCCACTGGGTACGGGCGACGCGCAGCGGATCACCGGATTCACGTGCCGCCCACTGCACCCGGTCCATCGCCTGCGACCGCAAGTCGAACAGCCCCACCGCGTAGGCGATCGCCGTGACCCCGGTGTACGCCTCCGACAGCAGGCCGAACAGCCGTTCCCGCTCGGAGCCGTCGGCGGCGTGGCAGGCCGTCGACAACTCGTCCAGCAGCGGCGGCAGCATGAGCCCCAGCTTGGCGTACTTGGCTTTCCGGCCCAGAGCGGACGCTCGTGCAACGTCGGCTGCCAGGTCGTCGTACGACCGCACCGGTAAATCCTCGTCCGGCAGGTCCCATGACAGCATCGCCGCCTGAATGTCCGGGATGGTCCCGTACACCCGGCCCCGCTGCGGGCCCTCGTACGGCTGCCCGGTCAGCTGCTCCAGCCGCACATGCAGCGCGCGAGCAGCACCGGCGGTGAGCGACGGCGTGGCCGGCTTGTGACCTCGTTCGACCTGGGCGATGAGGCTCTTGGAGCAGGGGATGCGCTGAGCGAGCTGAAGCTGTGTCAGGCCGCGCGCCTTGCGCACCTCGGCAATACGCCGCCCGATCCGCTCTCCTGCTGTGTCGCCTGTGTACGGCATGACGGAATCCCCCGAGTCTCGGAACCTCGAAGGTACCCCCGGCTCGGTCTGGAGCGCAGCGTTCGGCCCCTCATCTCCCACGATCGGGGCGTCACCGTCCGCAGTGCAGGACACAGTCGGGCATACGGCGGTGGAGCAACCACAACGCGCCACGATGCCGGAAAGCACAAGCCTTCGGGACACCGGAGCGGCCCTACCCTCTCAACGGCTCTTAACCACCATGGCCGGGTGCCCCTCCTTTCACCTCAAACTCCCCCTCAAGTGAAGGTGGTTACGTGTGATCGGATGGAACGCATGGCGACGACTTCCGGTGTGCTCTACCTGTTCGGCTCCGCTGCACCACCCGTCTTCGACGTGGCATCGGTCATTCGGGACGCACAGGCCCGCGACTTCGACGTGTGCCTCGGGCTCACCCCTGCGGCCGCCCGCTGGCTCGCCCCGCAGATCACCGAGCTGGAACAGCTGACCGGGCATCCCGTGCGCAGCGAGTACAAGATGCCGGGCGAGCCGGACGTGTGGCCGCAGGCGGACGTCATCGCTGTCGCGCCGGCCATCTTCAACACGATCAACGCATGGGCGCTCGGCATCACCCGGGACTTCGTGGTCGGTGTCGTCGCCGAGGGCATCGGCAAGAACATTCCCATGGTGACGATGCCGTGCGTCAACGCCGCATACGTCCAGCACCGCCAGTTCGAGCGCAGCATTGCCGAGCTGCGCGACATGGGCGTACGAGTCCTGTACGGGGAGAACGGCTTCGTCCCGAACCAGCCGGGTCAGGGAAAGCCGAAGGAGTATCCCTGGCACCTGGTCCTTGACGCAGTACAGGACGTCGCCGACCGGACGTGAGCCCCTGCTGCACGGAGGACGGCAGGTGCCGACCCCCAAGAGGCGCTGGTGCAGTGGTGCGGCGACCGCGATGCGTCGCGGTGCCCCAAAGAGTGCAAGCCTTTGGGCATGGCGGAGTTGTCTCGCCCGCCCCCGGAGGCGGCTCCCGCAAAGTGGTGGGTGAGGCCCGGTGCTCGGCCTCCGGTGAGCGGCGACGGGCATCGGCTCATGCCGCACCCGTGCCCTCAGCCTCGTGCCACCCGTAGTCCCGCGCCCTCCCCCGTCACCGCGAGGGCTCCGTCGCGGTCCGTGCGCAGCACCACCGCGCCCTGGGCGCGCAGCGCGGCGACGGTGGTGGGGGACGGATGGCCGTAGGGGTTGTCCGCGCCGCAGGAGATCAGCGCCACGCGCGGGGCCGCCACCCGTAGCAGCTCCGGGCTCTGGTACGCCGATCCGTGGTGGGCGACCTTCAGTACGTCCACGTCCGCCAGCCGTGCGCCCGCCGGGGAGTGCAGCAGCCGTTGCTGGGCCGGGGGTTCGAGGTCGCCGAGGAGCAGCATCCGCAGCCCGCCGGACCGGACGAGCAGGGTCACGCTGGCGTCGTTGGGGCCTTCCGGGTCCGGGGCCGGAGGCGGTGGCGGCCACAGCACCTGCCAGGTCAGTTCACCGGTGCGGCGTTCCTCCCCGGCGACGGCACGGATGAGCGGAATGCCGCGGTCGGACGCCTCCTTCCGGACGAACCCGGCCTGCTGCGCCGGTTCCTCGTACCCGGTCGTCGCGATCGCACCCACCGCGCGCCCTCGCAGGACACCGCGCAGGCCGGCCACGTGGTCGGCGTGGAAGTGGGTCAGCACGACCAGCGGGATCCGGGTGATGCCGAGCGTGCGCAGACAGCGGTCCACCAGTGTCGCGTCGGGCCCGGCGTCCACGACCACACCGGTGCCCCGGCCCGCCGCGAGCACCGTCGCATCGCCCTGCCCCACGTCGCACATCGCGAACCGCCAGCCCGGCGGCGGCCAGCCGGTGATCACCCGGGTCAGCGGCGGCGGCTGCACGATCACCAGCAGCAGAAGGGCCCCGCAGAGCGCGCAGAGCCAGGGGCGTGTGAGCAGCCACCGGCCCGCCAGCACGGCCGCCACCGTGACCAGGCCCAGCAGCAGCGCCCCGGTCCAGCTGCCCGGCCAGTCCACTCCCCCGCCGGGCTGGGCCGCTCCCGTCCGGGCCACCTTCGCGAGCCATCCGGTCGGCCAGCTCGCGCACCAGGCGAGTGCCTTCGCCACCGGCATGGCGACCGGTGCCGTCGCCAGCGCCATGAAGCCCAGCACCGTCGCGGGCGCGATCGCGGCCTCCGCGAGGAGGTTGCACGGCACCGCGACCAGGCTCACCCGGGACGACAGCACGGCCACGACCGGTGCGCACAGCGCCTGTGCGGCAGCCGCCGCGGCCAGTGCCTCGGCCAGAGGGGCGGGCACCCGGCGCCGCCGCAGCGCCGCGCTCCAGCGGGGCGCGAGCGTGAGCAGGGCGCCGGTGGCCAGCACCGACAGCAGGAAGCCGTAGCTGCGGGACAGCCATGGGTCGTAGAGCACCAGCAGCAGTACGGCGGTCGCCAGGGCGGGCAGCAGCGATCTGCGGCGTCCGGTCGCGAGGGCGAGCAGCGCCACGGCGCCGCAGGCGGCGGCCCGCAGCACGCTCGGGTCGGGGCGGCACAGGACGACGAATCCCAGGGTGAGCACCGCGCCGATCAGGGCGGTGCCGCGCAGGGTGAGGCCGAGCCGCGGTGCGAGGCCCCGGCGCTCGGCGTACCGGGCCAGGCCGGGCGGTCCGACGAGCAGGGCGAGAAGGATCGTGAGATTGCTCCCGGAGACGGCCAGGGTGTGGGCGAGGTCCGTCGCCTTGAACGCCTCGTCCAGCTCGGGCGTGATCCGTGAGGTGTCCCCGACGACCAGGCCCGGCAGCAGTGCCCGCGCATCCGCCGGCAGGTCGTCGGTCGCCTCTCTCAGCCCCGCCCGCAGCCGTCCGGCCAGCCGCTGCGGGCCGGACGGCTGCGCCACCACCTCGAAAGCCGCCCGGTCCTGGATCCGCAGCACCGCCGCGATCCGGTCGCCGCCCGTCAGCGGGGGCGTCAGCCGTGCGGTCACCCTCAGCCGTGTGGACGGCAGCAGGCCGAGCCAGGGCGAGTGCCGCGTCGGGTCGACCGACGCACGTCGCTCTCCTCCCGAGGTGCTCTCGGCAAGGCCCGGCTGCTGCGTGCCGGCGCTGACGAGGAGCAGTACCGGAGCCCGGGTCGTCACGGCCGCTGTCCCTCCCCCCGCCCGCTCGACGCGTCGCACCTCGGCGTGGATCAGCACGGAAGGGGGCGGCATGCGGCCGCCGCGCATCCGGGGACGGGCGGGACGGGGGTCGGACGTCAGTTCCACCTCGGCGGTCACCGTGGCGTACTGCCGTGCCAGGGCGGGCACCGGGCCGCGCCGTACGTCCGCGCCGTGCAGCCCGGCGACGACGGCGGCGGCCGCGGCGGCGAGCAGTACGGCGGT
>NZ_MUME01000093.1:0-152 GCF_002155915.1 Streptomyces thermovulgaris | reverse complement strand
GCCGGCGGCCGAGCAGGAGGGCGGCGGCTGTGGCGAGGCAGACGATCACGAAGCCGGTCACCCGCCTCGTGGGGGCGTCCAGGGCGAGTGCGGCCGTCGCCCAGGCCGCGAGCGCGGGCGGGACGAGCCGGAGGTCCGCCGGTCCCTCCTGC
>NZ_MUME01000092.1 GCF_002155915.1 Streptomyces thermovulgaris | reverse complement strand
CGGCGGCCCGGGCGTCCTCGAGGGAGAGGGGGGAGCGGACGGTGCGCACCGAGGTGCCGGGCACGGCGCCCACCCGCGCCGCGAGCTCCCGGGCCCGCATCTCGAAGGTCCAGGAGGCCACGTCCGCCGCGAGGTGCAGAAAGCGGCGGTGCCCCAGGCCCAGCAGGTGGTCGGCGATCCGGCGCATGCCGTCGGCGATGTCCAGGTTGACGGTGGCGGCGCCCGGTCTGCCCCCGGGGTCGCTGTCCAGCATGACCAGCGGCAGCTCGTCGCCGCGGATCGCGGCGAGGGCGTCGGCGGCCATGGAGGAGGCGATCACGCCGTCCAGGGCGGCCTGGGCGGAGGCGAAGGGGTTCCGTGCCGGGCCGACGCCCTCGGGGGAGGGGTAGAGGACGACGCCGAAGCCGTGCTCGGCGGCGACACGGGCGGCCCCGGTGTAGACGCCGGCGAAGAACTCGGTGGTCAGCGCCGGGACGACGAGGAGCACGGTCCGGGTGCGGCCCAGGCGCAGATTGCGGGCGGCCAGATTGGGCCGGTAGCCGAGGGCGCGGGCGGCCTGCCTCACCCGTTCGGCGGTCGCCTCGGACACCCGGCCGCGCCACTTGTCGCCGAGGACGAGCGAGACGGCGGCCTGGGAGACCCCCGCGGCCCGGGCGACGTCACGGCTGGTGGGGCGCGTGCTCTCTCGTGCCACCACGGGGCTGCTCCTTCGTCTGGACCGGCGAACAGCGCACATGGTACGTATGACCGAACACGTTATACGTAACACCGTAGGTTGCTCCAGCACCTCGGGCGAGTCGGTGGAAGGCGGGGCGATGGCCGCGGGAGTCGCGGGATATCTGGAGGTCCTCCGGGCGCGGCACGCCGCCCGGCTGCTGACCGGCACGCTCGTGGGGCGGCTGCCCAACGCCGTCGCGTCGATCATGATCGTGCTGTTCGTGCGTGCGGAGGGAGGCACGTACGGCCTGGCGGGGACGCTGGCGGCGGCGTACGGCGTGGCCAACGCCGTGGGCCAGCCGGTGCTCGGGCGGCTGGTGGACCTGCACGGCCAGCCCCGGGTGCAGCTGCCGGCCGCGCTCGCGGCGGCCCTGGCGACGGCCGTCTTCGCCCTGACCGGCATCGAGAGGCCCGTTCTCGCCGCCGTCCTGGTGGCGGCCTCCGGGCTCTTCGCCCCGCCCCTGGAGGGCGGTCTGCGCGCCCTGTGGCCCTTCGTGCTGCGCCGGGAGGACCAGGTGCACACGGCGTACGCCCTGGACGCCGTGGCCCAGGAGGTCATGTTCACCCTCGGCCCGCTGCTGGTGACGCTGTGCGCGTCGCTGTGGTCGGCGCAGGCGGCGCTGGTGCTGCTGAACCTCCTCGGGGTGCTGGGGGCGCTGTCCGTGGTCTGCTCGCCGCCCTCGCGCGCATGGCGCTCTGCGCCGCGGGAGGCGCACTGGCTGGGCGCCCTGCGCTCCCCGGGGCTGCTGGTGCTGCTCGGGGCCTTCCTCTTCGTGGGGGCCGCGCTGGGCTCGATCGCGGTGGCGGCGGCGTCGTACGCCGACGGGCACGGCGGCGACATGGTGTACGGCTGGCTGATGGCCGGACTGGGCCTGGGCGCGCTGGTGGGCGGTGCCGTCTACGGGGCGCGGCAGTGGAGCGGTGCACCCGAACGGCGCCTGCGGGTGCTGGTGCTTCTTCTGGCGGTGTGTTACCTGCCGCTGATGCTCAGACCGGGCGTGGCGGCCATGGTGCTGCTGGCAATGCTGTCCGGGCTGTTCCTGGCGCCGTGCATCGCGTGCGCGTTCGTCATCGTGGACCGGCACGCCCCGGCCGGGACGGTGACGGAGGCGTTCTCCTGGCTGGTGACGACGTTCACCGTGGGTTCGTCGCTCGGAACGGGGATCGCGGGGCCGGTGGTCCAGGCGGGCGGCGCGCTGTGGGGCTTCGCGGTCCCGGGCGCCGCGGGGGCCGTGTCGTCGCTGGTGCTGCTGGCCGCCGGAGGGGTCCTTTCAGCTCCCGCGGGACGGGCGGTGGTTGCGGCTTCACCGGAAAATGATCCGCATCGGGCCGTGGAACCCCGTTTGAGTTCGGAGGAACGGGCGTAAGGTTCATGCATGGACCGCCGCATTTTCGGGCTGGAGAACGAGTACGGCGTCACATGCACGTTCAGGGGACAGCGGCGTCTGTCTCCCGACGAGGTGGCGCGGTACCTTTTCCGCCGTGTCGTGTCATGGGGCAGAAGCAGCAATGTCTTTCTGCGCAATGGCGCCCGGCTCTATCTCGACGTGGGGTCACATCCGGAATACGCCACCCCCGAATGTGACAACGTGATCGAACTGGTCACCCACGACAAGGCCGGGGAGCGCATTCTGGAAGGCCTCCTGGTGGACGCGGAGCGACGCCTGCACGAGGAGGGAATCGCAGGCGACGTCTACCTCTTCAAGAACAACACCGACTCGGCGGGCAACTCCTACGGCTGCCACGAGAACTATCTGGTGGCACGGCACGGGGAGTTCTCACGGCTCGCGGACATCCTCATTCCGTTCCTGGTCACCCGGCAGCTGCTCTGCGGGGCCGGGAAAGTCCTGCAGACGCCGCGCGGGGCCGTGTACTGCGTGAGCCAGCGGGCCGAGCACATCTGGGAGGGGGTGTCCTCGGCGACCACCCGTTCGCGGCCCATCATCAACACGCGCGACGAGCCGCACGCGGACGCCGAGCGCTACCGCCGGCTGCACGTCATCGTGGGCGACTCCAACATGTCCGAGACGACGATGCTGCTGAAGGTCGGCGCGACCGATCTGGTGCTGCGCATGATCGAGGCGGGCACGGTGATGCGCGACCTGACCCTGGAGAACCCCATTCGGGCGATCCGCGAGGTCAGCCACGACATCACGGGCCGCCGCAAGGTGCGCCTGGCCAGCGGGCGGGAGGCCTCGGCGCTGGAGGTGCAGCGGGAGTACTACGAGAAGGCGGTGGACTTCTGCGAGCGGCGCGGCATCCGCACCGGTACGGTGGAGCGGGTACTGGAGCTGTGGGGCCGCACGCTGGAGGCGATCGAGACCGAGGACCTCGACCGGATCGGCACCGAGATCGACTGGGTGATGAAGTACAAGCTCATCGAGCGGTACCGGGCCAAGCACAACATGACCATGTCGCACCCGCGGGTCGCCCAGATAGACCTCGCCTACCACGACATCCACCGTCGTCGTGGCCTGTACTACCTGATGGAGAAAAGGGGTCAAGCCGCCCGGATCTGCAACGACTTGAAGATCTTCGAGGCCAAGTCGGTCCCTCCGCAGACCACTCGGGCCCGGCTGCGCGGCGACTTCATCCGGCGGGCGCAGGAGCAGCGCAGGGACTTCACCGTCGACTGGGTGCATCTGAAGCTCAACGACCAGGCACAGCGGACGGTGCTGTGCAAGGACCCGTTCCGGTCGGTGGACGAACGGGTGGAGAAGCTGATCGCCGGAATGTGAGCCGGGCGGACCGGGGCTCCGGCTTCCGCACGAAAGGCCGGAACACCACACGGGCGCCGTACGTTTCGCGTACGGCGCCCGTGTCACGACGTAGAGTTGCGCGCACGCCATCCATGAGACCGACTTGATTACGAGGCCTTCATCGTGCGCCGACGCTCACTTCTTCTGTCCGTACCCGCGGGACTTGTCACGCTGGCCGCCTGCGGCAATGACGAGTCCGGTTCGAGCAAGGCCAGCGAGAGCCCGTCGCCCCCCGCCTCGGCGCCGTCCGCCGCACCGTCGCCCAAGATCGTCTCCGGGCCGCTTCCGGCGATCACCGCGGGCACCGAGTTCGGCGAGAAGCCGACCGTGGCCAAGGGCGAGGGCGCTCCGTCGAAGGACATCGCCGTCAGGACGGTGATCGCGGGCAGCGGCCGGACCGTCGCGGAGAACGACTACGTCCAGGCCCACTACCTGGGCCAGATCTGGGACACGGGGAAGGTCTTCGACAACTCCTACGACCGCAGGACCCCGCTGGTCATCCAGCTGTCCCAGGGCACGATCATCGACGGCTGGCGCTATGCCCTCGCGGGCAGGAAGGTCGGCAGCCGCGTCGAGCTCTCCGTGCCGCCCACCTGGGGATACGGCACGCAGGGCAACGCCCAGGCGGGCATCAAGGGCACCGACACGCTGGTGTTCGTCGTGGACCTGCTGAACACCTTCAACTCCAAGAGCTCGGCCCAGGGCAAGGCGGTCCCGCAGAACAACGCCGACCTGCCCAAGGTGGGCACCAACACCGACGGCGCGGCCCCGTCCATCACCGTCCCCGAGGCCGCCGCGCCCAAGGACCTCGTGGCCGAGTACGTCATCGAGGGCGACGGCCCCGTGGTCAAGGCCGAGAACACCGTGCTCGTCCAGTACAAGGGCGTACTGTGGGACGATGGCAAGGAGTTCGACTCGACGTACCAGAGGGACGCCCTGACCTCGTTCTCGCTGCAGCAGGTCGTCAAGGGCTGGTCCCAGGGCCTGACCGGCAAGAAGGTCGGCAGCCGGGTCCTGATCGTCGTCCCGCCCTCCCTGGGCTACGGCGACAACCCGCCGCCCGACAGCGGCATCAAGAAGGATTCCACGCTCGTCTTCTCGGTGGACATCCTGGCGGCGATGTAGGGCGGGGCGGCACCGCGCCATGTCCCTCCCGCCCCGGGCGCGCATCCGGCGGGATGCGAGACTGTGCGGGTTTGCCGACATGGCTTTCTCGCAACCGAACAAGCAGGAGCACAGGACGTGAGCATCGAGAAGCCCGAGATCGACTTCCCTGGCGGCGAGCCCCCGGCGGATCTCGTGATCAAGGACATCTGGGAGGGCGACGGACCGCAGGCCGAGGCGGGCGACACCGTCTCCGTCCACTACGTGGGTGTGGCCTTCTCCACCGGTGAGGAGTTCGACGCGTCCTGGAACCGCGGCACGCCGCTGCAGTTCCGGCTGGGCGTCGGCCAGGTCATCGCCGGCTGGGACCGGGGCGTGCAGGGCATGAGGGTCGGCGGGCGCCGCCAGCTGATCATCCCGCCGCACCTGGCCTACGGCGACCGCGGCGCGGGCTCCCGGATCAAGCCCGGTGAGACGCTGATCTTCGTCTGCGACCTGGTCGCGGTCTGATCGGCCCGTGCCGGATCCGTACGGATCCGATCGTCCGGGGCCCATGCCTGGCCGGGCATGGGCCTCGGCTTTTGTCACAGCACACCGGGACGGTACGGTCGTCCGTCGTAAGGACCACAGGGAATCAACAGGGAAGACGAAGGGCGTCGATGGCCATTGCCAAGGCCGAGCGGCTGATGAACCTGGCGCTGTGTCTGCTCGGGACCCGCCGGCCGCTCAGCAAGCGGGAGCTGCGCGAGTCCATCGAGGCCTACCTCCAGGCGGGGTCCGACGACTCCTTCAACCGCATGTTCGAGCGGGACAAGGACGACCTGCGCGAACTCGGGCTGGTCATCGAGACCGTCGAGAACCTGGACGGCGAGGTCGGCTACATGGCCCGCCGGGACAGCAACCGGCTGCCGCCCATCACCCTGGACGCCGAGGAGGCCGCCGCCCTGGGCCTGGCCGCCAAGGTGTGGCAGCAGGCACGCCTGGCCGCGGCGGCCAGCGGAGCCCTGCAGAAGCTGCGCGCGGCGGGACTGCCCGAGGACGTCGACCCGTACGAGACCCACGGCGCCCTGGAGCCGCGCATCCCGGTGCACGAGGCCGCCTTCGAGCCGCTGATGCTGGCCTGCCGCGACCGCCGCCCGGTCGTCTTCGAGTACCGCAAGGCCACCGCCGCCCGCCCCGAGACCCGGCATGTCGAGCCCTGGGCGCTGGAGTGCTGGCGCGGCCACTGGTACCTGGCCGGCTTCGACCGCGACCGCGGCGCCGAGCGGGTCTTCCGGCTGTCCAGGATCACCGGCAAGGTCCGCACCCGCGGCACCGGCTTCACCGCCCCGGTCCCCGACGTCGTCACCGTGCGCGAGACCGTGGCGAGCTGGGCGGGCGAGACCGCCGACCGCACGGCGCGGATCCGGCTGCGCAAGGGCGCCGGGTACCCCCTGCGGGCAAGGGCCGTCGCCGTACGGGAACTCGACGGCGACTGGGACGAGTTGGAGATCCCGTACGGGCACGGGCTGGACGCCTGGCTGGTGGAGTTCGGACCGGACGTGGTGGTCCTGGAGCCGGACGAGCTGCGGGCGGACGTGGTGGACCGGCTGCGTGCCGTGGCCGAGGGCTGAGGGGGAACGAGCGACACCGTGGCAGGCAAACCGATCAGGCCCACGAACGCCATCGACCAGACCCGGCGGATGCTGTCCCTGGTGACCTATCTCCGGGAGCGGCCCGGCGCCCGGGTGGAGGACGTGGCGCGCGCCTTCGGCATCACCGAGGAGGAGCTGGTCTCCGACCTCGACGTGCTGCCCATGTGCGGCACCAGCTTCCGCGGCGGCGATCTGCTGGACATCGACACCGACGGCGAGCGCATCTGGTGGCACAACCCGGCCGCGCTCGCCGCGGAGGCGGCCGAGCCGCTGCGGCTGGCCTCCGACGAGGCGACCGCGCTGCTGGTCGCCGCCCGCGCGGTGGCCACCCTGCCGGGACTGCGCGAGAGCGACCGGCAGGCGCTGCTGCGGGCCACGGCCAAGGTGGAGGCCGCGGCCGGTGAGGCCGCCGGTGCCAGCTCGCGGCTGTCGGTGACCTTCGAGTCCGAGGGCAGTGTCTTCGCCGACGTCGACCGGGCGATCTCCGAGCGCCGCCGGCTGTGGATCCGCTACTACTCGCCGGCCCGCGACGAGGTCACCGAGCGCGAGATCGACCCCATCCGGCTGGTCAGCGTCGGGCACACCTATGTGGAGGCCTGGTGCCGCCGCTCCGAGGCGCGCCGCACCTTCCGGCTCGACCGGGTCGCCGAGATCAAGATCCTGGACGAGCCGTCCGCGCCGCCCGAGGTGGAGCTGCGCGACCTGTCCGAGGCCCTGGTCCAGCCGGCCGCGGAGGACCCGGAGGTCGTCGTCGAGGTCGGCCCGGGCGGTCGCTGGGTCGCCGAGTACTACCCGCACGACAGCGCCGAGGAACTGCCCGACGGCGGTCTGCGCATCACCTTGCGCACCCCCGACCCGGCCTCCCTCAGGCGGCTGGCGCTCCGTCTGGGCGGCGACGGCCGTATCGTCTCCCCCCGCGAACTGGCCGACAGTGCCAGGCAGGCGGCCCGCGAGGCCCTGGCGGCGTACGAGACGGTCCACGACGGCGCCACCGCAGCCGCCGCCGGGGGCGGCGAGGGCCACACGGTGCACGACGGGCGGTACGACAGGCAGGAGCAGGGGCTGTGAGCGGATCGGCAGCGGCGGGAAGGCCGGGAAAGCGCGGAATGTCGGTGGCGACGGCGTTCGCCGGGATGCGGAGCGTGACTCCGGTGGTCTTCCGGGCGGGCTGTCCGGACTGCCGGGGCCGTTTCGAGCTCGCCGCGAGCGCGCTGCGTCTGGCCATCGGCGCCAGCAGCCGCACCACCTTCTACTCCTTCACCTGCCCCGGCTGCGGCGCCGCGGTCCGCAAGCCGGCCGGCGAGCGGATCGTCGCCCTGCTCACCGGGGGCGGGGTCAGGACGCTGCGTCTGCACTCCACCCTCTAGGCTCGGTGCCATGTTCTGGGCGATGTTCGCGGTGGCCGCCGGTTTCCTGGGCCTGACCGTCCTCGGGGTGTTCGCTCTCCGGGTCTTCGTGGAGGCGCAGCGCCTCGGGCGGCAGGTCGCGGAGTCGGCGCGCCGCATCAGCAGGGCGGCCGAGGACCTGGAGCGGGCGGCCACGGGCGTCGCCCGGTCCGTGGACGCGCTGTGAGTGGTCCGTCACCCTGTCGTCCTGTCGTGTCCGGCGGGTACGCTGCTGGTCGCGGACCGGAGAACGAGGCCCCGGCCGCGGGCGGGCGTACGCACGGGGGATTGCCCTCCGTTCACCCCCGGGCGTTACGATCGCTGCCAGAGCGATGGGTCGGACCTGGGTCCGGCCGGTCGGACAGCCACCCACCCAGCCGCCTCGGTGAGAAGGTAAAGACATATGTTCGGAAGGCTCGGAGCCCCCGAGATCATCCTCATCCTCGTCGTCATCGTGCTGCTGTTCGGCGCGAAGAAGCTTCCGGACATGGCGCGCTCGCTCGGCAGGTCCGCCCGCATCCTCAAGAGCGAGGCCAAGGCGATGAAGGAGGAGAGCCGTACCTCCACTCCGGCGCCCGCCGAGGAGCAGCCTCCCGCTCCGCGCGTCATCCAGGCGGCCCCCGGTGACGTGACCAGCTCACGCCCGGTCAGCGAGCCGACGGACACCACCAAGCGCTGACGCACGGCCGGACAAGCGCTGACGCACGGCCGGACTGCTCCGGCCTCCGCACGAGATGAGGACGTGGGTTGCTCAAGCCTGCCCGAAAAAAGGTGAAGGACCCCGAGGGGAGGATGCCCCTCGCGGAGCATCTTCGTGAGCTCCGCAACCGGCTCGCGAAGGCCGTCCTGGCCATTGTCGTCGGCGGGATCGCGGCCGCCTTTTTCTACCAGGAGATCATCAATCTCCTCACCGAACCCGTTCAGCGCTCGGTGGGCTGCTCCAAGTCGTTCACGGAGCTGGCCGAGCAGAAGGAAGGGGCCTGCGGCAACATCACCGTCGAAGGCCTGCTGGGTCCCTTCACGCTGATGATCAAAGTGGCGCTGACCGCCGGTGTCGTCCTCGCCTGTCCCGTCTGGCTCTACCAGCTGTGGGCCTTCATCGCGCCCGGCCTGCACAAGCACGAGAAGCGCTACTCGCTGGCGTTCGTCGGAGCGGGCTTCCCCCTGTTCCTGGCCGGCGCGTACTTCTCCTACCACGTGCTTCCCGCGGCGGCCAGCGTCCTGCTCGACTTCACCCCCGACGGCGCGGTCAACCTGCTGCCGCTGGGCGATCTGCTGAACCTCGTCACCCGCATGGTGATCGTCTTCGGCCTCTCCTTCGAGCTGCCGCTGCTGCTGGTGATGCTGAACCTCACCGGAGCGGTCACCGGACGCCGGATGCTCGGCTGGTGGCGGGCCATGGTCCTGGGCGTCACGATCTTCACGGCGTTCGCCACGCCCACGGTCGACCCGGTCTCGATGCTGGCGCTCGCGGTCCCGATCGTCCTGCTGTACTTCCTGGCCACCGGCTTCGCCCTGCTCAACGACCGGCGCAGGCGGCTGCGGGAGGCCGCGGGACCCTCCGACGACGAGGCCTCCGAGCTGGACCTCACCCCCGGGGACATCGGCGAGGTCGAACCCGTCGCCGCCCCCCGCACCCTGACCGACCGGACCGACACGGAGCGGGTCAACGGGTACGACGACGCGACCTGACCGGCGGCCCGGCCGCCACGGCGTCACCGGCGGCCGGCCCGGATAATGATCGTCACGTTGTCGGCTCGGCCCGGTACGCTCGAGAGCACGATGACAGAGGACCTCTCACCGGCCGAGCGGTACGCGGCAGCGCGCAGGCGGGCTGCCGAGCAGGCCACCGCGCTCGCGGGCTTCCGCGAGATGTACGACTTCGACCTCGACCCGTTCCAGGTCGAGGCCTGCCGGGCGCTCGAGGCGGGCAAGGGCGTGCTGGTCGCCGCGCCCACGGGCTCCGGCAAGACGATCGTGGGCGAGTTCGCCGTCCACCTCGCCCTCCAGCAGGGCAAGAAGTGCTTCTACACGACGCCCATCAAGGCGCTGTCCAACCAGAAGTACTCCGACCTGTGCCGGCGCTACGGCAGCGGCAAGGTCGGCCTGCTCACGGGCGACAACAGCCTCAACCCCGACGCCCCGGTGGTCGTGATGACCACCGAGGTGCTGCGGAACATGCTGTACGCCGGCTCCCAGACCCTCCTCGGCCTGGGCTATGTGGTCATGGACGAGGTGCACTACCTCTCCGACCGCTTCCGCGGCGCCGTCTGGGAGGAAGTGATCATCCACCTGCCCGCGTCGGTGACCCTGGTGTCCCTCTCGGCGACCGTGTCCAACGCCGAGGAGTTCGGCGACTGGCTGGACACCGTCCGCGGCGACACCCAGGTGATCGTCTCCGAGCACCGGCCCGTGCCCCTGTTCCAGCACGTCCTGGCCGGGCGCCGGATGTACGACCTGTTCGAGGAGGGCGAGGGCCGCCGCAGGAGCGTCAACCCCGATCTGGTGCGCATGGCCCGTCTGGAGGCCAGCCGCCCCTCCTACCTGGACCGCCGGCGCGGCCGCTCCCTGCGCGAGGCCGACCGCGAGCGGGAGCGCAGACAGCGTTCCCGGATCTGGACCCCGAGCCGGCCGGAGGTCATCGAACGGCTGGACGCCGAGGGTCTGCTCCCGGCCATCACCTTCATCTTCAGCCGCGCCGCCTGCGAGGCCGCCGTGCAGCAGTGCCTGTACGCGGGGCTCAGGCTCAACGACGAGCAGGCCCGGGAGGAGGTCCGCGCCCTGGTCGAGGAGCGCACCGCCTCCATCCCGACGGAGGACCTGCACGTCCTCGGCTACTACGAGTGGCTGGAGGGCCTGGAGCGCGGCATCGCCGCCCACCACGCGGGCATGCTGCCGACCTTCAAGGAGATCGTCGAGGAGCTGTTCGTCCGCGGTCTGGTCAAGGCGGTCTTCGCCACCGAGACCCTGGCGCTCGGCATCAACATGCCCGCCCGCTCGGTGGTGCTGGAGAAGCTCGTCAAGTGGAACGGCGAGCAGCACGTCGACATCACCCCCGGCGAGTACACGCAGCTGACCGGCCGCGCCGGCCGCCGGGGCATCGACGTCGAGGGGCACGCGGTGGTGCTGTGGCAGCGGGGCATGAACCCCGAGCACCTGGCGGGCCTGGCCGGCACCCGCACCTATCCGCTGCGGTCCAGCTTCAAGCCGTCGTACAACATGGCGGTCAACCTGGTCGAGCAGTTCGGCCGGCACCGCTCGCGCGAGCTGCTCGAGAGCTCCTTCGCGCAGTTCCAGGCCGACAAGTCGGTCGTCGGCATCTCCCGGCAGGTGCAGCGCAACGAGGAGGGCCTCCAGGGCTACAAGGCCGCGATGACCTGTCACCTCGGCGACTTCGAGGAGTACGCGCGGCTGCGTCGCGAGCTGAAGGACCGTGAGACCGAGCTGGCCCGGCAGGGCGCGGCCCAGCGGCGTGCCGAGGCCGCCATGGCCCTGGAGAAGCTCAGGCCGGGCGACATCATCCATGTGCCCACCGGCCGGCACGCCGGTCTGGCGCTGGTGCTGGACCCGGGCCTGTCGGCGGGCCGTTCCAACGGCCATCGCGGCCTGGAGTACCACGACGGCCCGCGCCCGCTCGTCCTGACCGCCGGGCGGCAGGTCAAGCGGCTGGCGTCGGCCGACTTCCCGGTGCCCGTGGAGCCGCTGGAGCGGATGCGGATCCCGAAGTCCTTCAACCCCCGCTCCCCGCAGTCCCGCCGGGACCTCGCCTCCGCGCTGCGCACCAGGGCCGGGCACATCCCGCCGGAGCGGCACCGCAGGCGGCGCTCCCCGGCGGCCGACGACCGCGAGATCGCCCGGCTGCGCGCCGCACTGCGCGCCCACCCCTGCCACGGGTGCGACGAGCGCGAGGACCACGCCCGCTGGGCCGAGCGTTACTACCGGCTGCTGCGCGACACCAAGCAGCTGGAGCGGCGCATCGAGGGCCGTACGAACACCATCGCGCGCACCTTCGACCGCATCGTGGCGCTGCTCACCGAGCTCGACTACCTGCGGGGCGACGAGGTGACCGAGCACGGCAAGCGGCTCGCCCGGCTCTACGGCGAACTCGACCTGCTCGCCAGCGAATGCCTGCGCGAGCGCGTCTGGGAGGGCCTGGGCCCGGCCGAACTGGCCGCCTGCGTCTCGGCGCTGGTCTACGAGGCCCGGGTCGGCGACGACGCCCTGCCGCCCCGGCTGCCCTCGGGCAGGGCGAAGGCCGCGCTCGGCGAGATGGTGCGGATCTGGGGCCGGCTGGACGCCCTGGAGGAGGAGTTCCGCATCAAGCAGACCGAGGGCGTGGGCCAGCGCGAGCCCGACCTCGGCTTCGCCTGGGCCGCCTACATGTGGGCCTCCGGCAAGGGGCTGGACGAGGTGCTGCGCGAGGCGGAGATGCCGGCGGGCGACTTCGTGCGCTGGTGCAAGCAGGTGATCGACGTCCTGGGCCAGATCGCGGCGGCGGCCCCCGAGGAGGACTCGACGGTGGCCAGGAACGCGCGCAAGGCGGTGGACGGACTGCTGCGGGGGGTCGTGGCCTACTCGTCGGTCGGCTGAGCCCCGTCGGCCGGCCGGGCACGCCGGCCGGGGCGGCACCCAGGGCAGGGACACGGGTCCGGCGACGGACCGTCCCTGCCCTGATGCGTTTTCTCACCCGTCACAGTGAGCCGGTTTCGTTCACCCGTGCTCCGTGACGTTCTGTGTTCGATCGTGCTCCGTGTGTGCAAACGACCTGAGCGTACACCTGTCCCGTGCGCCTTTTCAGGCGCTTGCTGAACATGACACGGCGATGATCCGGTCGGACTAGGCTCGCCCGCGGCGCACCGAGTTGAGGTGTATTCGTGCGCTTGTTCCAAGCGTCCGCAGACATGCCGAAGATTCCGACAGTTCCATGACCCACCCCACCGGAAGCTGCCCCGAACTCCAGCCGACTCATCCCAAAGGGCTTACATGGTGAGTGTTCAATCGCCTCCCGGCGGCCGTGACCTTCCCACCGCACGTGTGCTGCTGCTGCCGGCCATAGTCATGGCGGCGGCCACCGGGGCGGCCGTCGCCCTGGTGGCCGAACCGGCCCGCCTCGCCGTCGCCTGCTGCGGCGCCGTCGCCACCCTCCTGGTCCTCGCCGTGGGGGCCGAGGCGGCGCGCCGCGGCCGCATCGTCCACCGCCAGCGCACGGAGCACGCACAGCGGACCGCCCACCTGGAGCGGCGCCTGGCCGCCCACGACCAGGAGGTCGCCCGCCTCGGAACGGAGATCCTCCCCGCCGCCATCAGCTACCTGCGCGGCAACAACACGCCCCGCGAGGTGATGCGCGACGTCATCGACGACCACCCCGAGTGGTGCCGGATCCCCGAGTCGCAGCGCAAGATCGTCCGCATGGTCCTCAAGATCGTGGACGAGGAGGAGAACAAGCGCGACTCCACCCAGCGCGCCCTGGTCAGCATCGCCCGGCGGGTCCAGGCGATCGTGCACCAGCAGGCCAAGGAGCTCCGGGAGATGGAGGAGGACCACGGCCGCACCCCCGAGGTCTTCGACGACCTGCTGCGCATCGACCACGGCACCGCGCTGATCGGCCGCCTGGCCGACTCCATCTCCGTCATCGGCGGCGGCCGCCCCGGCCGTCAGTGGCCGAACCCCGTCACGCTCTACAGCGTGCTGCGCGGCGCCATGTCGCGGATCCTGGAGTACCGGCGCGTCGAGCTGCACTCCATCGCCAAGGTCAACGTCAAGGGCACCGACGTCGAGCCGGTCATCCACGCCGCGGCCGAACTCCTCGACAACGCCACCCGTTACTCCCCGCCGAACACCAAGGTGCACGTCACCGCCGTGGAGGTGCAGACCGGCGTCGCCATCGAGATCGAGGACGGCGGGGTCAGCTTCAGCGAGGAGGCCCGCGCCCGGATCGAGAGGCTGCTGGAGGCGGCCAAGGCCGGTGTGGACCCGCAGGAGCTCGGCGACACCCCGCGCCTGGGCCTCGCGGTCGTGGGACGTCTGTGCTCGGCCTACAACATGCAGGTCTCGCTGCGGGCCTCGGCCTACGGCGGCGTCCGCGCCATCCTCGTCGTGCCGAACAACATGCTGACCACCGACCCCGCCCCCGGGCTGGCCCACGGCATCGGCGCCACCTCCATCCCCCATCCCGGTGAGGACGCGGTGGAAGGCCCCAAGCGCGCCCCCAAGAAGCGCCGCCCCACCAGCCCGCGCATCCCCGCCGCGGTGTCCATGGAGGACGACGTTCCCGAGGTCACCGAGTGGACCGCGACCGGCCTGCCCCAGCGCCGCAGCCGGGTCAAGACCCCGCTCAGCCAGCGCATCGCCGAACAGGCCGCCGCCGAGCGCGCCGCCCAGGAGAGCGGCGGCTCCGCGTGGGGCACGCCCGCGCCCGCTCCCCGGAAGAACGATCCCGAACCGGGCCTGTGGGTCGAGGCCTTCTGGGACGGACTGAAGAAGGACAACCCCGGACCGGATCCGACCGCGTTCACCCAGGACCCGACCGCCTATCTGCACTTGATCGAGAAGCCGGCCCGTGCCGAGGCCGACACCCAGGCCGACGACGAGGGGGACCTCAAGTGATCCAGCAGCGCGCCAACTTCGACTGGATGCTCAAGGAGCTCTACGACGGAGTACCGGGCATCGAGATGATCGTCGTGCTCTCGGCCGACGGCCTGCGCATCGCCCGCTACGGCGGCGATCCCGACGCCGCCGACCGGGTCGCCGCCGCCTGCGCCGGACTGCAGAGCCTCGCCACCGCCGTCGCCGTCGAGATCCCCGACAGCGACGGCCGGATGAAGCTGGTCATCATCGAGATCGACGGCGGCTACTTCTATCTGATGTCCGCAGGGGCCAACGCCTATCTCGCGGTGCTCGCCGACATCCGCACCGAGCCCGGCCTGATGAGCGCCCGGATGCGCGACCTGGTGGTCCGCATCGGCGCCCATCTGACCAGTCCGCCCCGACGTGCCGGGCGGACCGTATGACTCCTCCGCGGCGCCAGAGGCGCTACCCCCAGCAGGAGCCGTTGCCCCCCGCGCCCGGCAAGCGGGGAGAGGAGAAGAACCCCGAGCGTCTGTACGTGGTCGCCGGTGCGGACGAGGACGGCTCCCGGGCCGCTCTCGACCTGGTCACGCTGATCGTGGCACGGGCCGAGCCGCCGCCGTCCGCCACCCCGGAGCAGGCGGCGCTGCTGCGGCTGTGCACCTCGCCCCTGTCCGTGGCCGAACTGTCGGCCTATCTCAATCTGCCGTTCAGCGCGGTGACGGTCCTGATCACCGAACTGCTCACAGCCGAACTGGTGCAGGCCCGCGCGCCGATCGTCCGTCAGGCGGTCCCCGACCGCTCCCTTCTCGAAGCGGTGATGCATGGACTTCAAAGGCTCTGACACCCTCCCCGGCCCGCGCACCGAGGACCATCTGCCGCACACGGCCCAGGCCGCGGTGAAGATCGTGATCGTCGGCGGTTTCGGGGTCGGCAAGACCACCATGGTCGGCTCGGTCAGCGAGATCAAACCGCTGACCACCGAGGAGACCATGACCCAGGCCGGCATCGGCATCGACGACAACTACGGCTCCGAGTCCAAGACGGCGACCACCGTGGCCATGGACTTCGGCCGCATCAGCATCACCGACCAGCTGGTGCTCTATCTCTTCGGCACCCCCGGACAGGAGCGCTTCTGGTTCCTGTGGAACGGGCTGTTCGAAGGAGCCCTCGGTGCGGTGGTGCTGGTCGACACCCGCCGGCTGGAGGTCAGCTTCGACGTGATGGGGCGTCTGGAGGAGCGTGGTGTGCCCTTCGTCGTCGCCGTCAACTCCTTCCCGGACGCCCCCCGTTACCCGATCAGCGAGCTGCGCGCGGCGCTCGACCTGCCCGAGGAGGTCCCGATCGTCGAGTGCGACGCGCGCCGCCGTGCCTCCAGCCGGGACGTGCTGATGACCCTCATGCGCTTCCTGCACTCCCTGGCCGTGATGGGCTCGGCGCGCTGAGCCGGACCCCGTCTCTCCTCACCCCCGTGACGCACCCGTGACGACTACGACGACTTCCCTGGCCTTTTCCTTGTCCTTTCCATGTCCTTTCCCTTCCGAAAGCGACTGCTGTGACGCCTGAACCCCACTTCCCGACCGGCACGGACGACCTCACCCTCGACCCGCCCCCCGGCTGCCCCGCGCACGGCATCGGACCCGGGGGACTGCACCGGCTTCACGAGGCGCCCGACCTGCGCGCGCTGTACCGGCACCTCCGCGAGGAGTACGGCCCGGTGGCCCCCGTGCTGCTCCACGACGACGTACCGATCTGGGTGGTCCTCGGCCACGCCGAGAACCTGCACATGGTGCGCACCCCCTCGCACTTCACCCGGGACAGCCGGATCTGGACCCCGCTGAGGGACGGCACCGTCAAGCCCGACCACCCGCTCATGCCGCACGTCGCCTGGCAGCCGGTCTGCTCCTACGCCGAGGGCGAGGAGCACAAGCGGCTGCGCAGCGCGGTCGTCAGTGCCGTGGCGACCGTCGACGGGCGTGCCCTGCGCCGCCACATCGGCCGTGCCACCCAGCGGCTGGTCAACCAGTTCTGCGAGTCGGGCCGGGCCGAGCTCGTCAGCCAGTTCGCCGAACATCTGCCGATGGCGGTGATGTGCCATGTCCTCGGCATGCCCGAGGAGTACAACGACCGGATCGTGCAGGCCGCCCGCGACATGCTCAAGGGCACCGAGACCGCGATCGCCAGCAACGAGTACATCATGGACTGCCTGCGGCGGCTCACCGCACGCCGCCGGGCCCAGCCCGAGGACGACTTCACCAGCCACCTCATCAACCACCCGGCCGGCCTGAACGACGAGGAGGTCAGCCAGCATCTGCGGGTGGTGCTCATCGCCGCCTACGAGGCCACCGCCAACCTGCTGGCCAACACCATCCGCCGGGTGCTCACCGACCCCGGTTTCCGCGCCCAGCTGAACGGCGGTCAGATGACGGTTCCTCAGGCGGTGGAGCAGTCCCTGTGGGACGAGCCGCCGTTCAGCACCATCCTCGGCTACTTCGCCAAACAGGACACCGAGCTCGGCGGCCGGCGCATCCGCCGGGGCGACGGGCTGCTGCTCGGCATCGCGCCGGCCAATGTCGACCCGCGGGTGCGGCCCGATCCGACGGCCGAGATGCAGGGCAACCGCTCCCATCTCGCCTTCAGCGGCGGCCCCCACGAATGCCCCGGCCAGGACATCGGACGCGCCATCGCCGACGTCGGCGTCGAGTCGCTGCTGATGCGGCTGCCGGACCTGCGGCTCGACTGCGCCGAGGAGGAGCTGCGCTGGACGGAGTCGATCGCCTCGCAGCATCTGGTGGAGCTGCCGGTGCGGTTCAGCCCGCAGCCGCAGCAGGACGTGACGGCCCGGCCGAGCCCCACCCCGCGTCCGATTCCGCAGGCGCGTCCGGTCTGGGAGATCGGCACCAGACCGGCCGTGCCGGAGCCCGCGCCGCTCCCGCCCGAGCCCCCGGTCGCCGCGAGCACCGCACCGGCCGGCGGGGCGGAGCGCCCGCGGGGGACCTGGCGGCGCCTCCTGCACTGGTGGCGCGGCTACTGACCGGCGGCCCGCTGCGCGGGGGACGACCACGCCCGAAGCGTCCGCCCGCTGGTGAAGCGGCGCTCGGCCCCCGTGACCGGGTCGGTGAACTCCAGTGCCCGCGCGAGCAGTTGCAGCGGACGCCGGAAGTCGTCGGCCGGTACGGGGCCGGTCACCACCGGGTAGAGCGGATCCCCGAGGATCGGCACGCCCAACGCGCTCATGTGCACCCGCAGCTGGTGCGTCTGCCCGGTGCGGGGCACCAGCCGGTAGCGGGCGAGCCCGTCCGCGCGGTGCTCGATCAGCTCCACCCGCGTGACCGCGTTCGGTTCGCCCGCCACCTCCCGGGCGGCCTGCACCCCGCGTTCCTTCACGATCCGGCTGCGCACGGTCACCGGCAGGGGGAGCGACGGGTCGTACGGCGCCACCGCCTCGTACTCCTTGTGCACCCGGTGGTCGCGGAACAGCGTCTGGTACGCGCCGCGCTCCTCGGGCCGCACCGTGAACAGCACCAGCCCGGCGGTGAGGCGGTCGAGGCGGTGCGCCGCGGTGAGCTCCGGAATGCCCAGCTCCCGCCGCAGCCGGGCCAGCGCGGTCTCGGCGACGTGCGAGCCGCGCGGAGTGGTGGCGAGGAAGTGCGGCTTGTCCACGACGACGAGGTGCTCGTCGCGGTGGACGATCTCCAGCGGGAACGGCACCGGCACCTCGTCGGGCAGCTCCCGGTGGAACCACACGTACATCCCCGGCCGGTACGGCGCGTCGGGCGCCACCGGCCGTCCGTCGGCCCCCACGATCCGCCCGGCCTCGAGCATCGCCTCGATCACCCCGGGCCCCGCCCCCGACAGCCGCTGCACCAGGTACTCCCGCACCGTGGCCCACGTCCCGTCGCCGGGCAGCCGCACCCGCACCGGGTCCACCCCGTGGCGCTGGGGCAGGGGAGCGGGCGGAGCAGGGGTCTTGCGGCGTCTCATCGCCCGAAGCCTACGGGGCGCCGTGCGGCCCGGAAAACCGCCGGCCCCCGCCCCCGGGGAGGCGCGGGCCGGACGGCACCCTGTGCCGCGCCGGGGTTCACGCGGCCCGGGCCACGCCCTCCTGCTCGGCCTCGACACGGGCGTTCCACGCGGCCTTGGCGGCCCGCCAGCCGTCCTCGTCGTGACCGAGACGCCAGTAGCCGGAGACGGACAGGTCCTCGCGGGGAACGGCGTGCTCGACGCGCAGCAGGCGGCGCAGCTCCTTGACGAAGCCGGCCTCGCCGTGCACGAACGCGTGCACGCGGCCCTCGGGGAAGTCCAGCGCGCGGACGGCCTCCACCAGCGCCCGCCCGACCGGCCGCCGTCCGCGGTGCAGCCAGACCACCTCCACACCGGAGTCGATCTTCTGCTCCTCCTCGGGACCGGCGACCTCGACGAAGGCATGGGCCGTGACGCCCTCGGGCAGGGCCTCCAGGGAGCGGGCGATCGCCGGCAGGGCGCTCTCGTCGCCGACGAGCAGATGCCAGTCGGCGCTCGTGTCGGGGGCGTAGGCGCCGCCGGGGCCCACGAAGCGCAGGGTGTCGCCCGGACGCGCACGCAGCGCCCAGGGGGCGGCCAGCCCCTCGTCGCCGTGGATCACGAAGTCCAGGGTCAGCTCGCGGTGCGCGGGATCCCAGGCCCGCACGGTGTACGTCCGCATCCTCGGCCACTGCTCGCGCGGGAACTCCTCGCGGATCCGCCGCATGTCGAAGGGCTCGGGATAGGCGACCCCCTCGATGGGGAACAGCAGCTTCACATAGTGGTCCGTGCAGGTGCCGGCCGAGAAGTCCGCCAGGCCGTCGCCGCCGAGCACCACACGCTGCATGTGCGGGGTCAGCCGTTCGGTACGGACGACCTGCGCGGTGTGGGTCCTGAACGACTTGCGCGCCGGACGATCTGCCATGGCGGCCTCCCTGCTCCGCTACTTAGGTTTGCCTAACCTATCATGGCGGCCATCACGCCCCCAGCGTGCCGAGCAGCCGCCGCAGGGAGCCCCCCAGCCCCCAGCGGGCGCCCAGCTCCTCGACCGCCGCCGGATCGCGCGGGGCGCGCGGCAGCGTCGTGTCGACGTCCGGCAGCGGAACGTCGGTGGCCACGCGCACGACCTTCGGCGCCACCGCGAGATACGGCCGCGCCGCGTCGAGCCGCTTCCGCTGCGACGGCGTGAGCCTCGACGCCGGGTCGTCGACGGCCGCCACGATCCCGGCCAGGTCGCCGAACTCGGCGAGCAGCCGGGCCGCCGTCTTCTCCCCGATGCCGGGCACCCCCGGCAGTCCGTCGCTCGGGTCGCCGCGCAGCAGCGCCAGATCCGCGTACCCGCGGCCGTCGACCCCATACTTCTCCCGCAGCACCGCCTCGTCGGTGATCTGCAGCGTGCCCACCCCCTTGACCGGGTGCAGCACGCGCACCCCCCGCGCGTCGTCCACCAGCTGGTACAGGTCCCGGTCCCCGGTGACGATGTCGACCGGACCCTTCGCCCGTGCCGTGAAGGTGCCGATCACGTCGTCCGCCTCGTACCCCGCGACCCCCACGCGCGCGATGCCGAGGGCGTCCAGCACGGCCTCGATCACCGGGACCTGCGGGGAGAGGGTGTCGGGCACCTCCTCCTCGTCCGGACCGCCCTCGTGCTCCTCGGCGACCCGGTGCGCCTTGTAGGAGGGGATCAGCTCCACCCGCCACGCCGGCCGCCAGTCGGCGTCCATGCAGGCCACCAGGTGGTCGGGCCGGTGGTCCCCGACCAGGCGGTCGATGAAGTCGAGCAGCCCGCGCACGGCGTTCACCGGCGTGCCGTCCGGAGCCCTGAGCGACTCCGGGACGCCGAAGTAGGCACGGAAATACAAGGACGGAGTGTCAAGCAAAAGATATTTTTCGGGGCGCGTCGACATGCGCCCAGCATGCCACTGACGAGGTTGCCTCTCGTGCGACAACGCCCACGGAGCGGCGTGGGCCCCGCCCGCTCGTCATGGGGTACGGAAAGCGGATGGGGCGTTCGAAGAACGGACCGCCGGTCAGCGCGGAGTGTGCACCTGGGCGGACCGGGCGCGCAGCTCGGCCAGCCGCCGCTGGTACAGCGGTCCGGCCGTGTGGGCGCCCCTGGCCTCACTCGGGGTGGACTGCTCGATCAGGTGGTGAGCCACGGCCTTGAGATGCGCGGACCAGGCCAGCACGTGCTGCTGAGCGGGGCGACCGCACTCCTGCGGTTCCCCGGGAAGACACAGCGGGAGCTGCGGACCGAGCTTGTTCGCCGCGTGCCGGATGTAGCGGGCGATCGTCGCCCATTCCTCCTCGGTCCGCTGAACGGCCGTCGCCGTGGTCTCCCAGCCCCAAGGGCCGAAGTCGTCCCCGTGATCGTCCATGTGTGCTCCCCGGTGATCTCGGCGGGTCAAGCCGTTGCGGCGATCGTAGCGGCGCCGTCCGCCTCCCGGGGGTCGCAGTGCCCGACCGAGGGAACGCACGGCGAGCAGGGGCCGCACATGGGCAGGAATTGCGGCGGCGTGCAAAACTGCGCGCCGTCGCCGAGGACCGCGCGGATATCGGCCAGCACTTCCCCCATGCGCAGCCCGCCCCAGATGTCGGGCATCGGGGATTCCTGGACGTTTCCGATCTTCAGGAAGCGGCCCAGCACGCACGGCCACACATCACCGGTCGGGCCGATGGCGCACTTCTCGTGTGCGCAGTGCCCGCACAGATCGGCGATGGTCGGCGCCGCTCCCCGGCTGCCCCGGCCGAACGCCCGCGTACGGTCCCCGCCGACCTGTTCCACACCGAGGGCCAGCAGGTCCTGCGCTGCTTCGTGGACGCGCTGTCCCGGCCGGACGGCGACGACTCCGCCCCGCAGCGGGATGCCGAGGCTCAGCGCCTTTTCGATGTTGGCGCGTGTCCGCTTGTGGGAGCCGCGCAGCTTGGTCACGGCGTCGTGGTCCTCCGCGTTGTCGGAGTAGTACGACGTGGCGAGCTTGACCTCGCATTCACGGAAGACGTCCCACAGCTCGGCTCGGATGTGAGTCATGTTGGAGAAGACCTCGACTCCCAGGCCGACCGTCCGGGCGTGCCTGATGAGCGCCGGGAGGGAGGGGTACAGGGTCGGCTCCCCGCCGATGAACTGAACGTCGAGCGCGCCCATGTCGGCGAGTTCCGAGATGACGCGCAACCAGTCCCGGACGGTCATCGTGCCGTGCGTTCCTTTGGGGGAGGAGTCCGCATAGCAGTGATCGCACAGCTCGTTGCACAAGCCGGTGACCTCCAGCCAGGCGAACTTGAGGGGGTTTTCGGCAAGGGTCATCCCGTGTCTCCTTACGGGTGTCGGAAGGTCGTCTGAGCAGCCCCGCCCGTGCCCCACGGGGCAGGGCACGAGTGGGCGGTGGCGGCGCCCTCACCACTGCACGGGCAGCGGCACCCCGGCGAAGGGGCGGTTCGGACGGGAGTGGCGCGTGTGCCTCTCCGGGCCTGTCCGGTCGGGAGCGTCGACGTCCGGTCTGCTGGAACTCGGTGTCCTCAGCGCGTCGGCGTCAGTCGTGCCCGGTGCCGAACGGTGTGGCGCGGGCACCGGTCCTGGGTGGTGTTCTGGTCGTCCTGCGGGCCGGATGCCTCGTCACAGCCGGATGCGCAGAACGCCTCGAACGTGACGCCGCCCTCCAGGGCGTGGCGGATCGTGCGGTTGACGAACTGCACGACCGAGTGGGTCACTCGTCGTCTTCGCCGTCCTCGTCGTCTAGGCCGACGTAGGGCAGCCGGGCGCCGCGCGACCCGCAGCGCATCGACCAGACACTCGCGCAGCCGAACCGCCGCGAACCGCAGCTCCGTGGTCGTGGCCTCCGGGACTTCGAGCACCGTCATCGAGGTGGTCAGCACGTTGTCCCCAATGGCGAGCTGGCCCTCCTCCATCTGGTCGGCCAGTCGCGACAGGACGCTCGTCGGGTCGTTGGTGTGCAGGTAGGCTGGCTTGCCGTTCTCGGACCATGGCAGCAGGCGGGGGCGGGTCCTCACGCGACTCCCTTCGGCAGGCGGATACCCTGCGGCGCCATCACGAGACCGGCGCGCCGGCGTTTCCGTTCGCGTTCTGCGCTGCGCTCGCGGGCGATGACGTACGGCTGGACGAGTCCGATGGCTTCGCCACCGCCCAGCGCAGGCACACGCGGGCGGCAGCGAGCCGGGAGCGTTGCAGGGGACGGGGCCGATTCCGTTGTCCGACGGCGGTCCGTCAGGTGAAGCAGTAACCGCAACAGCGGATGAAGCAGCCGCGCTGCAATGGGGAACATGTCGTCAACTTCCACGCCGGATTGGTGGCCATGCCCCGGGCCGGTCGCACGGTCGCGGGGTCCTTTCACGAAGACCCTCGCGTCCATTCCCGCTCAAGACCATGTCAAGGCCCTATAGATGCGCCCTATATTTGACGTATGGGGGAAACCCGGGCGGACTTGTGGTCCCATCCGAAGCTGGTCTCGGCGGTCGCCACCGAGGACTGGGGTGCGGTCTTCCGCACCTACCGACAGCTCACCGGACTCAGCCAGACGAAGCTCGGTGAACGCGTCGGCCTCATACAGCCCGAGGTGTCCACCATCGAGCGCGGTCGACGTCGCGTCACCTCGGTCGAGGTACGGCAACGCATCGTGGACGGGCTTCGCATCCCGGAGCACTTACTGGCGACTGACCGGCCCCGCGCCGGCTCGCCGGTGCCCGCGCTCGCCGTACCCGGTCCAGGGCCGGACGATGATCTGCTGGCGCGTGTGACGAGCGTGGTGGACGGCGAGCACCGGGTGGACGCCGTCACGCTCGACTGGTTCGACCGGCTGCTGGCGGAACATCGCCGCGCCGAGGACGAGATCGGGTCACGGCCGCTGGTGGGCTTGATACGGCAGCAGCTCCGGACAGTGGTGGACCTGTATGGCGGTGCACGAGGCCCGTTGGCGGATCGGGTGGTGCGTCTGGCGTCCGAGCACGCGCAGTTCCTGGCGTGGATGGCGCAGGACCAAGGGCAGACTGCCGCTGCTCTCGCCTGGTACGACCGCAGCCACGAGTGGGCGTTGGAAGCCGGTGACACCAACATGGCGGCGACGACGCTCAGCATGAAGGCGCACATGGCGTGGTCCGGCGGTCGCGGAGACCGATGTGTGCGACTGGCGGAGGCTGCCCGCTGGTCGGCACCGGGAACGTCGCTCGGGGTTCAGGGCATGGCCGCGCAGATGGCCGCCCGAGGGCACGCGCTCAACGGCGACGCCGACGACGCCGAGCGGCTGTTGGACGAAGCGCAGGAACTCATCGGCCGCGCGGCGCAGCACCCGGAGGATGAACCGCCGTGGATGTACTTCTACGGCGAGACATGGTTCACCTTGCAGCGAGGCATGGCCGCGCTGCATCTGCGCGACTGGAAGGTGGCCATCACCCGTCTCACCGTCGGCCTGGCCGCGCTGTCCGACGACTATCGCCGTGACAAGACGTGGTACCGGGCTTGTCTGGCACATGCCCTGGCCGAGGCCGGCGAGGCAGCGCAGGCCGCCTCCGTCGCACTGGCGGCGGTACCCGACGCCGCCGACATCGGACGCCCTCACTCATGGAACGAACTGCACACCGTGGCCGCCGTCCTCATGCGACGCGGCGCGAAGGAAGCACGGGAACTCGTCGCCGCGCTCCGGGCCTACGACTGACGTCCCGCTGGGACACGGAAACGGCCCTCGCGTCATGGTCGGCTGCATCAGGGCACGAGGGCCGATGCGGATCAGGCGCCGATGACGTTCCGGCGGGCGGCGAGCCATGCGGCGTCCCAGGCCGCCTTCCGCCCGCCGGGTGCGGTGAGCTGGCGGTGAGCTCCTTCCTGGTCGACGGACACCGCCCGCCTGTGGAGGCGGAGGGGGCGGGGGATCGTTTCGTCAGGTGAGTGCTGCACCGACCTTGGCGTTGGTCTCCGGGTGGAGGAAGCCGAAGCCGACGCGGGCGTGGACGGCGGTGACGACGTTCAGGCCGGCGAGGCGGTGTCGAGAAGCATCAGTTGTCCGGTCACGGCACGCATCATGCCGCACGGCGCCGACAGGGCACGCGTCGTCGTCAAACAGGACACAGCGGGCGCTCCGGGTGGGAGATGCGGGGATCTGTGAACCGGATCACGTTTGGTTTGAGTCAAAAAGGTCTGGGAAGGCGCGGCCCGGATGGCGGGGAGGTCGCTTTCCGTGACGGTCGGCACCTCTCCGCATCCCGTTCTTGGCCCCGAGACAAGAGGATGAGTGTGTCTTCCCGACTTGAGGCCCGGCACCTGTTCAAGGTGTTCGGCCGACGACCGGACGAGGCAGTGGAGAGACTACGGCGGGGCGCCGACCGCGAGGACCTGCGGGCGGAGGGAACCACCGCCGCCGTGATCGACGCCTCCTTCACCGTGGAACCCGGCCAGATCTTCGTCGTCATGGGTCTGTCCGGATCCGGCAAGTCCACGCTTCTGCGCATGCTGAACGGACTGCTCGAGCCGACCGCCGGCACCGTCAGCTTCGACGGCCAGGATCTGACCGCGCTCAGCGACCGTGAGCTGCGCGAGGTCCGTTCCAAGAAGATCAGCATGGTCTTCCAGCACTTCGCGCTCTTTCCGCACCGCAGCGTCCGTGAGAACGCCGCCTACGGACTGGAAGTGCAGGGCGTGCCCCGCGCCGAGCGCGAGCGCCGCGCCGACGAGGCGCTCGCCCTGTGCGGCCTGGCCGGCTGGGAGAACTCCTGGCCCGACGAGCTCTCCGGCGGCATGCAGCAGCGCGTGGGCCTGGCCCGCGCCCTGGCCACCGACGCCGACCTGCTGCTGATGGACGAGTCCTTCAGCGCCCTGGACCCGCTGATCCGCCGCGACATGCAGGACCAGCTGCTCCAGCTGCAGAAGACCCTGAAGAAGACCATCGTCTTCATCACCCACGACCTCAACGAGGCCATGCGCCTGGGCGACCGGATCGCCGTCATGCGCGCCGGCCGCATCGTGCAGATCGGGACCGCGGAGGACATCCTGCTGCGCCCCGCCGACGACTACGTCGCCTCCTTCACCCAGGACGTGGACCGCTCCCGGGTGCTGACCGCGGAGGCGGTCATGGACCGCGAGGTGCGCGGCGACGAGGCCGACTGCGGCTGCGACACCGCCACCCCGCAGACCCCGTTCACCGAGCTGTGCGCGCTCAGCGCCCGCATTCCCCACCCCGTCGCCGTGCTGGACGAGAACCGGGAGGTCGTCGGCGTCGTCCGGCGCCAGAGGCTCGTCGGCTTCCTCGGCGACGGGGAGACCACTCCGGTGAGCTGCGACGCGCCGCGGGACAAGGGCGGCGAGAAGGAGGTGGCCCGTGCCTAGGATTCCGCTCGGTGACTGGGTCAACTCCACGGTCGACTGGCTGCTCGACCACATGGCCTGGCTCTTCGACTTCTGCAAGGCCGTCTTCACCGGCTTCTACGACGGGATCAACGCCGTTCTGCAGGCTCCGCAGCCGCTGCTGCTCGCCGGCATCTTCGCCGTGCTCGCCTGGTGGCTGCGCGGCACCCTCGCCGGTCTGCTCGCCTTCGCGGGATTCGCCTTCATCGACTCCATGGGGCTGTGGTCCAACGCGATGGTGACCCTGTCGCTGGTCCTGGTCGCCACGATCATCGCTCTGGTGATCTCGGTGCCGGTCGGCATCTGGGCGGCCCGCTCCGACCGGGTCAGCTCCCTCGTCCGGCCGGTCCTGGACTTCATGCAGACGCTGCCGGCGATGGTCTACCTCATCCCGGCCATCCTGTTCTTCGGCACGGGCGCCCCCGCGGGCATCGTCGCCACCCTGATCTTCGCCCTGGCGCCCGGTGTGCGCATGACCGAGCTGGGCATCCGCCAGGTCGACAAGGAGCTGGTGGAGGCGGCCGAGGCGTTCGGCACCACGCCCCGCAACACACTGCTGCGCGTCCAGCTGCCGCTGGCCCTGCCCACCGTCATGGCCGGCGTCAACCAGGTGATCATGCTCGGTCTGTCCATGGCCGCGATCGCCGGCATGGTCGGCACCGGCGGCCTCGGCGGCGACGTCAACGAGGCCATCGGCCAGCTCAACGTGGGCCTCGGCGCCGAGTCCGGTGTCGCCATCGTGATCCTCGCGATCTACCTGGACCGCATGACCAGCGCCCTGGGCACCGAGGTCTCCCCGCTCGGCCGGCGCGCCGCCGCCAAGGCCCGGGCGGCGGCCAAGGGCCTGAGGATCTGGTCCTACCGGCCGCAGCCGCAGATCGCCGTCATCGGCGTGGTGATCCTCGCCCTCGTGTCGGGCGGCCTGGGCATCCTCGGCGGCAACGGCGACAGCTCGACCACCGCCTCCGACGGCGGCGACGTCGGCAAGGGCAAGAAGATCACCATCGGGTACATCCCGTGGGACGAGGGCGTCGCCTCCACCTTCCTGTGGAAGGAGATCCTCGAGCGGCGCGGCTACGAGGTGAAGGTCCAGCAGTTCGAGGCGGGTCCCCTCTACACCGCGCTCGCCCAGGGCAACATCGACTTCCAGACCGACGCCTGGCTGCCGGTCACCCACGAGCCGTACTGGAAGAAGTACGGCAAGAAACTGGAGGACCTCGGCTCCTGGTACGGCCCGACCTCCCTGGAGCTGACCGTCCCCGCCTACCTGAACGACGTCGACTCGCTGGAGGACCTCAAGGGCAAGGCGTCCCTCTTCGGCGGGAAGATCACCGGCATCGAGTCCAGCGCCGGCATGATGGGCCTGCTCAAGAGCAAGGTCCTCAAGGACTACGGCCTGGACAAGGAGTACGAGGTCGTCGACAGCTCCACGCCGGCGATGCTGGCCGAGCTCAAGCGCGCCTACAGCAGGAAGGAGCCCATCGTCGTCACGCTCTGGTCGCCGCACTGGGCGTACAGCGACTACGAGCTGAAGAAGCTGAAGGACCCCAAGGGCTCCTGGGGCACCGGTGACGGCCTGCACACGCTGGCCCGCAAGGGCTTCAGCAGCGACGACCCGGTCGTCAGCGGCTGGCTGAAGAACTTCAGGATGAGCGAGAAGCAGCTCACCAGCCTCGAGGCCGAGATCAACAAGGCGGGCAAGGGCCGGCAGCAGGACGCCGTGCGCACCTGGCTGAAGGACAACCCGGAGGTCGTCGACAAGCTGGCCCCGATACCGGCCGGCTCCTCCGCCAAGGGGGCCGACGACCGCGGCACCGCGGACGCCGTGCGCGTGGAGTAGTCCCGGAACGGGGCGGGCGCCCCGTTGCCGTCCGCCCGCGGACGGCCCCGCGGCGACCCGGCACCAGACACCGCCCGAGGGGCGGGCTCCTCCCTGCACAGAGTGGGGACGGGGCCCGCCCCTCGCCCCTGTCCGCGGGCGGAATCGGGCCGGCCGCGGAAGGCCTCACCGCCCCTGCCGGCCCCGCGCGATCCTGACAGGGATGTGACGGCCGGATGAAACTGTTTGCCGAACATGCGTAGGGTGCAGAGAACTCCTCAGAAGGAGTGCACCCGCGGCCGGGCCCACGGGCAGCGGCCCCGGAAGCAGCGGACCGACGAGCGAAGGAGGGAGCCGGAGCGATGGGCGACCACAAAGAGCAGCCCCTTCGAGTGGGCGCGGCCGTACGGCGGCGGCGCCGCGCGCTGGGTCTCACCCTCGCCGTCGTGGCCGACCGCAGCGGCCTGTCGGTGCCGTTTTTGAGCCAGATCGAGAACGACCGGGCCCGGCCCAGCACCACTTCCCTGGAGAAGGTCGCCGACGCGCTGCGCACCACCGCCGTGGAACTGCTCGCGGCGGCCGACCCGGCGTGCAGCGTCGACGTCGTGCGCGCCGACACCACCGAGCTGGGCCCCGAGCCCCGGACGCGCTCCCTGGTGCGCGGTCACCACCAGCTGCACGCCTCGGAGTACACCGGTGACCACGACACCGGCCGCGAGTTCCAGCACCGCAACGACGAGCTGATGTACGTCGCCGACGGGGCGGTGGAGGTCGAGGCCGAGGGCCGCGCCTACCGGCTGGTGCGCGGCGACACCATGTACCTCACCGGAGGGGTCCGCCACCGCTGGCGGGCGACCGTGCCGGAGACACGGCTGATCGTGGTCGCGGTCGCGGAGCACATCGAGGCCGTGCAGGACCGGGCGCGCTGATGCGGGTCGTCTCCCTGGTGCCCTCGCTCACCGAGGCGGTGGCGGCGTCCCTGCCCGGTGTGCTGGTCGGCGCCACCGACTGGTGCAGCCACCCGGCGGACCTCGACGTCACCCGCGTCGGCGGCACCAAGAACCCCAAGGTCGAGCGGATCGTCGACCTCGCCCCCGACCTGGTGGTCGCCAACGAGGAGGAGAACCGCGCCCCCGACCTCGACGCCCTGCGCGCGGCCGGCCTCGAGGTGCTGGTGACCGAGGTCCGGAGTCTGCCGCAGGCCTTCGGGGAACTGGCGCGGGTGCTGCACGCCTGCGGCGCGGTGCGCCGGCCCCGGTGGCTGGACGAGGCCGAGGCGGCCTGGGCGGACCTGCCCGAGCCCCGGCGCCGTACGACCGCCGTCGTGCCGATCTGGCGGCGGCCCTGGATGGTGCTGGGCCGGGACACCTTCGCCGGCGACCTCCTGGCCCGCCTGGGCGTCGACCACCTCTACGCCCGCCACCGCGAGCGCTATCCGCGCATTCCGCTGGAGGAGCTGCGGGCGGCGGCCCCGGACATGGTGGTCCTGCCGGACGAGCCGTACCGCTTCACCGCCGACGACGGTCCGGAGGCCTTCCCGGGGCTGCCCTGCGCCCTGGTCGACGGACGGCATCTGACGTGGTACGGGCCGTCGCTGGTCCAGGCTCCGCGCGTGCTGGGCGAGGCACTGCGGGCGGCAGCCCGCTGAACCGGCCCGTTCCGGGCGCGCCTCGCGGGCCGCGGCGACCGCCCCCTCGGGCTCTTCCGGGCCCCGCCGGCGGGACCGCGCCCGCCGGGGCCGGGCCATGAGCCGGGCCTGTGGCACGGCCGGAGGCGGACCGGGGCGGCGAGGCCGGCGGGGCCCGGCCGGTGCACCGGAAGCCCGTGCACCGGGAGAACCCGTGCACCGGAGGAACGGGGCCCGTGCACCGGGAGAACCCGTGCACCGGAGGAACGGGGCCCGTGCACCGGAGGAGCAGGGGCCTATGCGCCGGGGATGCCGGCCGCACCGGAGGCGCCGGCCGCCCGTACCAGCTCCCGCATGATCCGCACGTCCTCGCCCATCTCCGGATGCCACTGCACGCCCAGCACCCAGCGTCCGGGGAGTTCCACGGCCTCCACCGTGCCGTCCGCCGCGTACGCCGACGCGATCAGCCCCTCGCCGAGGCGGTCGACGGCCTGGTGGTGGTAGGTCGGCACGGCGGTCTCCTCCGGCACGGCCGCGGCACAGAGGGTGCCGGGGACCGGCTTGACCGTGTGCTCGCCGAAGACACCGGCCACCTCGGCATGGCCGTCGAGATGCTGGACCAGGGTGCCGCCCAGGGCGACGTTCAGCAGCTGCATGCCGCGGCAGATGCCGAGCAGCGGACGGTGCGCGGCCAGGGCGGCTTCGATCAGGGCCAGTTCCCAGGCGTCCCGGGCGCGGCACGGCGGCCCCGTCCGCGGGCCGGGCTCCGCGCCGTAGCGCACCGGCTCGACGTCCGGGCCGCCCGCGATCACCAGCCCGTCGAGCCGGGCCACGGCCGCCGCCGCCCGCTCCGGCTCGTCCGGCGGCAGCATCACGGCGATCCCGCCCGCCCGCTGCACCAGCCGCGGATAGCCCACCGGCAGCAGCGCGGCGTCCATCCGCCACACGCCCCAGCGCGCCTCCGGCTCCAGATACGTACTGATCCCGACGAGGGGCCGTCCCGTCACCCGGCCCTCCCCGCCGGGCGACCGCCCGCACTCCCCGTCGTCCTCCGCCGTCCCTCGATCTCCCTCACCGCCCTCGAACCGTCCCTTCGGTGCCCCCCGGCATTCTGCGGCCTCCCCGGGGACCCTCCGGTCCTCTCGGGGATCCTTGTCCGGAATCCTCCGGAATCCCTGCGACAAGGTCCTCGGCCGCGTCCTACAGTGCCGGGGTGAGCACGACTCCTCCGCCCGGCTGGTACCCCGATCCGACGGCCCCCCACCTGTGGCGCTGGTGGGACGGCACGGCCTGGACCGAGCACCGCGGCGCCCCCGGAGAGCCGTCC
>NZ_MUME01000091.1:6577-6768 GCF_002155915.1 Streptomyces thermovulgaris | reverse complement strand
CGGCGGCGGTCCACAGGCGTGAGGTGATGCGTCTGGATCGGGACATGATTCCTCCTCAGAGGGTGGCTCAGGGCCGGTTCCGTGGGTCCGCCTCAGCGTAGGCACGCCTTCCCGCATCCGGTCATCACGCCACGAAGCGGAACTCTCCTCGCACACCACTCCTCTTCCAGGAAAAAGGAGTTCCGGCCGGA
>NZ_MUME01000091.1:0-6466 GCF_002155915.1 Streptomyces thermovulgaris | reverse complement strand
GGCGGCTGCTGCCCGAGCGGCACGGCCGGGCCGCCCCGGCCGCCCTCCCCCGTCCCCGAGGCGGTGGAGGAGGACGGCCCGCCGTACGCGGAGTGCGTGCTGTGCCGCGAGCCGACCGAGTACCCGGAGTCGTACAGGGGGATCACGCTCTGCCCCGTCTGCGCGTGGCAGGAGGCGCAGCGCACGGCCTGCTCGGGCTGAGCGGGCCGAGCAGGCCGGGGCCGGTCATGTGCCTGGCAGACTGGAGGCCGTGAGCACCGACGAGACCCTCACGGCCACGTCCTTCGAGAACAGCCCGTCCCGGCCCGGCCCCGGCGTCCAGGAGCGGACGCGGCAGTTCGTGCTGCCGCTGGTGGTGCGGATCGAGCGGGCCGCCCCTCCGGCCCGTACCGACGCGCTGCAGACCGCGGCCCGTGCGGTGCTGGTGCTGCTCAGCGACGAACGCTCCCTCGGGGACGGCCCGTGGGCGCAGGCCGTACGGGACTGGCAGGACACCCGGATCCGCAAGGTGGTCCGGCGGGCGCGCGGCGCCGAGTGGCGGCGTGCGACGGCCCTGCCCGGCATCACGGTCACCGGGGAGACGGCCGAGGTGCGGGTCTTCCCGCCCGTGCCGCTCGACCGCTGGCCCAAGGACCTGGCCAGGCTCCAGGTCTCCGGCACCGACCTCGACGACCCGCGGCCCCCTGCCGGGCCGGACCCGGACCTTCCCGTCCTGTGGCTCAACCCCCGTCTGGAGATGTCCGCGGGCAAGGCGATGGCCCAGGTGGGCCACGGCGCCCAGCTGGCCTGGTGGGAGCTGCCGGAGGCGCACCGCGCCGCCTGGCGCGACGCCGGCTTCCCCCTCGCCGTCCGCACCGCCGGCCCCGCCCACTGGGACGCCCTGACCCGCACGGGACTGCCGGTGGTGCGCGACGCGGGCTACACGGAGATCGCCCCGGGGTCCTGCACGGTGGTCGCCGACCATCCGGCGCTGCGCCGGGACCGCGCCCGGCCCTGACGTCAGTCGGTCGGCGTCCCCTGGTGGAAGTACAGGCGCCAGCCCGACCGCGTCAGCCGCCACAGGGAGCTCCGCAGGGCCCGGCGCCCCTGATGGTCGGTGCGGTACGTCAGGTGGACGACACCCGGTGCGAGGACCTTCCCCGACATCTCGCCGACCTCGACCGGAGCCTCCGAGGACACCGCCCCGGAGCTGGTCACCGTGAGGATCGACCGGGCGTCCCAGACGCGGCCCGAGGCTCCGATCTCGGTGAACTCCGGGTCCAGCAGCTCGGAGACCAGGGCCGGGGAGGCACGCACCTCGGGGTCGAGCAGCCGCAGTTCGCCGTCGACGGCCGCCTGCACCGCCCTGTCGTTGTCGTCCTTCTCGTCCGCCGTGCGCTTCTCATCCGCCATACGCGGGACTCTACGAACACCCCCTGCCCGTGCCCAGCGAATATCGCCGGACCCCGCCCCGCCGCGCACGCCGCACGCGCCGCACCTCAAATGTTGCTCTGAACCTGCGGGGCCCGAGGTTCGCGGCCGGGCGCCGGGGCCATACCTCCCTCACGTACCCGGACGCGCAAGGCAGGAGGGGGCGAGGGGACCGTGGAGCGGCTCGGGGTGGGGATCGGGTGGCGGCCGGAGATCGCCGAGGCCGTGGAGGGGATGCCGGGTGTCGACTGGGTCGAGGTGGTGTCCGAGAACGTGTGCCCCGCCCATCTGCCCGCGTCGCTGCGGCGTCTGCGGGAGCGGGGGACGACCGTCGTGCCGCACGGTGTCTCGCTCGGCCTCGGCGGGGCCGAGCGGCCCGACGAGCGCCGGCTGAAGGCGCTCGCCGAACGGGCGGAGGCGCTCGGCTCACCGCTGGTGAGCGAGCACATCGCGTTCGTGCGGGCCGGTGGTGCGCCGACCGCCTCGCCACGGCTGGAGGCGGGGCATCTGCTGCCCGTGCCGCGCACCCGTGACGCCCTCGACGTGCTGTGCGAGAACGTCCGCATCGCGCAGGAGGCGCTGCCGGTGCCGCTCGCCGTCGAGAACATCGCCGCGCTGCTGACCTGGCCCGACGAGGAGCTGACCGAGGGGCAGTTCCTGTACGAGCTGGCCGACCGCACGGGGGTGCGGCTGCTGATCGACGTGGCCAATCTGCACACCAACCACGTCAACCGGGGCGAGGACCCGGCCAGGGCGCTGGCCGAGCTCCCCCTGGAGGCCGTCGCGTACGTGCATGTGGCGGGCGGCTTCGAACGGGACGGGGTCTGGCACGACAGCCACGCACACCCGGTTCCGCAGCCGGTCCTCGGCATCCTGGCCGACCTCGCCTCCCGGGTGTCCCCGCCGGGAGTGCTGCTGGAACGCGACGAGAACTTCCCCGAGCCCGCCGAGCTGGAGCGGGAGCTGGACGCGATCCGGAAGGCGGCGGAGCCGGGCCGTCCGCCCACCGTGCGGGGGACGCGCGAGACCGTCCGCGCCTCGGGGGCGGCCGGCGCGCACACCACCGAGCCCGCCCGGCAGCGGCTCGCCCTGGCGCAGACCGCCCTGCTGTCGGCGCTCGTCGCCGGGACGCCCGTGCCGGAGGGGTTCGACCGGGTGCGGACGGCGGTGCAGGCGCGGGCGCTGGCGGCCAAGCGGGCGAGTGTCGTGGCCAAGGTGGCGCCGGAGCTTCCGGCACTGCTCGGCGAGGGCTACCGGGCCGCGTTCCTCGCGTATGCGCGGAACCGGCCGATGAGCGGCGGCCACCGGCAGGACGCCCTGGACTTCGTGGCGTCCCTGCTGCGCGCCGGACGGCCGGACGACCCGGCGGTCCGGCGGGCGCTGCGGAAGTGGTGGCTCGAGCGGTCGGGCCCGGCCCCGCGCTCCGGCAGGCCCGCGGAGCGAATGGTCCGCGCGGCCCGGAAGGTGCTGCTGCGGCGCTGAGGGCAGGCCCCGCGGCACACGGTTCTGCCGGCGTCCGGCACGGCGGTGCCGGTCCGCCCCAAACTTCCGGGACCGCGGCGACGCCCCCGACGCCGTGCCGCCGGCCTCAGCCCCCGTGCCGGTGAGCGGCCGGGCCGCGGGCTCGCCGGCCCCGGGCACCCCGGGCAACCGGGCCCCTCCAGGGGCGGCTCCCGGTGCGGCGGTGGTCCGCGCCCCGCTCCGGGAGCCGTGACCGGCCGGTCCGCCGCCCGGAGGTGCTCGAAAGCGGCGGGATGCTCAGGCCAGCCCCGCGACCAGCTCCGCGATGTCCTTGCGGCGGCCGGTGAAGAAGGGGACCTCCTCACGCACGTGCAGACGGGCCTTCGAGCCGCGCAGGTGACGCATGAGGTCGACGATGCGGTGCAGCTCGTCGGCCTCGAAGGCGAGGAGCCACTCGTAGTCGCCGAGGGCGAAGGACGCGACCGTGTTGGCGCGCACGTCCGGGAAGCCGCGGGCCATCTGGCCGTGCTCGGCGAGCATGTGGCGGCGCTCCTCCTCGGGCAGCAGGTACCAGTCGTAGGAGCGGACGAACGGGTAGACGCAGACGTAGGCGCGCGGCGTCTCGTCGGCGAGGAACGCCGGGATGTGCGAGCGGTTGAACTCGGCGGGGCGGTGCAGCGCCATGTTCGACCACACCGGCGTGAGGGCGCGGCCGAGCCTGGTGCGGCGGAAGAGGTTGTACGCCTCCTGCAGCTGGTCGCTGGTGTCGGCGTGCCACCAGATCATCAGGTCGGCGTCGGCACGCATGCCCGAGACGTCGTAGGTGCCGCGGATGGTCACGCCCTTGGCGTCGAGCTGGTCGAACAGCTCCTGGACCTCCTCCGCGTAGCCCGCGCGGTCCTCGGGCAGGACGTCCTTCAGCTTGAAGACGGACCACAGGGTGTAGCGGATGACCTCGTTGAGGTCCTTGGCCAGCTTGCCCTTGTTCGGAATCCTGGCGGGCTCGGGGGTGGGAGCGTCAGCACTCATGGGGCTATTCTCCCGCTTCGCCCTGCGGCCCCCGCACCGGGGTCCCGGTGGGGTCCTGCCCCTCGGGGAGGACGCCGCCGATCCGGTCCACGGCGGCGTACGCGCTCGCGATGCACGCCGGGATGCCCACGCCGTCGTACACCGCGCCGCACACCGCGAGGCCCGGGAGCTTGCCGATGTGCTCGTGGATGCGGGCCACGCGCGCGTGGTGGCCGACGGGGTACTGGGGCAGGCCGTCGGTCCAGCGGGTGACGCGGGTCTCCAGGGGCACCGCGTCCAGGCCGGTGGCCTCGCGCAGGTCGTGCCGGGAGACCTCGACGAGCTCGGCGTCCTCCCGCTCCAGGATCTCCGTCTCGCCGTACCGTCCCACGGAGGTGCGCAGCACCACCACGTCCGGGTCCTCGTCGGCGAGCCAGCCCCACTTCTGGGAGGCGAAGGTGGACGCCTTGACGGTCCGGCCGTCGACGGGGGGCACGAGGAAACCGCTGCCCGGGGGCAGGGTGACGTCGGCACGGCGGTAGGCGAGGGTGATCAGGGCCATGGAGGCGTACTCGACGGTCCGCAGCTCGGCGGCGGCCCCGGGGGACTCGGCGTGCAGCAGGTCGGCGGCGGCCGGCGCGGGCACGGCGAGGATCACGGCGTCGGCCCGCAGCACGCGGTCCCCGGCGACCACGCGCCAGGACGAGTGGTCCTGCCTGCGCAGCTCCGTCACGGGCGTACCGGTCAGGATCTCTCCGCCGCGGGCGCGCACGGACTGGGCGACCGCGAGCGGCAGCCGGCCCATTCCGCCCTCGATTCCCAGGAACACCGGTCCGGTCCGCGGTGCGGCGGCGGCCGCGGCCTGGAGTTCGCGGACCCCTTCCAGCAGCGAGTCGTGGGTCCGTGCGACCTGGAAGAGCTGCGGGACGGCCGACCGCATCGAGATGCGGTAGGCGTCGCCGGCGTAGACCCCGCCGAGCAGCGGCTCGACCAGGCGGTCGACCACCTCGCGGCCCAGGCGTGCCGCCACGTACTCGCCGACCGCCACGTCCTCGCCGACCTCCGTGCGGGGCAGTTCGGCGTCGCGCTCGATGCGGGCGAGGCCCTCCTCGGACAGCACACCGGCCAGCGCGGAGGCCGTGCCGGGAACGCCCATGATGTGCCCCGCGGGCATGGGGCGCAGGGCGCCGCGGGTCCAGATCGAGGCGGCCGCGGTGGCCGGCGGCTGGAGCCGGTCGGCAAGACCCGTCTCACGGGCGAGGGTCACGGCCTCGGGCCGGCGGGCCAGCATCGACTCGGCGCCCAGGTCGACCCGCACGCCCGCGATCTCCCCGGGCAGCAGCTTGCCGCCCACCCGGTCCGCGGCCTCCAGGACGGTCACACGCGCTCCGCGCTGCAGCAATCGGTGTGCGGCGGCCAGCCCCGCGATGCCGGCCCCGATGACGACGACATGGCCTGTGTCCCTACCCGTTGCGCTCATGCGCCCACTCTCTCAGACCCCCGTCGGCGCCCCGTCCGCGCCCCGGTGTCCGGCACGAGTCCCGACCGTGACCGCATCGGAATCCTTTCCGGCGAACGTTGCGTGCGGGCCGTGCGTCGAAGAGGCAATCAGTCGTCCCAACCGGGGGGTACGCCTCATGCGCGCACATCGGTCCGCCCGCAGGTCCGCTCGTGGTTCCGCCCGCACCGTTCGTCCCGCTCCCGCCCTGGCCGGCCTTCTGCTCGCCGCCGCGCTCGCCCTCACCGGGTGCAGCGCGGGCGACAGCGACGAGGGGCGCGCCGGCACGGCCGCCACGGGCGCCGCCCGCCCCGACGCCCGCGAGGCCGCACCGGGCGCCGCGGGCGGGGACGGCGACCGGAGCACGGCCTCCGGCACGAGGGCCACCGCCCCGCCCCGGCTCACCGCGCAGCACATCATCCGCACCGCGTCGCTGACCGTGCGGGTCAAGGACGTGCCGAAGGCCCTGGAGACGGCCCGCACCGCCGTGGAGAACGCCGGGGGCTACGTCGGCGACGAGACCACCACCCGCGACGAGGCGGGCCGCGTCCGCACCCGCGTGGTGCTGCGGGTGCCCACCGACCGGTACGACGAGGTCCTGGCCGACCTGGAGGGCACCGGCACACTGCTCGACCGCACGGCGAAGGCGCAGGACGTCACCGATCGGGTCGTCGACGTCGAGAGCCGGATCAAGTCCCAGCGGGCGAGCGTGGCCCGGGTGCGCGCCCTGATGGAGCGGGCGACCCGGCTGAGCGACGTGGTCGCCCTGGAGGGGGAGCTGAGCCGCCGCGAGGCCGATCTGGAGGCGCTGCTGGCCCAGCAGGCGTCCCTGAAGGACCGCACGGGCATGGCCACGATCACTCTGTCGCTGTCCGAGGCGCCGGCGCCGAAGGCCGGCAACGACGACCAGCCGGGGTTCACGGACGCACTGGCGGGCGGCTGGCAGGCGTTCGTCGGCGTGCTGCGCTGGATCTCCCTGGCCGTCGGCGCGGTGCTCCCGTTCGCCGGAGCGGCGGCCCTGCTCGCCGTGGTGTGGCGGTGGATCGTACGGCCCCGGCTGCCGCGCCGCCCCGCCGCCCCCGCGTCTCC
>NZ_MUME01000090.1 GCF_002155915.1 Streptomyces thermovulgaris | reverse complement strand
GTGGACAGAACACCTAGTGCGTCCCCCCTGTCACACCCCGTCATTTCCTCGCGCGCGAGGGGTTGTTCGGGCGCGGATCCGGGGTGTCCTCAGGGGCCCCCTGGGCGTTGAGCACTTGTCGGGTGAGGGACAATGGAGCCTCTGTCAGGGCGGGTTGCATGAGGGGACGCATGTCGGAGGCGGAGCGGGCGGGGACATCCCGCCAGGACACTCGTCAGGACAAGAGCGAGCGTCTTCTCGCCGGCCGGTACCGGCTGGGGGACGTGCTCGGTCGCGGCGGCATGGGCACCGTGTGGCGTGCCGAGGACGAGACCCTGGGCCGCACGGTCGCCGTCAAGGAGCTGAGGTTCCCGTCGAACATCGACGAGGACGAGAAACGGCGTCTGATCACCCGTACGCTGCGCGAGGCCAAGGCGATCGCCCGGATCCGCGACACCGGCGCGGTGACCGTCTTCGACGTGGTCGACGAGGACGACCGGCCGTGGATCGTCATGGAGCTCATCGAGGGCAAGTCCCTCGCCGAGGTCATCCGCGAGGACGGGCTGCTGAAGCCGCGGCGGGCGGCCGAGGTCGGGCTCGCGGTCCTCGACGTGCTGCGCTCCGCGCACCGCCAGGGCATCCTGCACCGCGACGTGAAGCCGTCCAACGTGCTCATCGCCGACGACGGCCGGGTCGTGCTCACCGACTTCGGCATCGCCCAGGTCGAGGGCGACCCCTCCATCACCTCCACCGGCATGCTGGTCGGCGCCCCCTCCTACATCTCCCCGGAGCGGGCCCGCGGGCACAAGCCCGGCCCGGCGGCCGACCTGTGGTCGCTCGGCGGTCTGCTGTACGCGGCGGTGGAGGGCGTGCCGCCGTACGACAAGGGCTCGGCGATCGCCACCCTGACCGCGGTGATGACCGAGCCGCTGCGGGAACCCAAGAACGCCGGCCCGCTCAAGGACGTCATCCTCGGCCTGCTGACCAAGGACCCGGAGAAGCGGCTCGACGACGCCGGCGCCCGGGCCATGCTCAAGGCCGTCATCGAGGCGCCCGAGCAGGAGACCGCCGCATCGGAGCCCGCGGACGCCACCAAGGTCATCTCGCTGCCCGAGCAGTCCGGCGCGGGCCGGGGCACGAGCGGCTCGGCGGGTTCCGGTCGTGCCTCCGGTTCCGTGGGCGGACGTGGCGAGGAGACGTCCGGCCCGGCGGGCAGGACGGCCGTGGCGACCGCGGAGCCCCGCACGCGCAGTGCCCTCGCCCCCGAACCGGCCGGCGGCACGCGGACGGGGCGGGCCGGCTCGGGATGGCCCGTGATGACACCGCCGGATCTGGACCTGCCGTCGCGGCCGGAGCCGTCCAGGGCGTCGCTCACCGACGTGGTGCCGAAGCGGACGCTGGTGATCGTCGCGGTGGTCGTGGTGCTCGCCGTGGTCGGCGCCGCGCTGGTGTTCATGCTCAACGGGAACGACAAGAGCTCCGAGGGGGCCGGGAACGGAACCGGCCGCCCGGCCGCCACCGCCGGGACGTCCACCGGCGTCTCGACCAAGGAGGACGCCGGCGGCGGCACCGGCACGAGCGGGGACGGGGACGGCTCCGCGGCCCGCGGCGGCGGCACGAAGGACGACCCGGCCACGAGCACCGGCGGCGGGACGGCGGACGGCGAGGCCGCCGGCGCGGACTCCGACTCCGCCTCCGGATCCGGTTCCGGTTCCGGCGCCGGGAAGGACGGGGACGGCGGCGCCGCCGTGGCGTCGACGTACCGGGGCGCGCAGGGCTACTCCATCGGACTGCCCGCGGGCTGGAAGTACGTGAGCACCGATCCCGCGGGGGACCGCTTCACCGGCCCCGACGGGCAGAGGCTGCTGATCGCCTGGACGTCCACGCCGAAGGACGACCCGGTCGCCGACTGGACCAACCAGGAAAGGGCCATGAAGCGCCCCCAGTACCAGCGGATCCGCATAGAGGCGGTGGACTACCGGGGCTGGAAGACCGCCGACTGGGAGTTCACCTACGTCGACGGGATCAAGTACCGCGTCATCGACCGCGGGTTCAAGGTGAACGACCACCTCGGCCACGCGCTGATGTACACCGCGAAGGACGCGAACTGGGACAGCGACCTGCGCAAGCAGACCTGGAGGACGCTGACGCAGACCTTCCGGCCGAAGCAGTCGTGAGCCGGGCGGTCCCGCCGCCCGCTCACGATCCACCGGTTCGGCGCGCGAGATCCGCCATCCCCTCCTTGCGGGCCGGCTCCGGCACGTATCGTGAAGGGTTGCGGACCGTGAGCATTGCGAACGGGGCGCGTGGGAAAGGGAATTGACCGGACGTGCGGCCGGGGGAGGCACTGTGGACGACTATGCGGGCCGGGTTCTCGCCGACCGCTACCGCCTGCCGCTGCCTCCGTCCGACGAGTACGAACTCACCGAGACCCGGGCCTTCGACACCTACAGCGGACAGGAAGTCCTGATCCGGCAGGTTCCGCTGCCGGAGGTGGTCGAGGCCGAGGTGCTCGACGCGGACGGGCTGCCCGACGGTTTCACGGCACGCGACGGCCGGGGCCGCGCGGCACGCGGCGGGCGCACGGCGGGCGAGGACCGGTCCGCCCGCACGGCGACACGGCGTCCCGCCGACCCGGCGGTGCGCAGGGCGGTCGAGGCCGTGCAGGCCGTGGCGCGGATCCCCGACCATCCCCGGCTGGACCAGGTCTTCGACGTGTTCGTGGAGGACGGTTCGCTGTGGATCGTCAGCGAACTGGTGGCCGCCCGGCCGCTCGCGGCCCTGCTCGCCGAGCAGCCGCTGACGCCGTACCGGGCGGCCGAGGTCGCCTCCGACATCCTCATGGCGCTGCGGGTCCTGCACGCCCATGGGTGGGTGCACCGCAACATCACCGCCCGCACGGTCCTCGTCTGCGACGACGGCCGCGTCATACTGACCGGCCTCGCGGTCGGCGCGGCGGAGGAGGCCCTGTGCGGGTACGACCCGGTACCGGTGCGGGAGGCGGAGGACGAGGACGCGGCCCGGGAGGCGCTGTCCGCGGGGGAGCCGGACGCCCCCGTGGGCGCGAGGGGTTCCGACGACCCGGGCGGCCCCGGAGGGCCCGGCACCGGCGGCCTCGCCGGGGGCATCGGCGGGCCCGCGGCCGGCACGGACTTCGTCCCGGCGGACCCGGAGGCCGCACGGCGGGCCGCGATAGAGGCACGGGCGGCCAGGCCGCTGTCGCTGCCGGGTGCGCAGACGGGGCCCGGGGACCCGGGCGGACTCGCCCAACGGGCACCGGGGACCGGCGAGGACATCAGGGCGGCACGGGCGGCCGCCCTCGCCGCGTACCGCGAGGGCGCCGCGCGGGCGGCCGCCCGCGCGCAGGAGGCCCAGCAGGGCGCCCGTGCCGCGCTGCCCGGCGCCCGTCCGCCCGCCGAGGACGCACCCCGGGCCGGAGCCGTCTCCCGGGCGGGCACGGACCACGAGGACCGCTTCACCCCTCCGGGGCAGATAGCCGACCCCTACGGCGTCCGGAGCGGTACCGCGTCCCGCACCGGGACCGGCCTTTCCCTTCCGCCCGCCGGCGCCGGCCGGCCCACGGCGTTTCCCGGGAGCGAGCCCGCCCCGGCGGTGCCCTCCCAGAGCCGCTCCGAGCCCGGCACCGTCCCCGCCCGGTGGGACGCGCCCGCCGGCACGCCCGCGCCGCGCGGGCCCGCCACCGCGCTGGAGGCCGAACGGGCCCGGCAGGCGCGCATGGCCGTGGTGGGACCGGTGACCGAACGATGGGCGCCGGAACAGGCCGGGCCCGTCCACGAGAACTGGCAGCTGGCCGCCCCCATCGGCCCGGCGACCGACCTGTGGGCGCTGGGCGCGCTCCTCTTCAGGGCCGTCCAGGGGCACGCTCCGTACCCGGAGGAGTCGACCGCCGAACTGGTGCAGATGGTGTGCGCCGAGCCGCCCGCCTACGCCGAGGAGTGCGGGCCGCTGCGCCCGATCGTGGAGTCGCTGCTGCGTCAGGACCCCACCGAGCGGCCGGACTTCGAGGAACTGCGCGGCTGGCTGCGCTCCCTGGTGCGCTCCGCCCCCGAGCCGGAGGCCGGCACGCACGTCATCGTCGGTCCGCCCGCCGGCACGGGGCGGCTGCCGGTCGTACGCCGCCGCGGCGAGCTGGTGCGCAGACGGCGCGCGGGGCTGCCCGTCGCGCACGGACGGCACAAACGGGCCAGGCAGCGGTCGCGTTCGCCGCGGCGCCTGGGCTGCACCCTGCTTCTGCTGATCATGCTCATGCTGGCCGCCGCGATCGCGTACGCGATGCTGTTCATGCCGAAGGCCGGACAGGACGGTGCGACGGGCGGCGAGCGCACCGGAACCGTCGGCGAGGCGGGCCCGGCCCCGACGGAGCCGGACGACGTGCCCCGCTCCGGTCCTCCCCCGTCCTCGTCCGGCACCGGCAACAGCCCGTCGGAGAGCGCCGGTTCCACCGTTGCGCAGACCACGGCCCCGGTCCTCGCCGACGGTTTCGTCCTGCGCGAGGACCCCGCCGGTTTCCGGATCGCCGTCGCCGAGGGCTGGACGCGTGCGCCCAGGAACGACCAGGGCCGGATCGTCTACTCCCGCGGCTCCTTCGAGCTGATCGTCGTGCCCGGCCGGGACAGCGCCGCCGAGTTCGGCAGCGACCCGATGGTGTACCAGCGGGAGAAGGAGAGCGAGTTGCAGGGCTACCGCTCCTCCAGCTGGTCCACCTCCGCCGGACTGCGGACCGTCCGGGTGGGGGGACGCACCATGGCCGAGGGGCAGTTCACCTGGACGGGCGCGAACGGGCAGCAGCTCTTCGTACGCAATCTGGCCATCCTGCTCGACGGCAGGTACCACGTCGTGCAGGTCCGGGGGCCCGAGGCCCAGCGGGACCGGGTGACCGAGCTGTACGAGCAGGCCGCGGCGACGTACCAGTACACGGGGTGACCCCGAAGGACCGGCGCACGGGGTGATCCCGAAGGGAGGGCACCGGCCCCGGAGGGCGGCGGCCGTTCCCCCTCGGAGGTCCCGGGCCCCGCCGGTCCCACGGGTGTCACCGGTTCCACCGGCGTCACCGGTTTCACTCGAGGAAGCCGGAATCCGCCCCGCCTCTTGGCCGATCGGCGCCCCGGAATGCCGGGGGCCCTTGCGGCATGATGAGGCGCATGGGGACCGAGGGGGACCGTTTACGTGTCGTCGCGGGCCGCTACCGCCTTCAGGCGCGGATCGGACGCGGGGGCATGGGAGTGGTGTGGCGGGCGACCGACCAGCTGCTCGGACGCCAGGTCGCCGTCAAGGAACTCCCGTTCGACGAGACGCTGTCCGCCGCGGAGGCGGCGATGCAGCGGGAGCGGACGATGCGCGAGGCCCGCGCCGTCGCACAGCTGCGGCATCCGCACATCATCGTCGTGTACGACATCGTCGAGCAGGACGAACGCCCCTACATCGTCATGGAGTTGATCGACGGGGGCTCGCTCGCCGACCGGATCGCCGCATACGGTCCGGTGGACGCCGTCGAGGGCGCCCGGATCGGGGTCGCCCTGCTGAGCGCGCTGCGCACGGCCCATGCCGCCGGTGTCCTGCACCGGGACATCAAGCCCGCGAACGTCCTGGTGGAGTCCGCCACCGGCCGGGTCGTCCTCACCGACTTCGGCATCGCCCGGGTGGCCGGCACCACCACGCTCACCGAGGCCGGGTCCTTCGTCGGCTCGCCGGAGTACACCGCGCCGGAGCGGATGTCCGGGGTCAGGACCGGCCCGGAGTCCGACCTGTGGTCGCTCGGCGCCCTGCTGTGCACCGCGCTCAGCGGCCAGTCGCCGTTCCACCGCGACTCGCTGGGCGGCATCCTTCACGCGGTGGTCTCCGACGAGATCCGGCCGCCCTCGCAGGCCGCACCGATCCTGCCCGTCGTACGGGGGCTGCTGGAGCGCGACCCGGACCGGCGGCTGACGGCGGACGAGGCGGAGTGGATGCTGCGGACCTTTCTCGCCTCGGGCCGCACACCGGAGCCGCCGGCCCGCCGCACACCCCCGTGGCACGGCCTTCCCGTCCCGCTCCGCACGCCCCGCACGGCGCTTCCCGCGGCACCCCTGGAGCCCGTTCGTCACTCCACCCGGAGCGTGCTGGTCGCGGCGCTGCTGGTCGCCGCGACGGCCGGGGCGGGCGTGTCCGCGGCGGCGCTGCTGATGCGCGGCGGCGGCGACGGCGACGGCACGCCGGTGACCTCGCCGCCGCGGACACCGGTGAGCACACCGGCGGACGGCACGTCCCGGTCGCCCGCGCCGTCGCCG
>NZ_MUME01000009.1 GCF_002155915.1 Streptomyces thermovulgaris | reverse complement strand
ACCTCGCCCTCGCCGGGTGACCGGAAAAACGACGCTGGTCAACCGGCATGCCGTAGATCATTTACGGGACAGCCCTTAGTACAGGGGCTGAATACGGTCATCCGGGCGCACAACGACAACCGCGCTTCCGGCCCGGAGGACTACGGGCGCGTTTTAGGCTGGGGCGGCACCGCAGGACAAGTCCTGCATGCGCGTGCTCCATCTTGGACAAGCAATAGGGACAACCTTGCCGCCGGGCTACAGCGATCGGCCGCATCAATGGACAGGGTTTGGTTGTACGATTTCGGTGTGGAAGAACTTTTGCATCCCCGAAGCGACAGCGTCCGGCGTTTTCTCCGGCGCTGGTACGGCACATCCGACGAATCCTCGGAACCCGCTTTCCCGAATTTCGGTAATATTCCCCCTGAACTGATTGAATGGCACAAAGCGGCCGCTTCGGTCGGCGTGCCGGTCACATTCCAGGACTATCCGGTGAAACCGGAAGACCTGAAAAGGGACGCCGACGGAATGCTGGTTTTCTGGATCGAGAACCAGCAGGGCTTCTACTGGGCTGTGAACCCGGAATCGGCGGACCTCCAGGTCTTCGACCGCACGAATACCTCCGACTACTGGAGACCTACTGGCGAGAATCTCGAGCGGTTCCTGCTGCATCGCACTGTCCATGAGGCGCTGCTGGGAACAGAGACCAAGTTCTCCGCTGTGGCGCCAACCGAGGTGCTCGAGTCCGGTGTACTGAACTGGTTCACCGTTCTGCCTTTCTCGCCTGCGGTCAACGAGTCATTGTCGACCCGCTGGCTGTGCAGCAGCGATGCGCTGGCCAGGGTGGGTTCACCACCGGTCGGCTACGCCCCGCCCGGCCAGGAGAGCTGGATGTTCACCGTCGCCGCAGCTCCCGGCACCGACCTCCTGAAATACCGCGCCAACCTTGAACCGTACATTCTCGTACGGCCACGTCCCACCCCATTTGTGGAGCCCCCCTTCTAAAACCCAAAACCTGCGCCGAAAACACGTCTGCCGGTGGAGCGTGTAGATGCTCCACCGACAGGCTGCCACGCTAGGTCACTCAGGCTCAACTACGGTTTCCGACATAGCGGACCGTCCTTCCTCCAGCCACGGTGACCCAGAGCTGCGCACCATGGGGCAGGGCGTCCTCGATGTTGACCCCGCCGTGGTACCAGCGTCCGTCGCAGTAGCCGCAGGCACCGCTTTTGTAGTTGATGTACAGGCGGCCCAACCGGATGTTGTTTAGTCGCATGTAGGCTGCGGCCTGCATCTCGACGTGGTGGTAGTTCTCCTTCGTCATGCCTGGGATAGAGCGCCAGTCGACGACCCCGTTGACCCCTAGAGCCGCGTTGTTGTCTCTGCTGAGGAACCCTCCGGCATTCTCCCCGCTGCCCAGAGGAATCTGGTCGACCTGGATATCCAGCACACCTGAGGTTAGGTGCGTCTGTTGGGAGGTCCACACCTCGCACGCCTGTCCGCTGGTGTTGTGGGTGAGAACCGGGGTCGTCGCCGCCAGCACGTAGTACGTGTGGAGGTTGCTGACGGTGAGGTTGTGGACGGTGGATCCGGGGCTCGTCCAGCGCTGGATTGCGGTGATCTGGACGTAGGTGCCGGCGCTGGTTTGGAGCCACTGGCCGGACTTGAGGTCGGTGGCGTCGATCCATTCGCCGAGTTCGGGGACCCAGAAGGGGTGGCCGTCGGTCGCGGTGATCTGGGCGGTCTTGGTGCCCTTCTTGCCGTCGGTGTCGATGGTGATCTTGACCAGGTGCTTGAGACCTTGGCCCTTGATCTCGGCGGTGACCGTCTCGACCCGCTTCTCGCCGGTCTTCGGGTCGGTCGCGATGACCTTGTCGCCGGTCTTGACCTTCTCGATCGGCTTGGTGGAGCCGTCGGCCATCAGGACCTTGGTGCCGGGGACGAAGCTGTTGCATCCCGGGTCGCCCTCGGCCTTCCCGGACCCCCCGCTGCCGCTGGAGCCGCCGCTGTTGCGGGAGGAGCCGCCCGAGCTGCCGCCGGGCTTGGAGCCGGTGCTCTTGCTGCCGCCCCCGCTTCCGGAGCTCTTGCTGGTGCCGGCCACGGACGACGACTTCGGGGCTGACCTGGCCTGAGCCTGCTTCTGGACCGGGTTGCCCGTTTTCTTCGTCAGACTGACGGCCTTGTCGGTGGTTCTCTTCGCCTGTTCGGCGGCCTTCTTCTTGGCTCGTTGGGCGGCTTCCTTCTTGGCCTTCTCGATGGCGGCCTTCTTCGCCTTCAGCGCCGCGGCCTCGGCTGCCTTCGCGGTCTTCAGGACCAGCGCGGCCGCCTTCTTCGCTGCGTGGAAGGCCTTGATGGCGCTGATCGTGCGGTTGACGGCCTTCAGGACGGAGGGGATCTTGCCGAGCTTGCTCCACGGGATCGCCCCGATGATCAGGCTGCCGCAGGACCACATGTCGCCGCCGAAGCAGGCGAGGGCGTCGTTGATGCCGATGAAGTCCTTCAGGGTCGCCCAGGCGACCGAGAGGATCACCGAGGTCAAGGACTTGTTCATGGTGGCCTGGGCCTGGGCGACCTGTGCCGCCGACAGTCCCGCGCCCGCCAGAGCGGCGGCCCGCTCCGAGGCGGTCAGGGTGATGGCCAGACCCGTCGGGTCGGACATCGTCACCGGGTTGTTGTGCGCGTAGGCGTAGCCGTTGGACTGCAGGACGTCGTTGAGGTCCAGGAGCGGGTCGACGGACAGGAAGCGGCCGACGACCGGGTCGTACAGGCGGGCGCCCAGCGGCTGGTAGCCGGAGGCGTCGTCACGGGTGGCGCCCAGGAACCCGGTGTGGGTCTGCAGGTTGGCGCCGGTCGTGCTCGCCCCGCGCTGGTTGCCGAACGGGTCCTGCTTGCGGATCCGCACCGACATCCCGTCGCTCATGGCGACCTCGGCATAGGTGCTGCCCTGGTGGTCGCCGGTCAGGGCGACCAGGGACTCGCTGCCCGTGCCGTTCGCGTAGCGCATCACCGCGCCGCCCGGGGCCGCGTAGGTGCGCTGGGTGTTGACCAGGACGCCGCCCTGCTGGACGGTGACCTCGGCCTCGCCCAGGTGCAGGGTGGCCTGCTTGCCCTTGATCGTCAGCAGGCGGGAGCCGTCGGGGCCGTAGATGTGACGGGTGTCGTTCTGCGGCGCCCACACCTGCGCGGACTTCGTGCTGTCACAGGCGGCCAGCACGATCGGGGTGGAGTTCGCCGAGTTGGCGTCCTTCACCGCCAGGCACAGGCCCGAGGCGAGGTGGGTCAGCTGACCGGAGGTGTTCCGCTTCAGCTCCTGGTCGGGCGAGCCGTCGCACTTCTGCAACTGCACCGCCGACCCGGCCGTGTTGGCGGCCGGCTGCACGCACCAGTCGCCGTAGACGTCCAGGGTGCCCCGGTCGCGGTCGGTCTGCGCCGTCCCCGGTGTGGGGGTGAAGCGCCAGCTCTGCGCCACCGAGGTGGTGCAGGAGTGCAGCTGGATCGGCTGCCCGGCCACGGCCCGGCCCGACTTCAGGTCCAGGCACTTGTCCGCCAGGCCCACGTACGGGGTCCTGCCGTTCGCGCCCTGACCGCTGATCCGGTCGACCTGGCCGTCGTACGTCCAGGTCAGTTCCTGCTTGTCACCGTTCTGGAGGGACGTGACCGACTTGGTCTCGCCCGTCAGCTCGTACAGGCGCTCCGCCTCGGCCTTGACCTGCGCTCCCTGCGGGGTGGTGTAGGTCTTCGACACCTTGGTCAGCGTGTGCGGCTGGGTGCCGTCGGCCTTGCCGTAGGAGTAGGTGGTCGTGGCGTCCTTGCCGGTGTCGCCGGTGAGGTCCTTCTCGATCAGCTTCTTGCGGTTGCCGAGCAGGTCGTACTCGTACTCCTGCCAGTAGCCGGAGTTGTCCTCGCCGGCCGACACGTTCAGCGTGCCGTCGCTCTTCCTCGGACCGCTGCACCCGGTCTCGGTGTGGTCCTTGGCCGTCCAGGCCGACTTCAGCTGGCCCAGCGGGTCGTAGGTGAAGCACTGCCGTTCCGCGATCCCGTCCGCGTGCTCCCGGATCGAGGTGACGTTGCCCGCCGGGTCGTAGGTGTAGGACCGCCGGGAGACGAGGTTCCCGCCGACCAGGGTCTTGTCCCCGGACTGCTCGCGGTAGACGGACTGGTCCTGCAGCTCACCGCTCGACTCGTCGTACAGGTTCTGCGTCCACACCCGGTACGGCTGCGCGCCCAGGGTCGAGCGCAGCACCTGGCCGTAGGGGGAGTAGACCGTCTCGGCGCCGTACCAGTCCTTGCCGGAGATGGAGAGGGGCAGGCCGTCCTTGTTGTAGCGGACGACGAGCTTCTCGGCGGCGAACCTGCCGACCGCCGGCAGGGAGGCCTCCTTCAGCATGCCCGTGTCGGTGTAGGTGTACTCGTACGTGTAGGAGGTCTCCAGCCCCCACGTGGCGGCCAGTTCCCACGGCAGGTTCAGCGTGGTGGAGGTCGGCTGGTAGTCCTTGGTGTAGCCGTTGACCTTCTGGACGTACGCCTGGCCGTCGGTGTAGCGGGTGGCGGTGGCGGGCAAGCCCCTGCCGCCGGGGGCCGTGTCGTAGGTGAACTCGGCCAGCAGCGTGCCGTTCGCGTCCTTCAGACGCTGCTGGGTCGGCCGTGACAGTGCGTCGTAGCCGTTCCAGACGGTGATGCCCCGGGCGTTGGTGGTGGTCAGCGGGCGGTCACGGTGGTCGTACTTGGTCGTCGTGGTGCCCGAGTCCGGGTCGGTGGCGCTCTTCATCCGGCCGCGGTGGTCGTACGTCCAGGTCCACGGGTGGGCCGTGTCGGCGGAGTTGACCGCCTTCACGAGCCGGCCGTGGGAGTCGTAGGTGTACCGCATCGACGTGAAGCCGCCGGGCGCGTCCGGGTTGAAGGTGTCCACGCGGGAGGTGCGGCCGAGCGCGTCGGTGAAGACCCGGTAGGAGGAGGCTCCGTCCGGGTGGACGACCTTCGACCAGTCCTCGCCGTACTCGTAGCGGGTGGCCCGCTCCGGGACCGGTTCGGACCTGGCCTCCTTGGTCTCCTCGTCCACGACCTTGAGGACGGGCATCTCCTCGACCACGCGGCCGAGTCCGTCGTACTGGTAACGGGTGATGTTGGGGACGGCCGTGTCGGAGACCGGGGTGAACAGCACACCCGGCTCGGCCTCGTAGGTCAGGTAGGCGTTGTTGGTCTGCCAGACCTCACCGGAGCTGTTGTACAGCGTGTCGGTGATCAGGTGCCCGCCGCCGTCGGCCTCCTCCTGTGTCTGCCGCTCGCGGCCGAGTCCGTCGTAGAGGGTGACGGAGGTCTCCACGCGGTTCTCGTGCCCGCGTGTGTAGGTGGTGACGTACGGCGGTTTGCGGTCCGGATTCTCCGGGTCGTACGTCGGGATTGTGTAGACGGCCCTGAAGTCCGGCACGGACGAGCTCGACGGGGTGCGGCCCGGGGCCCAGGCCTCGACGAGACGGCCCAGCGGGTCGTACTTCGCCTCGCTCACATGGCCGTTGGGGTCGGTCGTCTTGAGGGTGGTCGAACGGCCCGGCTCCAGCTCCTGCGTCTGGGAGTGGCCGAGGGCGTTGGTCTCCGTGACCGAGAAGACCTGCCCGGACGACGGGGTGTAGGTGATGGTGGAGGACTTGCCGTCCGGGTCGGTCTGCCGGATCACACGGCCGAGGGCGTCAAAGTCGGTGGTCCCGTCGGTCTGGAAGCCGGTGCCGTCGCCGTTCAGCGACCAGGTCTGGGTGGCCAGACCGCGTGTGGAGTCGGAGAGCGCGGCACCGTAGGAGCCGCCGTCGTACGCGGTGCGGGTGGCGCCGCTCAGGCTGCTCAGGTCGGTGAAGTCGGCCTGCGCGCACAGGGTCGGCGAGACCAGCACCTGCTTGGTCAGACCGATGAGGTGCTTGCCGGTGTGGTGGACGTATTCCAGCCTGGTGCAGGACTCGTCCCCGGTCTTTCCGGTGTCGCCGAAGGACTGCACCTGGGTGGGCAGGCCGTACGTCGGCTCATAGGTCGTCTCGGTCCTCACGACCCGCTCGCGGCGGGTGTCGTCACCGGTGCCGGAGGACTTGGTGTACGCGATCTCCACCGGCTCCGTGACACGCCAGGCGTACAGCGGGCTCAGGCCGTCGTCGCGGTCGCGCTTGCCCAGCTCGGTGACGGCCGGAACGGTGACGCTGCGGGACAGCCAGTCGGTGTCCGCGTCGTTCGCGTTCGCGTAGGTGAGCTCCTCGGCGATACGGCCGGCGAATGCCTTGTGGTCCTTGGCGATCTCGGCGCCGGTGATGTCCTTGACCGAGACGTCGTCGCCCAGGCCGCGGAAGAAGCGGGTGACGGCCTTGGACTTCTTGCTGCCGATGGCCGGGTCGTCCTCACCCGTGATCACCGTGGTCTGCGCGAACCCGGCGAACTGCGAGTAGGTGCGCGTGGACTTCTTGGTGAACTCGTTCTCGGCGAGCTTCCACCCGGGGTCCTTGTACGAGTACGTCGTCTTGGTGCCGAGCGCGCCGTCGACGTTGGGGAGTTCCTCGATGGACTCCACCACGTACTTGTGGAACCAGTCGATGTCCTCGACCTCGGGGTCCGGGTGCCAGAACGACGGGTAGCACAGGCGGGAGTTGGACTTCAGCGCCGCCGTGTCCTTCTTGCCCGGCAGACCGGTTCCGGTGGCGCAGTCACCGGTGGGCTGCTTGTAGGTGACGACGGTCTCGCCGCCGTACTCGTTGATGACACGGGCGATGCGCAGCCGGGAGAAACCGGGACGCGGGTCATTGGGCCGCATGACCCGGTTGGGCATGTCCTCCGCGTTGGGCTCGAAGCGCACCGGGTTGAGGGTGACGCTCTCGTCCGTGCTGCCGCCGCGGGCGTACCCGGTCCGCTGGATCGACTCCAGCCACAGGGCGGTGTTCGGGCCGGTCCTCAGGACCGGGAAGCTCTGCGTGAGCGTGTACTTGTCCACCACCTGGCGCGCGGAGTTGTCCTTGAACCGCTGTGCCGAGGTGGTGATCGAGACCAGGCGCTTGCGGGACCAGAACGACGGGCCGGCGTTCCAGCACTTCTTGCCGGCCTCGCACCGCAGGTCGGCCGGGGTGTCGTACCAGATGCGGTACCTGCCCGGGTCCTTGTGGGTGAAGTTCTCCTCCGAGCAGGTCAGGCTGCCCTCGTCGAAGCAGCGCTCGCCGACCTGGAAGCTGATGCGGGCCGGAGCCTCCTTGGAGAAGAGGGTGTCCCTGCGCTGCCCGTAGTCGATGTGGGACAGGTAGCCGTCGCGGTCGTAGGCGACCGGCGCCTTGAAGTTGAAGTTGCGGGCGTAGTAGTTCTTGTCGCGCTTCCACCACAGGGACATGGCGTTGCCGTGGACGTCCTCGACGTAGTCGAGTCCCCAGCGCCAGGCCTGGGTGCACCACGAGCCGGCCCAGTCGCCGGCCTTGTAGCAGTCCTCACCGGGATGGTTGCCGTACACCGGCACGGTCAGGACGGAGTTGGTGACCGGGTCGCCTTCCTTCCAGTTCGGCAGCTTGTGCAGACCGAAGTAGTAGCGGGTGCCGTCACGAGTGGTGACGACCCAGTACTCGCCGTTCCGGGCACCGTTGCCGCTCTTGTTGTCCTTGATCTGCTCGATCCTGGAGCCGTCGCCGTTGGCGGTGAACCACTTGCCCTTGTCCTTGTCCCACACCAGCTCGGTGGTCGTGCCGCCGAGGGACAGGGTCGCGTTGTTCGAGCCCCAGCACAGGTCGGCCGTGCGGTGCGTGGCGTTGTTCGACCCGGCCTTCTTGGAGTCCTCGCGGCAGTTGGCGTAGGTACGGGTGATGGAACCCGGGTTGTAGTCCCAGCCGTCGCCGATCCACGAGGCCTGGTTGTTGGTGGCGGAGGTGCGGCCGTCGACCGTCTGCGAGGAGTAGCTCAGCGCCACCTTGGGCATCAGGCCGCCGGCGGTCTCCGGTACCTGGATCTGGTACGCGTAGGTGAAGGCGCCCGAGGAGGCGCCGGCCGACCAGGAGCCCGAGGACAGCAGCGGCGTCGCGGTGAAGTCACCGGCGGCGGACGCGCCGGTGTCCATGGCGCCGACGACCTGCGGACCGGAGGCGTCCACCGCCTGCAGGGCGGCGGTACGGACGGAGGCGCCGGTCGTCTTCGAGGCCGGCTCGTCGCCGAGCAGGTTGGCCACCGGCACCGAGCCGGACAGGATCTTGCGGGTGGGTGCGTTCTTCGCGGCGGTGGTCCGGGTGGGCGCCTCCTTCGCCGGCACCACCTCCACCGTGCTGCTCAGCCGCTCGGCGGTGTCGGGGTCCGCCTTGCCCGACATGGTTTGCGTGCCGCCCTCGGGCGCGCAGTCGCCGCTGTCGGGCGAGGTCAGGACGCACTCGGGCAGCAGGACCAGGCCGAAGCGGTCGGCGGCCTGGGGGCCGTAGAGGTCGGCGAAGCCGGTGGTGTCGACGGCCAGCGCGACCTGCGCCTCGGGGTCGGCGGTGGCCGGCGGGGTGACCCGCATGATCAGGCCTGCGACGCCCGCTTCCTGGGAGGCGGCCGGTGAGGCCAGGTCGACCTCCCACTCACCCGCGATCGCGGCCGGATCGGTGTCCTCGGGCACGCCGAGCGCGATCGGCAGGCCGTTGGAGACCGGGACGGTGGTGCCGGGCTCGGTGTCCGGGGTCAGCGTCGCGGTGCCGCTGCTCTCCGTCCAGGGGGTGACGGCGGTCGGCGTGTACGGGTCGACGGGGACCTCGGGCGCGGTGGTCAGGCTCTTCTCGGCCTCCTCGTCGCCTTCGACCGCGGTGCTCTCCGGCAGGTCGGGCAGATCGACCTGTGCGATCGACTTCTCGCGGCTCATGCCGGGGCCGGGTACCGCCAGCGCCTGTTCGCCGAGGGAGGTCACCGTCAGTGTCGAGGCCAGCAACAGGATCACGGCCGTGCGGCGATGCCGACGACGCCGGCGTTGTGACTCTGTCAGGGTCAGGCGTCCCCGCCCCAGCCATGACAGCGGACCTTGAGCACGCATACGCGTCGACTCCCACCCCAGGCGATGCAAACGAAGGCACACGTCCCCGCTCGGGCTCGTGCGTGCGTGCACTCTCCGTCATGTGCACTACACCTTTCAAGATCGACGGGATGGGCCCGCAGACGGCTGTTTGTGAGTTGTCTCACGCCTGATGTCGTGTCAGGTCGCCACTACTGATGACCAATCAGGAGTTCGAGGGGAAACCTCCATCCAATCGGATGGAGCGGGTGATCAAAAGCCGCATATGAGATGCCGTCGGCCGATGGCGCGACGTCCCTCGGACGCACATCACAGCTTTATAAAATCTTCACATCTGGACCAGTGGTGCAGATCGTGTGATCGTGTGCGCGACCATGCCCCGCGGCCTGCGGTCCGGGGCCGTCTGTGCTGTCCGCAGTCCGCTTGCCCCACACGGGAGTAGACCGCCGCCGTGTCCGCGCCGCCTCGTTTTCTCAGCCCGTTCGTGCGCACGCGCACACGGCTGACCCTCACGCTCGGCCTTGTGCTGACCGCTCTGACCGCCGCTCTGCTGCCCTGGTGGCAGTCCGACGCACCATCAACTTCACAAGCGCGCAAGGCGACAGGTGCCAAGCAGGCGTTCACCGGTCCGCGTGACGAGGCCGCCGCCCGGGCCGAGGCCAGGCGCACCCGTCGGCAGGTGCTCGTCGACACGGCGACCACCGCCACCTCACTGACCTGGGTGCAGCCGGACGGGACGATGCGCACCCGGATCTCCGCCCTCCCCCAGCGGGCGAAGAACGCCGAGGGGAAGTGGGCACCGGTCGACAACCGGCTGCGGCGGACGAAGAACGCCGCCGACGGCCTCGGTGTCCATCCGGTCAATCCCCCGGTGCCGGTGCGATTCGCCGGTGGTACGCCCGGCAGGACCGTCCGCGCCGGCCGCTCGTACGCCCGCCTGCCGCTGGCCGACAAGTCGGCGGTGAAGGAGACGGTGCTGGCCGAAGTGGAGATCGACGGCCACACCGTCGCCTACACCTGGCCCGGCACGCTGCCCGAACCGGTGCTCGACGGCCCCCGGGCCCTCTACCCGGAGGTACTGCCCGGCGTCGACCTGCTGCTCGTCGCCCGTGAGGAGGGCGGCTTCGCACAGCTGCTGATCGTCAAGGACCGGGAAGCCGCGCGGAACAAGGCGCTGGAGACCGTGTCGTACGGGCTGCGTTCGAAGACGGCCGTGTTCCGGATCGACAAGGACGGCGGCCGTGTCCTCGTACTCGACCAGGACGGCGACGAGATCGGCTCCGTCCCGACTCCCTTCGCCTGGGACTCCAGCGGCCGTGACCCCGAGCTTCCCGAAGAGCGGTCCGCGCCGCGCACCTCGGTCGCCACGCCGGCCGACGTGCTGAAGCTGTCCGGCCTGAGCGGCATCGAGCCGGGCGCACACCAGGCCCCGATACCGATGCACCTGGAGGGCGACAGGACCGGGACGGCCCGGCTCGACCTGAAGGTCGCCGAGAGCGGTCTGCTCACCGACAAGGACGCCCGCTTCCCGGTCTTCGTCGACCCGACGCTCAACAGCGGCTGGCAGGCGTGGACGACGGCGTACAAGCCGTACCCGAACACCAGCTTCTGGAACGGCACCAACTTCGGCTCCGGAACCTCCGACGCCCGTGTCGGTTACGAGTCCCAAACCGGCGGCACCGCCCGTTCCTTCTGGCGCATGGGCTTCTCCAGCAGTCTGAAGGGCGCCACGGTCACCTCGGCGACCTTCAAGGTGCTCAACAACCACGCGTGGTCCTGCGACAAGCGTGAGTTCCAGTTCTGGCTGACGGGCGCCATCTCGTCGGGAACGACATGGAAGAAGCAGCCGAGCTGGTCCAAGGAACTGCAGCGCAAGTCGTTCGCGCACGGCTGGTCCAGCGGCTCCTGCCCCGACGCCTACGAGGCTTTCAACGTGAAGGCCGCGGCCCAGGAGGGCGCGACCAAGGGCTGGGCGAACATCACCTTCGGCATGCGCGCGACCAGCGAGTCGGACGCATACACCTGGCGCAAGTTCCGCGCCACCTCCGCGACGCTGGAGGTGGTCTACAACCGTCCGCCGAGCGATCCCACCAAGGTCACCTCCTCGCCCGGTGGTGCCTGCGTGCCCGGCCCGGGCAAGGGCGTGACCGTCGGCAAGACCAACATCGTGCTGTCGGCGACCGGCAAGGACCCCGACGGCAACCTCAGCAAGCTGCGCTTCCGCTTCTGGAAGACCGGCGGCACCGTCCCGTCCGGCACCCTGGTCACCCCGAACTCCAGCGGAACCGCCACGCTCACCATCCCCGCCACCTTCCCGCTGGAGGACAAGACCACCTACTCGTGGGACGTGCGCTCCGAGGACTCCGGCGACCTGCACTCCGACACCTTCCCGCCGGGTCCCGAGCCGTGCCGGATCACCATCGACGCCTCCGCCCCGCCCCAGCCCACGATCGAGAGCGACGACTTCCCGCAGGCCACCTCCGACGGTCGGACCTGGGCGAAGGTCAAGTTCGGCGGGACCGGCTCGGTCACGTTCACCTCGCCGGGCGCGGCGAAGTTCCAGTGGGCCTTCGAGGGACTGAACTACAAGGACGTGACGGCCGACGCCAACGGCAGCGCCACCATCACCCACCTGAAGCCACCGCACGCCGGCCCCGTCTGGCTGAACGTCTACGCCCTCGACCAGTACGGCAACAAGAGCGCACGCTCGGACTACGCGTTCTACGTCCCGCCGCGCGACATGGCCGACGCCCCCGGTGACACCGGCGGCGACGGCATCGCCGACCTGCTGATCGTCGACGCCGGCGGCAGGCTGATGAACTGCGTCGGAAACGAGGACGGGGAGCTGTACGGGTGCCTGGGCGCCGCGTACACCTCGGACAGGAAGCTGCATCCGGAGAACCACTGGTACGACCCTGCCACCGGCAAGGCCGCGCTGATCACGCACTACGACGACGCCTACCCGGGCGACGGTACGACCGATCTCTTCGCCGTGGCTCCGGACGGCACCTTCTGGCTCTACCCCGGTGACGGCTACGGCAGCTACGACGTCGACGAGCGGATCAGGGTCCGCCTGCCCGCCAATGCCCCGGCGCCCTCGACCTGGACACAGATCAAGGCCGTCGGCGACATCACCGGCGACAAGCTGCCGGACCTGGTCCTGCGGGCCGGCACCGAGTTCTGGGCGCTGTCCGGCTACACCGGTGCCACCTTCCGGACGGCGACGCTGATGAACGGCAGCGCCTGGGCCCGCCGCGACATCGTCAACGTCGCCGACATCAACGGCGACAGCACTCCCGACCTGCTGTGGCGCAACCTGGACAACGGCAACATGTACGTCCGCCACGGCAAGCCCGGACCGGTCAGCGGCAGCGTCGACCTCGACTCGCTCAAGGTCGCTGCCAACTCCCTCAACGGGGACGTCTCCTACGGCACCAGCTGGACCGAGTCCAATGTCCGCGTCGCGCTCGGCATCCCGGACGTCAACGGCGACGGCACCCCCGACATCTGGGCCGTCTTCGGCGCCGACGGCCGGACACGGATCTACCATCCGTCCAGGACGAACACCAACCCGCCCGTGAAGATCGTCCTGACAGTGGACTGGAGAGAGATCAAGGCCTTCGGCTGAGGACGGACCCCATTCCCGGCTGAGCCCGGTGCCCGCGCCCCGGGCTCAGCCCGTGTCCCGCGCTGCCAGGGCCGCCTTGTGCACCGCCCTTACCAGGCGGTCGTTCTCCGGGGCCGCGCCGCCCGGGAAGGCGAAGCGGCGGCGGGTGTAGCCGTAGGCGAGGCCGATCGTCGGGTCGGCGAAGGCCTGGGACCCGGCCGCGCCGCTGTGGCCGATCGTGCCCGCGCCGAGGAAGGGATGCCAAACGTCGGCGGTCGCCTGGAAGCCGAGGCCGAACGATCGGTGGGCGCGCTGCACCAGGTCGTACCCGGTGGAGTGGATCCGGCCGAACTCCGCCACCGTGTCCGGCTTGAGCAGGGGCGTCTTCCCGTCCACCTCGCTGATCATCGCCGCGTACAGGCCCGCGAGGCCGCGTGCCGAGGCCACGCCGCCGACGGAGGCCGGGCCCTTGGCGCGGATCAGGGGGTCGTTGGGGAGGGTCTGCAGATCGGTCGGTTCGGGGCCCTGGCGGTTGAGGGCGATGGAGGCGAGGCTGTGCGGGCCCTCGTACAGGGTGTCGAGGTGGGCCTGCTGCTTGGGGGTGGGCGCCATGGGCTGGACGGGGCGGTAGCGGGGCTCCTGGGCGGCGGGCAGGCCCAGGTGGAAGTCCAGGCCGTAGGGTGCGCGGACGCGCTCCTCGTACAGCTGCTGGATCGTACGGCCCGTCGCGCGCCGTACGATCTCGCCGGTGAGCGCGCCGATGACCAGGGCGTGGTAGCCGAACGCGGTGCCGGGCTGCCAGAACGGCCGCTGGTCGGCGAGGCGTTCGGCCAGTGCGCGGTCGTCGGCCAGCTCGGCGGTGGTGAAACCGGTGTCGGTGCCGACCACGCCCGCGCGGTGGGCGAGCAGGTCGCGCACGGTCAGCGCTCCCTTGCCCTCGGCCGCGAACTCCGGCCAGTAGTACGTCACCGGGCGGTCCAGCTCCAGCGTGCCGTCCTGCACGAGCAGTGCGACCACGAGATGGGCGGCGCCCTTGGTCGACGAGTGCACCGCGTACAGCGCGTCGCCGCCCGGTCCGGCCCACAGGTCGACCACGCGCCGGCCGTGGACGTACGCGCACACCTGCCCCTCGTAGTCCGGAAGCTCCGACCGCACGAACGCGGCGAACTCCTCGCGCACCGGCTCGTAGCCGTCGGCGACGGTGCCGTGGATCTCCTGGGTCATCCGCCCTCCTCGACCTGACTGCCGTTCACCGGGGGGACACAGTAGTTCCCGCAGAGCGGTACGGCGGTGCGGGCCTGTTCGACTCAACGGCGGCCGGGTGCGGCCGGGGTGGGCCGTGAGAGCCCCGGCAGGGCCCTCGATAAGGTTTTCCCATGCGTGATCTAGGGGTGGGTTTCGGATATCTCCTGAAGGGCCAGCGGTGGATGGCCCAGCACCGGAAGGCGTACGGCTTCGGCCTGCTGCCCGGGCTGATCACCCTGGTGCTGTACACGGCGGCGCTGATCGCGCTCGCCCTGTGGGGCGGGGACCTCGTCAGCTGGGCGACCCCCTTCGCCGACGACTGGCCGAGCCCCTGGCTCGGGCTCTTCCGCGGCCTGCTGACCGCCGTGCTGTTCGCCCTCGGCCTGCTGCTCGCCGTGCTCACCTTCACCGCGGTGACCCTCCTGATCGGCCAGCCCTTCTACGAGAGCCTGTCCGAGGACGTCGACCGGGACGCCTCCCCCGACGGCACGGCGCCCGAGTCCGGTCTGCCGCTCTGGAAGGAGCTGTGGATCTCGGCCCGGGACAGCCTGCGCATCCTGGTCCGCGCCGGGCTGTGGGGCCTTCTGCTCTTCGTGCTGGGGTTCCTGCCCTTCGTCGGCCAGACGGTGGTGCCGGTGATCGGGTTCTTCGTCACCGGGTTCTTCCTCACCGAGGAGCTGACCGCCGTCGCCCTTCAGCGCCGCGGCGTCGAGCTCCGCGGCCGCCTGGAGCTGCTGCGCGCCCGCAAGCCGCTGGTGTGGGGCTTCGGCACGCCGCTCGGCCTGGCCTTCCTGGTGCCGTTCGTGGCGGTGTTCCTCATGCCGGGCGCGGTCGCGGGCGCCACCCTGCTCACGCGTGAGCTGCTGGGCGAGGAGACGGGCGGCACGCCCGTCCCGGAGCCCGCCGTCGGCGGCGGGGACATGTGAAAGTTTGTACGAGGTTGCGGCGGGCTGATGGAACGCCGGCCGCTCGCGCCGCCGCCGCGGTTAGCGTCGGACCGGGACAGTGCTGCCCATGAGCAGCCCCGGTCCGGGACCCTGACCCTGGGCCGGGGCTTGTGCGCCCTCCGGCCGCGGGGCCCGTGCTCCGGTGCGGTCAGCGCACCGAGAAGCCGTAGACCGTCTCCGAGCGGAAGACCTCCCCCGGACGCAGCTCGGTGCTCGGGAACTCCGGACGGTTGGGGGAGTCCGGGAAGTGCTGGGTCTCCAGGGCGATCCCGGCGCCCGGGCCGAAGGGGGCGCCGAGGTGGTCGGCGGTGTACAGCTGGAGGCCCGGCTCGGTCGTCGCCACCGTCAGAACGCGGCCCGATGCCGGGTCGTGCAGTTCGGCCACCTCCACCGGGGTGTTTGTGACGCCCTTGTCCAGCACCAGATTGTGGTCGTACCCCGGGCCCACCGTGCGGAGCCGGCGGAAGTCGAGGCGGGTCCCCGCCACCTCCGCCAGGGCGCCGGTGGGGATCAGATCCGCGTCGACCGGGGTGTAACGGGAGGCCGCCAGCCGCAGTTCATGGCCGCCGGCGTCCTGGGAGCCGCTCAGGTTCCAGTACGTGTGGTTGGTCAGGTTGACCACCGTGGGCGCGTCCGTGACCGCGGTGTACGCGATGTGCAGGGCGCCCGACGCGTCCAGGGTGTACGTCGCCGTGACCTCCAGCCGGCCCGGGAAGCCCTCCTCGCCGTGCGGGCTGACCCGGGTGAGGCGTACACCGTGCTCGACCGGTTCCGTCCGCCACAGCCGTTTGTCGAAGCCCCGGGGGCCGCCGTGCAGCGAGTTCGTCCCCTCGTTCCGTTCGAGCGCGTACGTGTGCCCGTCCAGCGGGAAGCGGCCCCGGGCGATCCGGTTGGCGTACCGCCCGATCAACGCGCCCAGGAACGGCTCCGGATGGGCCAGATAGCCCTCCAGCCCGGGAAAGCCCAGCACCACGTCCGCCGTGCGCCCGTCCCGGTCCGGCACCTCCACCGACTGCACGATCCCGCCGTACGACAGCACGCGCACCCGCACCCCGGCCCGCTCCAGCGTCCAGCGCTCCACGGCGGAGCCGTCGGAAAGCGTGCCGAAAGGTTCTCTCCTGGGGAAATCCTGGAAACCCTGGACCATTTTTGTGATCACGGATTCTTCGCGGTGACGGTCCGGTAGGCGATCTCGGCCAGGCGCGCCTGCCCGTCCCGGCTCGGGTGGAACCAGTCCCAGCGGCTCAGCTGCCGGGTGCTGAACTGATAGTTGAAGACCGCATTGCCGTCGAAGCGGCAGAGGCGGTCCTTCGCGCAGACCTCCTCCAGCACCGCGTTGTACGCCCGCACCCGCTCCTGCACCGTGTCGCGCCGCTTGACGGCCGCCGCGTCCAGCGCGTCCGCGTCGCCCAGCATCGACGGGCACAGGCCGAGCTTCCAGATCTGCTTGCCCAGGGGGTTGGTACGGCCCTCGGACCACAGCCGCTTCAGATTCGGCACGCTGGCGACGTACACCTGCGTCGTCGGCAGTGCCCGGCGCAGGGTGTTCATCGCGGCCTGGAACTGGGCCCGGAAGTCCGCCACCGGCGTCATCGCGGCCGTCGACTCCCGGCAGGCGTCGTTGGCGCCGGCCATCACCGCCACCAGCTCCGGCTTCCTGCGCACGGCCCGTGCCATCTGGTCGTTCAGGTCCGCCATCCGGGACCCGGTCTCCGCATAGTTCCAGCTGCGCTCGGCCGTTCCCTTCTCCCCCAGCAGCCGCAGCGCCAGGCTGTTGACCTCCGGGTCGGTGCCCGTCGCCCAGGACGCCTCCAGGCAGTCCGTCAGCACCATGCACGCGTCGAAGCCACGGGTGATCGAATCGCCGACCGCGGCTATCGACCTCGGGCGGGGGTTCCATTCGGGTGACGGCGTGGCGGTCGGACGAGAGGCCCTGCCGGCGGTGCCCGCCCCGGAGGCGTCGTCACCGACGGCGTAGCAGCCCGCGGTGGTCAGCACGGCCGCTGCCACCACGGCGTGAGCGGCCCGGGTACGGTGACGTCGCTTCCGCATGCCCTGGTGCTCCCCTCGGTCGTCCTGCAGTGCTTCTCTCCATGAGAACGCGCGAGGGTTCCCGCCCCCACTCGAGTGGGCGGCTCGTACCCGTACAAGCGTCCCCCCGGGTGAATGGAGGGTGTTTCCTGCCGCCGGGACCGACGGTACGTCACCCTCCTTGCGCGTTTGCAGGGTAGCCTCGCCCTCGACGTGGCCTTCAGCGCCACCTCATGTCCGCCCCCACCCCTGTCCCGCTCTGCCCGGAGGTCCCGGTGACGACACGTGGAGTTCTGTATGTGCACTCCGCGCCGCGCGCGCTGTGCCCGCACGTCGAGTGGGCCATCGCCGGTGTGCTCGGCACGCGCGTCAGCCTGGACTGGATCCGGCAGCCCGCCTCACCCGGCACCTGGCGCTCGGAGTTCTCCTGGCAGGGACAGGTCGGTACCGCCTCCAAGCTCGCCTCCGCCCTGCGCGGCTGGCAGCTGCTGCGTTTCGAGGTGACCGCCGAGCCCTGCCCGACCGCCGAGGGAGAGCGCTACAGCTGCACCCCCGACCTCGGCATCTTCCACGCCGTCACCGGCATCCACGGCGACATCCTCATCCCCGAGGACCGTCTGCGCGCCGCCCTTCTGCGTTCCCAGCGGGGCGAGACCGACCTGGAGGCGGAGATCGCCAAGCTGCTGGGCAAGCCCTGGGACGACGAGCTGGAGCCGTTCCGCTATGCGGGTGAGGGAGCTCCGGTCCGCTGGCTCCACCAGGTGGTCTGACGGCCTCCCGGCCCCGCCGGGCCCCGGACTTCCCGGACACCCGGCCTCCCGGTCCCTCCGTGCCTCGTCCGGGCCTTCTTCGGCCTCTCCCCGGACTCCCGGTCTCCCCGGAGCGGCGTTGTGCCTCCTCGGATCGATTCACCTCTTCGGACCCTCCGTTCCCCCGGATTCCCGAGCCGGATCCCGAGCGGACCCGGATGCCCGAACGACAAGGGCCCCCACCGGCCGGTGGGGGCCCTTGCCGTGTGCGAAAACGGCTGCTCAGACCGTCCGGAACGCCAGGACCACGTTGTGCCCGCCGAAGCCGAACGAGTCGTTCAGCGCGGCGATCCTGCCCTCCGCGGGCAGCTTGCGCGCCTCTCCGCGGACCACGTCCGCGTTCGCCTCGGCCTCGGGGTCGATGTTGTCGATGTTGATCGTCGGCGGGGCCACCCGGTGGTACAGGGCCAGCACCGTCGCCACCGACTCCACGCCGCCCGCGCCGCCGAGCAGGTGACCGATCATCGACTTGGTCGCGGAGACCGCGATGTGGTCGGCGTGGTCGCCGAAGACCTTGCGCAGGGCCTTCAGCTCGGCGATGTCACCGGCCGGCGTGGACGTGGCGTGCGCGTTGACGTGCACGACCTCGGCCGGGTCCAGGTCGGTGCGCTCCAGCAGGTTCTGCAGGGCGTGCGCGATGCCGCGGCCCTCCGGCTCCGGCTGGACGATGTCGTGGGAGTCGGCGGAGATGCCCTGCCCGACCGCCTCCGCGTAGACACGGGCGCCGCGCTGGGCGGCGTGCTCGGCGGACTCCAGGACGAGCACCCCCGCGCCCTCGCCGAGGACGAAGCCGTCCCGGTCGATGTCGTAGGGACGCGAGGCGCCCTGGGGGTTCTCGTTGTTCTTGGACATCGCCATCATGTTGCCGAACGCGGCGATGGGCAGCGGGTGGATCGCCGCCTCCGTACCGCCGGCGACGACGACGTCGGCGCGGCCGGTGCGGATCATCTCAATGGCGTAGCCGATGGCCTCGGCACCCGAGGCGCACGCGGAGACCGGCGTGTGCACACCGGCGCGGGCACCCACGAACAGGCCCACGTTGGCCGAGGGGCTGTTCGGCATCAGCATGGGGACGGTGTGCGGGGAGACACGGCGTACGCCCTTCTCCTTCAGCACGTCGTACTGCTCCAGCAGGGTCGTCACACCGCCGATGCCGGAGGCGACGACCGTGCCGAGCCGGTCCGGGTCGACGGGGGCGCCCTCGCCCGCCTTGCCGGTGAAACCGGCGTCCTTCCAGGCCTCCTGGGCGGCGATCAGCGCGAACTGCGCGGAACGGTCCAGACGGCGTGCCTGCGGCCGAGGAAGGATCTCGGTCGGTTCCACGGCCACCGGGGCCGCGATCCGGACGGCTTGGGCGGCCGCCCAGTCCTGGGTCAGGGGCTTCACACCGGACTTGCCGGCGACCAGTCCCTCCCAGGTCGAGGCTGCGTCGCCACCCAGCGGTGTGGTTGCGCCGATACCGGTGACGACCACGGTGCGATTGGTCGAGCTCACGGGAATTCTTTCTCCAGCGGATTCGAGGAGGACCACCCCCGCTCGCGCGGGGGACAACGGCGCCACCGCCGGGTGGCGGGGCAGTCAGCCCAGAGCTGTGATCGGTCGATCAGCTCTGGTGCTTGAGGATGTACTCGGTCGCGTCGCGGACCGTCTTGAGGTTCTTGACGTCCTCGTCGGGGATCTTGACGTCGAAGCGCTCCTCGGCGGCGACGACGACCTCGACCATGGACAGCGAGTCGACGTCCAGGTCGTCGGTGAAGGACTTGTCCAGCTGGACGTCCTCGACCGGGATCCCGGCGATCTCGTTCACGATCTCCGCGAGACCGGCGACGATCTCTTCCTGAGTGGCGGCCATGTCGGCGCTCCTTCGCAACTATTCCAGAGGGTGTGGCGCCCACCGCGGCAGCGGCAGGTGATGCGGCTCCCATGCCGGAAACATGATCCGGCACGGAGTGCCTAGGGGAGGGTAACGACCGTCGCGGCGTAGACGAGACCCGCCCCGAAGCCGATGACGAGCGCGGTGTCGCCGCTCTTCGCCTCGCCGGTCGCCAGAAGCCGCTCCATCGCGAGCGGAATCGAGGCGGCCGAGGTGTTGCCGGTGGTGCGGATGTCACGGGCGACCGTGACACGCTCCGGCAGTTTGAGGGTCTTCACCATCGAGTCGATGATCCGCACATTGGCCTGGTGCGGGATGAAGACGTCCAGTTCGTCCGGGGTGATCCCGGCCGCGTCCAGCGCCTGCTGGGCGACCTTCGCCATCTCGAACACGGCCCAGCGGAACACCGCCTGGCCCTCCTGCGTGATCGCGGGGAACTTGACGTTGCCCTCGCTGTCCCGGGGAAGGTCGGCCGCGTCGGCCTTGCGGAAGCGGTCCCAGGGCACGGTCTGCTTGATCGTCTGGGCCTTGTCGCCCTCCGAGCCCCAGATGGTCGGACCGATCCCGGGCTCCTCGGAGGGACCGACCACGACCGCGCCGGCGCCGTCGCCGAACAGGAAGGCCGTGGCCCGGTCCTCCAGGTCGGTCAGGTCGCTGAGCCGCTCCACGCCGATGACGAGGACGTACTCCGCCGATCCCTCGACGATCATGCCCTTGGCCAGGGTGAGGCCGTAGCCGAAACCGGCGCAGCCCGCCGAGATGTCGAAGGCGGCCGCCTTGTCCGTGCCCAGCTTGTCGGCGATCTCGGTGGCGATGGCCGGGGTCTGGCTGAAGTGCGAGACGGTCGAGACGATCACGGCGCCGATCTGCGAGGCGTCGATCCCGGCGCTCGCGATCGCCTTGCCGGAGGCCTCGATCGACATCGCCGCGACGGTCTCCTCGGGCGACGCCCAGTGCCGGGTCTCGATGCCGGAGCGCGAGCGGATCCACTCGTCGGACGAGTCGATCTTCTCGAGGATCACCTCGTTGGGCACCACGCGCGTGGGCCGGTAGCCGCCTACGCCCAGAATGCGCGCGTACGGGGCGCCCTTGGCGGGTTTGATCTTCGGCATGATCGTCGGCTCCTCAGGGATCGTCAGGCGTGCTCGGAGATGAGCTCGCGGGCCGCGTCGAGGTCGTCGGGGGTCTTCAGCGCCAGCGTCTTCACGCCGGGCAGCGCGCGCTTGGCCAGACCGGTCAGCGTGCCGCCGGGGCACACCTCGATCAGGGCGGTGACGCCGAGCTCCTTGAAGGTCTCCATGCACAGATCCCAGCGGACGGGGTTGGCGACCTGGCCGACCAGCCGCTCGACGATCTCGGCGCCGCTGTGCACGGCCCGGCCGTCCTTGTTGGAGACGTAGATGACCTTCGGGTCGGTGGGGGTGAGCGCCTTGGCGGCCTCGGCCAGCTTGTCGACCGCGGGGGCCATGTGGTGCGTGTGGAAGGCACCGGCCACCTGCAGCGGGACGATCCTGCGCACACCCTCGGGCTTGTCCTCGTTCAGCGCGGCCAGCTGCTCCAGGGTGCCGGCGGCCACGATCTGGCCCGCGCCGTTGACGTTCGCCGGGGTCAGGCCCAGCTTCTTCAGATGCGCGACGGACACCTCCGGGTCGCCGCCGAGCAGCGCCGACATGCCGGTCCGGGTGATCGCGGCGGCCTCGGCCATGGCCTGGCCCCGCTTGCGCACCAGGGTCAGGGCGGAGATGTCGTCCAGGACGCCCGCGAACGCCGCGGCGGTGATCTCACCGACGCTGTGGCCCGCGACCACGTCCGCGTTGATGTCACCCAGTGCCGAGGCCGACAGCAGGCCGGCGGCCACCAGCAGCGGCTGGGCCACCGCGGTGTCGCGGATCGCGTCCGCGTCGGCCTGCGTCCCGTAGTGGACGAGGTCCAGTCCGATGGCGTCCGACCAGGCGTTCACACGGTCGGTGGCACCGGGCAGTTCGAGCCAGGGAGTCAGGAAGCCGGGCGTCTGGGCGCCTTGGCCAGGAGCGACGAGTACGAGCACTCTCACACTCTCTCTTGGGGACGGCCGGAGCCGCCCGTGAGGACAGGGACGAAGAACACGGAGGGGTTTTGTGGACCCCCGACAAAAGCCTAGGCCTGGGGATCTCCATCAGCCAGACGCCCCAGGATCAGCGCGATTCGTAGTGTGAACGCGGATCGTACATCGGAGGGCGACCAGCCGGTGACGTCAGTCACACGTCGGAGCCGGTAGCGCACGGTGTTCGGGTGAACGAAGAGCATTCTCGCCGCGCCTTCGAGACTGCTCGCCTGTTCCAGATAGACGCTGAGGGTTTCCAGCAGGGCCGATCCGGCCTCCTTCAGCGGTCTGTAGATCTCCTCTACCAACTGCTCGCGCGCACTCGGATCGCCGGCGATGGCGCGCTCCGGCAGCAGGTCGTCGGCCAGCACCGGCCGCGGCGCGTCCTGCCAGGCGGAGCACGCCTTCAGCCCGGCCGCGGCGGCCTGGGCGGACCGGGTGGCGGTGAGCAGGTCGGGCACGACCGGGCCGGCGACCACGGGCCCGGGGGCGAAGGGGCCGATCAGCGACTTGGCCACCGCCAGCGGATTGTCGCTCCCGCCCGCGATCACCACCAGCCGGTTCCCGAGCACCCCGGTGAGCACCTGGAGCTTGGCGTGCCGGGCGGCCCGCCGGATGGCCTCGACGGTCAGCTCGGAGTCCCCGTCGGGCGCGGTCCCGAGCACCACGCACACATGCTCGGGCGCGTTCCATCCCAGGGCGGCGGCCCGGGACACCGCGCCCTCGTCGGCCTCCCCGCTGAGCACGGCATTGACGACCAGGGACTCCAGCCGGGCGTCCCAGGCGCCGCGCGCCTCGGCGGCCTGGGCGTACACCTGGGCGGTGGCGAAGGCGATCTCGCGCGCGTACACGAGCAGTGCCTCGCGCAGCACGGCCTCGTCCCCGGGTGCCGCCACCTCGTCGATGGCGGACTCCATGACCTCGATCGTGGTGCGCACCATCTCCACGGTCTGCCGCAGCGTGATCGCCCGGGTCAGCTCGCGCGGTGCGGTCCCGAACACATCGGTGGAGATGGCCTGGGGCGCGTCGGGCCGCCGGAACCACTCGGTGAAGGCGGCGATGCCCGCCTGGGCCACCAGTCCGATCCAGGAACGGTTCTCCGGCGGCATCGCCCGGTACCACGGCAGCGTCTCGTCCATGCGGGCGATGGCCTGTGCGGCCAGCGATCCGGAGGACTTCTCCAGCCGTTTCAGGGTCGCGGCGTGCGGATGGACACGGTGGTCTGCGGCGCGGCTCTGGTGGGATTCGGGTTCGGGCACGGTGACAAGCCTGCCTCATCCGGATGCGTGCGCGTGCCGCCGGGTCGCCACTGGGGCCTCCTCGGGGCTTCGGGGCCGGGGGCTACGGTGGTTCGTGTGACGACGGAAGTACGGCGCGCGGCAGAGCGTTACCGGGGCGGTGACGCGGCGGCCGGGATCACCTCCTGGCACGCCTTCTCCTTCGGCCCCCACTACGATCCGGACAATCTTCGCTTCGGCGCCCTCATCGCCTGCAACGAGGAGCGACTGGCCCCCGGTGCGGGCTTCGACGAGCATCCGCACAGCCACACGGAGATCGTCACCTGGGTCGTCGAGGGCGAACTGACCCACCGCGACTCCACGGGCCACGAGACAGTGGTCCGCCCCGGCGACCTCCAGCACCTGAGCGCGGCGGACGGCGTCCGCCACGTGGAACGCAACGGCACCGGCGCGCCGGTGACCTTCGTCCAGATGTGGCTCACCCCGCTGCGGCCCGGCGGCGCCCCCCGCTACGAACTCGTCCGCGGTGTCGGCGACTCCGCCCCGTACGACGTCCCCGAGGCCGGTGCCCGGCTCCATGTCCGCCGTCCGGCGGCGGGGGAGCGGACGGCGGTACCGGATGCGGCATATGTGTACATCCATGTCGTACGGGGCGAAGTGCGCCTGGGCGAGGACCGGTTGGGCCCGGGGGACGCGGCGCGGATCACCGGCGCCCAGGGCCTGGAGGCGGTGGGCGTGACGGCCGCGGAGCTGCTGATGTGGGAGATGCGGGCCGGGTGAACGGGCCGGTCCCGCGACCGGGTTGTCCGGTTTGCCCGTGAGGCTGTCGCGGCGCGCCGGCCGGTACGTCCGTCCGGCTCGAGGGGCGGCCGGAAGCCGCTGCCGGGGCGTCACCGTCCGCCCGGCGGGGCGGGGACACGGGCGGTGCGCATGCCCGGCCGGCGGTCTCAGCGCAGCTCCGCCAGGACCCCGTCCGTGAACGGCGGCCATGCCTCGACCGCCCACGGGCCGAACGCGCGGTCCGTCAGTGCCACGCAGGCCGCCCTCGCGTCCGGGTCGATCCACAGGAACGTGCCCGACTGGCCGAAGTGGCCGAAGGTGCGGGGGGAGGAGGAAGCACCGGTCCAGTGAGGGGACTTGGAGCCGCGGATCTCGAAGCCGAGACCCCAGTCGTTGGGGTTCTGGTGGCCGTAGCCCGGCAGGACGCCCTTGGTGCCGGGGAACTGGACCGTCATCGCCTCGGCGACCGTGCGGGGGTCCAGCAGGCGCGGGGCCTGGACCTCGGCGGCGAAGCGGAGCAGGTCGTCGACCGTCGAGACCGCGTCCTTGGCCGGGGAGCCGTCCAGGGTCGTCCGGGTCATGCCCAGCGGCTCCAGGACCGCCTGGCGCAGGTACTCCGCGAACGGGATGTCCGTCGCCTTCGCCACATGGTCGCCGAGCTGTTCGATGCCGGCGTTGGAGTACAGCCGCCGCTCGCCGGGCGGGGCCACCACCCGGTGCTCGTCGAAGGCCAGGCCCGAGGTGTGGGCGAGCAGATGGCGGACGGTCGCGCCGGGCGGGCCGGCCGGCTCGTCCAGGTCGATCGCGCCCTCCTCGTACGCCACGAGCACGGCGTAGGCCGCCAGTGGCTTGGTGACCGAGGCGAGGGGGAAACGCCGGTCGGTGGGTCCGTGGGTGCCCAGGACCGTGCCGTCCGCGCGGACCACGCCCGCCGCGGCGGTGGGGACCGGCCAGTTCTCGATCGACGCCAGACTCTTCAACGACATGGCATCGAGCCTAAGCGCTCACAGGTGCAGCTCCAGCAGCGGGTCGGGCTTGGGCCGGAAGCCGAGGGAGGCGTACAGCGGTGCGCCCTCGGCGGACGCGGTGAGCCGCACCCGGTCGGCGCCGCGCTTGCGGAACCAGTCGAGCAGCGTCTCCATGCACGCGCGCGCATACCCGCGGCGGCGGGCGCCGGGGTCCGTCGCGACGCTGAAGACGTACCCGACCGCGCCGAGGGGATTGCCCGGCCAGCCGATCCGGTACTCGATCGTGCCCGCCGCCACAGCGGCCAGCGCCCCCGGCCGCTCCGGGTGGTCCACGACGTACGCCACGAAGTCCCCGTCCTTCTCGGCCAGCTTCGCGCGCAGGGCGGGCAGGGCATCGGTCTGCCAGTGCGTGGAGGTGTCCGCACCGGGCACCGAGTCGAGCATCACCTGGCGCAGCCGCAGCACTTCCTCGGCGTCCTCGGACTCCGCACGTCGTACGAGACCCATGGCCTGCACGGTAGCCACCGCGCCCGCCCCGCACCCCTGCTTTTCGGCCACCTCCCGGATTCGGCTTGCTTGGAGTGCACTCCAACTTCCTAGCGTGAAGGCCATGACGGCGACGCAGAGCACGGCCGTGACCACCGAGGAGACCGTGACCACCGAGGAGACCGAGCAGGCCCCCGCCCGTACCGGCCTCTGCTTCAGACCACCGCGGCTCCCGCGCCCCGACGGGCAGGACAGCTACACCATCAGCGAGGTCGCCGCTCTCACCGGTCTGACGGCCCACACCCTGCGCTGGTACGAGCGGATCGGCCTGTTGGCCCACGTCGACCGTTCGCACACCGGGCAGCGCCGCTACACCAACCGCGACCTGGACTGGCTGGACCTCGTCGGCAAGCTGCGGCTGACCGGGATGCCGGTCGCCGACATGGTCAGGTACGCGGAGCTGGTGCGCGAGGGCGAGAGCACCTACGCCGAGCGGTACGCGCTGCTCCAGGCGACCCGCCGGGACGTCCTGGCCCGGATCGGCGAACTCCAGGACACGCTCGCGGTACTGGACCGCAAGATCGGTTCCTGCGCGGACGCCGTACGTCACCACGAAGAGAAGGAAAAAGAGAAGAGGAACGCGACGCGATGACCGACAGCAGGATTCCGACGGTACGGCTGGGCGAGAGCGGACCCGAGGTCGGCATCCAGGGCCTCGGCTGCATGGGCATGAGCTTCGCCTACGGCCCCTCGGACGCCGAGGAGTCCCGTGCCACCCTGGAGCGGGCCCTGGAACTGGGCGTCACGCTCTACGACACCGCGGACGCCTACGGGAACGGCGAGAACGAGCGGTTCCTCGCACCGTTCCTCAAGGCGCACCGGGACGAGGTCGTGATCGCCACCAAGTTCGGGCTGGTGGTCCCGCCGGACGACCCGACCAGGCGGATCATCCGGAACGACCCGCCGTACATCCGGCAGGCCGTCGAGGCGAGCCTGAAGCGCCTGGACGTCGACGTGATCGACCTCTACTACATGCACCGGCGCGACGTGAACGTCCCGATCGAGGAGACCGTCGGGATCATGGCCGACCTGGTGCGCGAGGGGAAGGTCAAGCACCTGGGGCTGAGCGAGGTCACCGCCGAGGAACTGCGGGCCGCGCACGCCGTGCACCCGATCGCCGCCGTGCAGTCGGAGTGGTCGCTGTTCAGCCGGGACATCGAGGCGCACGTGGTGCCGGCGGCGGCCGAGCTGGGAGTGGCGCTGGTGCCGTACTCACCGCTGGGGCGAGGGTTTTTGACCGGGGGCTTCGTCCACGCGGAGAAGGAGCTGACCGGCGACGACTTCCGGCGCACCATGCCCCGCTACCGGGGGGAGAACGCGGCCGCCAACGCGGCGCTGCTGGAGCCGATCCGTGCGGTCGCCTCCGCCCACGGGGCCTCGCTCGCGCAGATCGCGCTGGCCTGGGTGCAGCAGCGGGCCTCCGTGCACGGGCTGCCGGTCGTCCAGATTCCGGGCACGCGCAGGCCGAGCCGGGTGGAGGAGAACGTGGCGGCGACGCGGATCGTCCTGACCGAGGAGGAGCTGTCCTTGCTGGAGCCGATCGCCGGGCGGGTGGTCGGCGACCGGTATCCCGACATGTCGCTGACCTCGGCGGGACGGGAGTAGGAGAACCGCCCGGCCCGCGCCGCCCCGGTCACAGCTCGGCGAGCAGTTCCGCCTTCTTCACCGAGAACTCCTCGTCCGTCACCAGCCCCGCCTGGTGGAGCTCTCCCAGACGGCGGATGCGTTCCGCGATGTCCGCGGGGTCGCGGCGCGGAGCCGTGACCGCGGCCGTGACCGGGGCCGGGGGGCTCGCCGACCGGATCGCGGCCAGGACGGCCGCCGCGAACGGCAGGGACTCGTGGACCGCGCCGTAGCCGAGGCCGAACACCACCGAGGCCGGGTCCTGGTCCGGCTGCGCCGGCCGTGCGGCGGCGTCGGCGTCACGGGGCAGCAGCCGCAGATGTCCCTCGAACAGCTCCGGCGAGCGCCACTCCACCCCGCCCAGTTCGGCCACGGAGAACCTCTGGTCGCCGGCCTTCCACTTGGCCGAGGACGCCCCCGTCCAGAACCAGCGGAAGCTCACCGTCGTCCCGTCGAAGGACGCCTTCCCGTCGTATGCCTTGAACTGGAGCGGTGCCGCGGGCGGCGCCACCAGGTGGCGGTCGGCCGGACCGCTCTCGGTGAGACGCGCGCGCAGCTCGTCGGCGTAGTACTCGGCGAGCGTCTCCCGTTCGGCCGGCAGCACCAGGCGGTACGGGTCGTGGTTCTCCTTGAGCTGCCCGTCGGCCGCCTCCATCAGCGGATCGGCGCCGGGCCTGGGCTCGGCGCGCAGGACCACCGTGCCGCGTCTGCCCGCGGTGAGCGTCACGCCCTCGAGCGCCGCCAGCGGAATCCGGCGGGTGCCGAGGACCTGGAAGAGCTTTGGCGTTCGAATCCCCCGTTCGTAGCGGATGAGCACGGAGTCGGACTCGAACTCCCAGGCAGCGTGAAATCCGGCCAGTACGTCACCCATACGGCTCATCGTAGGGGGGTGCGGGCCGCTTCGTCCCTCCCCGCACGGACCGCACTTCCTGCTGTCCTCAAGCGCGTCCGGCCGCCGATGCACCGGACAAATCCGCCCGGCACCTGTCGTCGCCATGGGCGCACCGCACCGAGTCGTAGGCGCCGACCCCGATCCCGGCGAGGTTGGTCAGGCTGTCGGTGCCCGGCTCGAAATAGCCGGCGTGGCCCTTCGCGCCCCGTGCCGACAGCACCCGTGCCCCGAACGCCGGGGAGACCGGGTCGGCGCCGTGGCCGAGCCCGCCGAACTCCAGGTAGGGCACGTCCCGGATCCAGTCGGTGGCGTCCCGCATCGCCCACACCCGGGCGGAGGTGCGCAGTTGGGAGACCTTGTCCACCCGCATGCCGGGGCTGGCGGCCACCGCTATGTCGGACACCCGGTGCGGCAGCCCGCGCGCGGCGAGGCCGCACACCACCGAGCCGTAGCTGTGGCAGAACAGCGCCACGGGGGAGACGCCGGGCAGCCCGTGCAGCAGCCTGTTCAGCCGGACGGCGCCCTCCTTGGCGCGCATCGCCGTGGCCGCGTCCATGCCGATCCCGCTGGGCGCGGTGTAGTCGGCCCAGGCGATCACGGCCGTGCGCATGCCGGGGGCCGCCGTGCGCTCGGCCGAGTACAGCGCCTTCGCCATGCCGTGCGGTGCCGAGTACGGCCGGTAGGTCCTCTGGAAGGTGAGCAGATCGGTGTCGACGCCGGGGACGACGACGGAGATCCGCTCCGCCGTGCGCAGATCGCCGAAGACCTCGGCGACGCGGCCGGTGCCCTCGGGGTCGAAGGCGAGGATCTGCCGGTCCTTCGCCATCAGCATCGTGTAGCGGTGCACACGGCGGCCGGCCTCCTGCAGCCCGGCCGGGGTGAGCCGGCTGTCGCGCATGCGCCTCAGCTCGGCCTCGCGCGCCTGGCGGAGCGCGATGCGGTTGGCCTGGTAACGCAGCTTGACCGGAGCGCCGTTCATATTGCCGACCGCGAGCGGATAGCGGCGGGCGAGCCGGCTGCGGTCCTGCGCGCTGAGCGAGGCGAAGAAGCGGCTCAGCCGGGCGGGGGACGAGTCCGGGGCGGGCAGCCGGTGGCCGTGCAGCCGGCCGTTCTCCCATGCGGACAGGGACGCCTGCAGGGCGGTGGTCGCGCGGTGGCCGCGCACGGCGCTCCAGCCGGTGGTGGCCAGCATCACGAAGACCACGGCCAGCGCGAGCAGGGCACGCCAGACGGTGAGGTGGGGGGAGGTCTCGAAGGAAATCACTGGGAGGACACATTAGGAGAACGAGACGGTCTCGGGACGGCCGAGTGGCAGGAATCACGTTTGGGATCGCGCGGGGGCGTCCTGGACCGTGCGCCGTCCGTACGCCTGCTCAGGACCGGGCGGGTGTACGCCAGTTCCCGGTGAGCGCCGGCCCCACCTGGTCGAGATGTGCGGCGGCGAGTTCCCGTATCGCCTCCAGGCCGCCGTTCTCGTCCGCGCTCCACTGACGGGTCGTCACCCGCATCACCGCGCCGAAGACGGCCACCGCCAGCCGCGGCCGGGGATCGGCGTCCACGTCCAGGCCCTCGCGCTCGGCGAGCAGGCGCGCGATCTGCTCCTCGGTCTCCGCCGAGCGGCGCAGATACGCGGCCAGCAGGACCGGCGTCGACTCGATCACCCGGAACATGCGCAGGAACAGCTCCACGGGGACGACGGCCACCACGGCGTCGCTGATGGTGTCCCAGCTCTCCAGCACCGCCCGGCGCAGCGCCTCCAGCGGGGGCTCCTCGGGCGGGCGGGCGCGCAGCGATGCGACGAAGTGCTCCTCCGCCATCCCGTGCACGGCGAGGGCGGCGTCCTCCTTGCCGCCGAAGTAGCGGAAGAAGGTGCGCGGGGAGACGTCGACGGCCTCGGCGATCTCGTCGACCGTCGTGCGTTCGTATCCCTGGGTGGTGAACAGCTCGAGGGCGGACCGCAGCAGCGCGTCCCTGGTGCGCTGTTTCTTGCGCTCGCGCAGCCCCGGACGCGACGACAGCGTCCGTGACGCCTTCCCGGCGGTCTCCGCCGTCCTCATGGAGCTCCCCGGCCCCTTTCCCCGCACTGCTCACCGGTTCCCCCGCTCAGACTACAGGGGAGTGATCAGTCAGTTACTGACGGATGAAAGCGTTTGTCGATTGTCAGTGACTGTCATTAGCTTCAAATTATGACTAGTCAGACCATCGAATCGACCGGAGCGGAAGACAGCGTTCCGGCATCTCCGGCGGGTCCCGCGCCGTCCCGAGGACTGCGCGGACGCCCGTGGGCCACCCTGATCACCGTCGCCGTGGGCGTCATGATGGTGGCCCTCGACGGCACCATCGTGGCCATCGCCAACCCGGCCATCGCCGAGGACCTGAACGCCAATCTCGCGGACGTCCAGTGGATCACCAACTCCTACTTTCTCGCCCTCGCGGTCTCCCTGATCACCGCGGGCAAGCTCGGTGACCGCTTCGGGCACCGGCAGACCTTCCTCGTCGGGGTGGCCGGCTTCGCCGCCGCCTCCGGGGCGATCGGACTGTCCGGCACCATCGCCATGGTCATCGTCTTCCGGGTCTTCCAGGGACTGTTCGGCGCGCTGCTGATGCCGGCCGCGCTCGGTCTGCTGCGGGCCACCTTCCCGGCCGAGAAGCTCAACATGGCCCTCGGCATCTGGGGCATGGTCATCGGTGCCTCCACCGCCGGCGGCCCGATCCTCGGCGGGGTCCTCGTCGAGCACGTCAACTGGCAGTCGGTGTTCTTCATCAACGTGCCCGTCGGCGTCCTCGCCGTGGCCCTGGGGGTGCTGATCCTGCTCGACCACCGTGCCGAGAACGCGCCGCGCTCCTTCGACCTCCTCGGCATCGCCCTGCTCACAGTCGCCGTGTTCTTCCTGGTCTGGGCCCTGATCAAGGCACCGGAGTGGGGCTGGGGCGACAGGGCGACATGGCTGTTCATCGTCCTGTCGCTCATCGGCTTCGGCGGCTTCGCCCTCTGGGAGAAGAAGGTGAGGGAACCGCTGATCCCGCTGACGCTGTTCCGCTCGGTACCGCTGTCCGCGGGCGTGGCCCTCATGGTCCTGATGGCCATCGCGTTCATGGGCGGCCTGTTCTTCATCACCTTCTATCTGCAGAACGTGCACCGGATGACCCCGGTCGAGGCGGGCATGCACCTTCTCCCGCTCACCGGCGCGATGATCGTCGGCTCCCCGCTCGCGGGATTCATGATCACCAAGCTGGGCCCGCGCATTCCGCTGGCCGGCGGCATGGCCGCCACCGCGCTCGCCATGTACGGCCTGTCCACGCTGGAGGTGGACACGGGCAGCGGGATCATGTCGCTCTGGTTCGTCGTGCTCGGCATCGGTCTGGCCCCCGTCATGGTCGGTGCCACCGAGGTCATCGTCGGCAACGCACCCCTGGAGCTGTCCGGTGTGGCCGGCGGGCTGCAGCAGTCCGCCATGCAGATCGGCGGCAGCCTCGGTACGGCCGTGCTGGGCGCCGTGATGGCCTCCCGGGTGAACAACACCCTGGGGGACAACTGGGAGAAGGCGGGACTTCCGCCGCTCACTCCCGCTCAGCTGGAGGGGGCCTCCGAGGCGGTCCAGGTCGGTGTGGTGCCGCCGATGCCGGAGGGAACGCCCGAGGAGATCGTCGCGAAGGTCGCCTCCGTCGCGCACGACACCTTCATCTCCGGCATGAGCCTCGCCTCCCTCATCGCCGCCGGCATCGCGGCCGTGGCCGTTCTGGTGGCACTGCTCACCAAGCGCGGGGAGAACGCGGAGGCGGGCGCGGGAATCGGCCACATCTGACCGGCGGAATTCGCCCATCAGAGTGAGCGTGGCGAAGATCCCTCGCCTTCGGTGCATACCACAGGTGACAGTGGGTCAAGTCCTCCGCAGGGAATGAAAACGGGGGACGGGCGGCTGCCGCGCGCTGCTGGAGGGGGGCAGCGCGCGGGCGGCTTCCCGGTACGGAACCGGGGCGCCCGAGCCCCGCACCCGGGGCGGCTCCGGCCCGGTGACGGGACGGAGGCCGACGACGGCGGGCCCCGGGTGCACAGCGCGCGGGCGCCCCGGGCCGTCCGGCCGGACCGCACGTCCGGGCCGTGCCCCGGGGCGCACGGCCGTTTTGGGCACGGCGGGCCCCGGCCCGGATGCGGCGGGGACACCCGGGCGGGGCGGAGAAGTCCGCGGGGACCGAGTCTTCGGGAAGGAGCCGCGGCGCCTACGCGTCCCCGCCCGCCGTCCCCGGAACGACCGCCGTCACATCGAGGAGCCGGTAGCGGTCGATGGCCTGCTTCAGCACCGACCGGTCGACCTTGCCCTCGCGGGCCAGCTCCGTCAGCACGGCCACCACGATCGACTGCGCGTCGACGTGGAAGAACCGCCGGGCCGCTCCCCGGGTGTCGGAGAAGCCGAAGCCGTCGGTGCCCAGCGACTGGTAGGTCCCCGGCACCCAGCGGGCGATCTGGTCCGGCACCGAGCGCATCCAGTCGGAGACGGCCACGAACGGCCCCTCGGCCCCGCTCAGCTTCCGCGTCACCCACGGCACCCGCTGCTCCTCCTCCGGGTGCAGCAGGTTGTGCTCCTCGCACGCCACGGCCTCGCGCCGCAGCTCGTTCCAGGAGGTCGCCGACCAGACGTCGGCCCTGACGTTCCACTCCCGGGCGAGGATCTGCTGCGCCTCGAGCGCCCACGGGACCGCCACGCCCGACGCCAGGATCTGCGCCGGGATCTCGCCCGCGGTGCCCCGGCCGATCCGGTGCAGGCCCTTGAGGATGCCCTCGACGTCCACGTCCGCCGGCTCGGCCGGCTGCGGGATCGGCTCGTTGTAGACGGTGAGGTAGTAGAAGACGTCCTCGCCGTGCGGGTGCTGCTCGTCGCCGCCGTACATCCGGCGCAGCCCCTCCTGCACGATGTGCGCGATCTCGTACGCGTACGCCGGGTCGTACGCCACGCACGCCGGGTTGGTCGAGGCGAGCAGATGCGAGTGGCCGTCGGCGTGCTGCAACCCCTCGCCGGTCAGGGTCGTGCGGCCGGCGGTCGCTCCCAGGACGAAACCGCGCGCCATCTGGTCGGCCATCTGCCAGAACTGGTCGCCGGTGCGCTGGAAGCCGAACATCGAGTAGAAGACGTACACCGGGATCAGCGGTTCGCCGTGCGTGGCGTACGCGGAGCCCGCCGCGATCAGCGAGGCCACGCAGCCGGCCTCGGAGATGCCGTCGTGCAGCATCTGCCCGGTCGGCGACTCCTTGTAGGCGAGCAGCAGATCCCGGTCCACCGACTCGTACTGCTGGCCCAGCGGGTTGTAGATCTTCGCGCTCGGGAAGAAGGAGTCCATGCCGAAGGTGCGGTACTCGTCGGGCGCGATCAGTACGAACCGCCGGCCGATCTCCTTGTCCCGGATGAGGTCCTTCAGCAGCCGGACGAAGGCCATGGTGGTGGCGATGGGCTGCTGGCCCGAGCCCTTCTTCACGGACGCGTACGTCTTGTCGTCCGGCAGGCGCAGGGGCTTGGAGCGCACGATCCGGGTCGGCACATAGCCGCCGCAGCTCCTGCGGCGGTCGTGCATGTACTGGATCTCCTCGCTGTCGCGGCCCGGGTGGTAGTACGGCGGCAGGCCGGACTCCAGCGCCTTGTCGGGGATCGGCAGGTGCAGACGGTCGCGGAAGTGCTTGAGGTCGGCGACCGTCAGCTTCTTCATCTGGTGGGTGGCGTTGCGGCCCTCGAAGTTCGGGCCGAGCGTCCAGCCCTTGATCGTCTTGGCCAGGATCACCGTCGGCTGGCCCTTGTGCTCCAGGGCCGCCTTGTACGCCGCGTAGATCTTGCGGTGGTCGTGACCGCCGCGCCCCAGCATCAGGATCTGGTGGTCGGTCATGTTCTCGACCATCTTGCGCAGCCGGTGGTCGTCGCCGAAGAAGTGCTCGCGGATGTACGCGCCGGACTCGGTGGCGTAGGTCTGGAACTGGCCGTCCGGCGTGGTGTTCATCTTGTTGACCAGCACGCCGTCGCGGTCCTGGGCCAGCAGCGGGTCCCAGGAGCGGTCCCAGATCAGCTTGATCACGTTCCAGCCGGCGCCGCGGAAGATCGACTCCAGCTCCTGGATGATCTTGCCGTTGCCCCGCACCGGGCCGTCCAGGCGCTGCAGATTGCAGTTGACCACGAAGGTCAGGTTGTCCAGGCCCTCACGGGCGGCGAGGGACAGCTGGCCGATCGACTCCGGCTCGTCCATCTCGCCGTCGCCGAGGAACGCCCACACATGCGACTCGGAGGTGTCCGCGATCCCGCGCGCGTGCAGGTAGCGGTTCATCCGGGCCTGGTAGATCGCGCTGATCGGCCCGAGGCCCATGGAGACGGTCGGGAACTCCCAGAAGTCCGGCATCGAGCGCGGATGGGGATAGCTGGGCAGTCCGTAGGGCGCCTTGGACTTCTCCTGGCGGAAGCCGTCCAGATGCTCCTCGGTGAGCCGGTCCAGCAGGTACGCGCGCGCGTAGATGCCCGGTGAGGCGTGTCCCTGGAAGAAGATCTGGTCGCCGCCGCGGCCGTCGTCCTTGCCGCGGAAGAAGTGGTTGAAGCCGACGTCGTAGAGAGAGGCGGAGGAGGCGAAGGTGGCGATGTGGCCGCCGACGCTGATGCCCGGGCGCTGGGCGCGGGAGACCATCACCGCCGCGTTCCAGCGGGTGGCGTTGAGGATCCTGCGTTCGATCTCCTCATTGCCGGGGAAGAACGGCTCGTTCTTGGTGGGGATGGTGTTGACGTAGTCCGTGCTGCGCATCTCGGGCACGGCCACGCGCTTCTCGCGGGCGCGCTCGATCAGCCGGAGCATGAGGTAGCGGGCCCTCTCCCGGCCCCGCTCCTTGATGGCGGCGTCGAGAGAGTCGAGCCACTCCTGGGTCTCCTCGGGGTCGAAGTCAGGAACCTGACTCGGAAGACCGCCGATGATGATCGGGTTTCGATCGGGTCCGGAAGCCACGGTGTTCCTCACCTGTCAGAGGGCTGACATACCTGGGACGTGCTGCTGACATGTCTGGGGTGTTCGAAAAGGTGTTCTAGGGGCTGTTCTGGAGCTGTTCTGGATTTTTCCCGGGTTCGGGCCGGTTCGCCTGCCCGCGCCCGCATCGTTCCCCATCGTGTACCTCGCGGGAGCCGGGCGTCATCTCTACCCCGAGGTAACAAAAGCGCCCCCGTGCGTCTCCTGCCCGCGCCCGGTTCCCGGACGCGCAAACCGGGCAGAAGGGTGTGGTGTGTGTCACCGCCGACCGCGATACCGTGTCAGGAGTTGCGGCGACACCGCCGGGATCGTCACCGTTTCGACGGTCCGAACCGTTGGGTACTTGCGCGATCCGGCCCGCCCGTGTGGACTACGGCCAATGCTTCGCGCACGCGCGTGGCTAGAAGACCTATATCGCAACATCATCAGGAGGCAACCCGTGAGCGCGACCGCGGACCACGCGGAGGAGCGGACGAACCCGGCCGTCAGGCTGGGGTTCCGGCCCGGGCAGGTGGTCCAGGAGATCGGCTACGACGACGACGTCGACCAGGAGCTCCGTGACGCCATCGAGGACGCGATCGGCGGCGAGCTCGTGGACGAGGACTACGACGACGTGGCCGACGCCGTGGTGCTGTGGTTCCGCGACGAGGACGGCGACCTGACGGATGCGTTGGTGGACGCCACCACGTACATCGAAGAAGGTGGTGCGATCCTGCTTCTCACGCCGAAGACCGGCCGTGCGGGGTACGTGGAGCCGAGCGACATCTCCGAAGCCGCGACCACGGCGGGCCTGACGGCGAGCAAGAGCGTCAGCGTGGGCAAGGACTGGAGCGGCAGCCGTCTGGTGACGCCGAAGGCGGCGAAGTCGAAGCGGTGACCGTTCCCCTTCGGCGACCGCTCGGCGACCGTGCGGTGACCTCGGCCGGCGCGGCCGGCCCGGGGGCCGCGCGCCCCGGAGAATCCCCTTTCGCCGGCCCGACGGCTCTTCGTCCGAGCGCCGGACGGGCCGGCCCGTGCCCGGCCCGTCCGACGGCCCGAGGTGATCACTGCGTAGGGTGGTTCCACCCGAACAGTCCACCGAAGGGAAAAGCAGGACGATGGCGATCCAGGTCGGCGACAAGGCACCCGACTTCGAGCTCAAGGACAACCACGGCCGCACCGTGAGGCTGTCCGACTTCCGCGGCGAGAAGAACGTGGTGCTGCTCTTCTACCCGTTCGCCTTCACCGGCGTGTGCACCGGTGAGCTGTGCGCGCTGCGCGACAACCTGCCGAAGTTCGTCAACGACGACACCCAGCTGCTGGCCGTCTCCAACGACTCCATCCACACCCTGCGTGTCTTCGCCGAGCAGGAGAACCTGGAGTACCCGCTGCTGAGCGACTTCTGGCCGCACGGCGACACGTCCCGCGCCTACGGCGTCTTCGACGGGAACAAGGGCTGCGCCCTGCGCGGCACCTTCATCATCGACAAGGAGGGCGTCGTGCGCTGGACCGTGGTCAACGACCTGCCGGACGCCCGTGACCTGAACGACTACGTCAAGGCGCTCGAGGCCCTGTGATCCGGGAACCCGACACCGGCGACTCGACGTCCTGAAGGTCTGCATGGGCCGGGAACCCGTCACTACGATCGAGTCGTTGACCCGACATCCGATGCACGACGGGGCTCCCCGCCCCCGGACAACCAATGGAGGACTCGTGGGAGTCAGCCTCAGCAAGGGCGGCAACGTATCGCTGACGAAGGAGGCCCCGGGCCTGACCGCGGTCCTCGTCGGCCTGGGCTGGGACGCCCGCACCACGACGGGCGCCGACTTCGACCTCGACGCCAGTGCGCTGCTGCTGAACAGCTCCGGCAAGGTCGTCAGCGACCAGCACTTCGTCTTCTTCAACAACCTCAAGAGCCCCGACGGCTCGGTCGAGCACACCGGTGACAACCTCACCGGTGAGGGCGAGGGCGACGACGAGGTGATCAAGGTGAACCTCGCTGCCGTCCCGGCCGACGTCGAGAAGATCGTCTTCCCGGTGTCGATCTACGACGCCGAGAACCGCCAGCAGTCCTTCGGACAGGTCCGCAACGCCTACATCCGCGTGGTGAACCAGGCGGGCGGTGCGGAGATCGCCCGCTACGACCTGAGCGAGGACGCCTCCACCGAGACCGCCATGATCTTCGGCGAGCTCTACCGCCACGGCGCGGAGTGGAAGTTCCGCGCCATCGGCCAGGGCTACGCCTCGGGTCTGCGCGGCATCGCCCAGGACTTCGGTGTGAACGTCTGAGCACGGGTCCGGACCACCGGAAATCCCGATCGCGATCCCGTACATCCGGCGCCGCGCGTTTCAGCGCGGCGCCGGACGTGCAGGACAACCACACCGGCACCGTCACGGGGAGGATCCGCACATGGGCGTCACGCTCGCCAAGGGGGGCAATGTCTCCCTCTCCAAGGCCGCACCCAACCTGACCCATGTCATGGTGGGGCTCGGCTGGGACGCGCGCTCCACCACCGGAGCACCCTTCGACCTCGATGCCAGCGCCCTGCTGTGCGCCGGCAACAACCGGGTGCTGGGCGACGAGTGGTTCGTCTTCTACAACAATCTCAGGAGCCCGGACGGGTCGGTGGAGCACACCGGTGACAATCTCACCGGTGAGGGCGAGGGCGACGACGAGGTGATCCTCGTGGACCTCGGCAAGGTGCCGCCGCAGTGCGAAAAGATCGTTTTTCCCGTCTCGATCCACCTGGCCGACGAGCGGGGCCAGTCCTTCGGCCAGGTCTCCAATGCCTTCATCCGGGTCGTCAACCAGACCGACGGCCAGGAACTCGCCCGCTACGACCTGAGCGAGGACGCCTCCACCGAGACCGCCATGATCTTCGGCGAGCTCTACCGCTACCGGGGCGAATGGAAGTTCCGGGCCGTGGGACAGGGGTACGCGTCGGGGCTGCGGGGAATCGCTCTAGACTTCGGAGTCAATGTTTCGTGAAGCCGTAGTGCGGCGCGGGGGAGACCCGTACACGTACGGATTGGGTAACCAGTGGTTCTGAAAACCTTCGGGTGGTCGTTCGCGGTCACCGCGCTCGGCCTGGTCGCCGCGTTCTTCTACGGGGGATGGGTCGCCTTCGGCGTCGTGGCGATCCTGTCCGTCCTCGAGATCTCGCTGTCCTTCGACAACGCGGTCGTCAACGCCGGGATCCTGAAGAAGATGAATGCCTTCTGGCAGAAGATCTTCCTCACGATCGGCATTCTCATCGCGGTCTTCGGCATGCGGCTGGTCTTCCCGGTCGTGATCGTCGCCGTCAGCGCCGGCATGGGGCCCCTCGAGGCCGTCGATCTCGCGCTCACCGACAAGGACCGCTACCAGGAGCTGGTGACCGACGCCCATCCGGCGATCGCCGCCTTCGGCGGCATGTTCCTGTTGATGATCTTCCTGGACTTCATCTTCGAGGACCGGGAGATCAAGTGGCTGCACTGGATCGAGCGGCCGCTGGCCAAGCTGGGCAAGGTCGACATGCTGTCGGCCTGCATCGCCCTGGTGGTCCTGCTGATCAGCTCCTTCACCGTCGCCACCCAGGCCCACCAGCACGGCGGCGGTCACGCCGACAAGACGGAGACGGTGCTGATCGCCGGTGTCGCCGGCCTGATCACGTACATGGTCGTCGGCGGTCTTTCCGGCTACTTCGAGAACAAGCTCGAGGAAGAGGAGGAGCGCGAGCACGAGGCGGAGGAGGAGGCCGCGCGCACCGGCAGGAAACGTTCGGCCGTGGCCCTGGCCGGCAAGGCCGCGTTCTTCCTGTTCCTCTACCTGGAGGTCCTGGACGCGTCGTTCTCCTTCGACGGCGTGATCGGCGCCTTCGCCATCACCAACGACATCATCATGATGGCCCTCGGCCTGGGCATCGGCGCCATGTACGTCCGTTCGCTCACGGTCTACCTGGTCCGCCAGGGCACCCTCGACGAGTACGTCTACCTGGAGCACGGGGCGCACTACGCGATCGGCGCGCTGGCCGTGATCCTCATGATCACCATTCAGTACCAGATCCACGAGATCATCACCGGCCTGATCGGCGTGGTGCTGATCGCCTGGTCCTTCTGGTCCTCCGTGCGCCGCAACCGCGCGCTGGCGGCGGCCGAGGAGGCGGCGGGCCCGGGCGAGAAGGCCGCGGTCTCGTCGCAGGCGTGACCGCCGGGGGTGTGACGGCCCCCGCGGTGAGGAACGCTTCTGGGCGGGGCGGTCCGACGTGGACGACGGCGTCGTGAGCCGGGTCCTCGGGGCCGCCCCGCCGACGTATGCGCGTGGACGGGGCCGATGAGCGGCCCCAGGGGGTGGTTACGGGACATGGGGCTCTTCGACGGCCTGCTGGGGGGCCGCGCGAACCAGTTCGACTCGGGCAACGCGGCGACCACCGCGATCGAGCTGACCAAACGGCGTTCCCGGATCTCACTGACCAAGCAGGGCGCGGCCACCGGGCATCTGCGCATCAACCTGTCCTGGCGGATGCGGACCTCCGACATCGGCGGCCCCGCCCGCCAGAGCCTGCTGCGGCACCCCCTCAAGGCGCTCAAGCCGCCGGAGGTGCTCGGGCACGGCCAGAGCATGGTCGACGTCGACCTCGACCTCGGCTGCATGTACGAGCTGGCCGACGGCACCAAGGGGGTCGTGCAGCCCCTCGGCAACTTCCTGGGCGACGTGAACGCACCGCCGTACGTCAAGCTCAGCGGCGACGACCGGTTCGGATCGGGGTCGGGTGAGACCCTCTACATCAACCTCGACCAGTGGGACGCCATCAAGCGGCTGCTGGTCTTCGTCTACATCTACGACCAGACCCCGGCCTTCGACCGCACCCAGGCGGTCGTCACGCTGTACCCGAGCAGCGGCCCCCGGATCGAGATCGGCCTGGACGAGCGCCAGCCGCAGGCCCGGTCCTGCGCGGTCGTGCTCCTCGAGAACGTCAAGGGCGAGGTGATCGTCCACCGCGAGGTGAGGTTCGTCTACGGCTTCCAGTCGGAGCTGGACCACCTCTACGGCTGGGGGCTCCAGTGGGGCAGGGCCTACAAGTCCAGGACCGGCCGGTGACGCCCCGGCCGCGGGCGGACGCGTCCGCCCCTGCCCCTCGGGGCAGGGGCGCCCCGGGCGGGCGCCCCCTCACCGTCCGATGAACTGCGGCCCCTGCGGCGGCAGCCGGAACTCCGGGTCGGGCACGGGCGGATACCCGTACCCGGCCGCCGGGGCCGGCGGCGCCGGAGGGTAGCCGTAGGCCGGCTGACTGGTCGGGTACGGGTACCCGTACCCCGCCGCGGGAGCCGCCGGAACCCCCACCGCGGGCACCGGGGCCGTGGGAGCCGAGGGAGGAGCCGTCGGGGGCGGCGGCGGAGCCGTGGGCGGCGTCGCCGGGGCCGCCGGTGCCGCCGTGGGCGGCGGAGCCACGGTCGCCGTCGGGGCCGCCGGTGCGGGCTGCTCGGGAGGCAGCGGCTGCGAGGCCGGCTGCGCCTCCTCCGACTCGTCCACCGAGATGCCGAAGTCGGTCGCAAGGCCCTTCAGGCCGTCGGTGTAGCCCTCACCGAGTGCCCGGAACTTCCAGCCGTCCCCCCGCCGGTACAGCTCGCCGCAGATCAACGCGGTCTCCTGACCGGTCTCCGGCTTGACGTCGAAATACGCCAGCGGCTCGCCCTCGGGGACCGCCGCGTCGTACAGCAGGATGCGCAGGGCGTGTACGCGGTCGAAGGTGACGCCGTCCGCCGAGGCGACCAGCAGGATCCGGTTGACCTCCGGATCGACGCCGGTGAGATCGGTCTGGATGCTGTCCGTCAGACCGTCGGCGACCCGCTTCTTGCCGAGCCGCCACACCGCCCCGGAGGGATGCCGGGGCTGGTTGTAGAAGACGAAGTCCTCGTCGGAGCGCACCCGGTCGTCGGGACCCAGGAGCAGTGCCGAGGCGTCCACGTCCGGGAGCTCCTGCCCGGGCGCCCAGCGCACCACGGCCCGTACCGTGCCGGCCTCCACCGGGACGTTCGACCCCTTCAGCATCGCGTGCGTCATGCGGCCATCCTGCCTTCTCCGTCCTGATCACGACAACGCGGGCCACGTACACAAGGGGGCAACGGGAAGTTCACCCCAGGTAGGAACCGTAGACGCGGGATCGTACGTACTATTATCGGCCACCTTTGACAGTTTTCTTTCGCAGACCATCGATATCGCAACGGGGAGCCACATGCGTCATTTCGGGCATCTTGCCCCTGAGGTGCGGCGGCGCCTTTTCCATCAGGAACCGTGCGAGTTCACCGCAGACTCCCCGGCCCGGCTGCTCTCCGCGGCCCTGGGCGGCACGCTCTACAGCCCGGCCACCCGGCCGCGGCTGGCCCAGGACATCGTCAAGCAGGCCGGACGCGGTGTGGTCTCGATGGTGCTGTGCCTGGAGGACTCGATCGACGACGCGGAGGTGGAGTGCGGCGAGGAGAACCTGATCCGGCAGCTCACCGCGCTGGCCGGGGAGCCCGCCGGTGACCTTCCCCTGCTGTTCGTCCGGGTCCGCTTCCCCGAGCAGATACCGGACCTGGTGCGGCGGCTCGGCCCCGCGGTGCGGCTGCTGTCCGGGTTCGTCCTGCCGAAGTTCACCGGGGAGCGGGGCCTGCCGTTCCTGGAGGCGCTGGAGGCCGCCGAGGCGGCGAGCGGACGGCGGCTGTTCGCGATGCCGGTCCTGGAGTCGCCCGAGCTGCTGTACCGGGAGTCGCGGGTGGAGACCCTGGAGGGGATCTTCCGCGTGGTCGACAAGTACCGGGACCGGGTGCTCGCGCTGCGTCTCGGCGTGACGGACTTCTGCTCCTCCTACGGGCTGCGCAGGGCCCCCGACATGACGGCCTACGACGTCCAGGTCGTCGCCTCCGTGATCGCCGACGTGGTGAACATGCTGGGGCGGGCCGACGGCACCGGCTTCACGGTGACCGGGCCGGTGTGGGAGTACTTCCGGACACAGGAGCGCATGTTCAAGCCGCAGCTGCGGCAGAGCCCCTTCCTGGAGGTGCGGGCGGCCGATCTGCGCGCGAAGCTGATCGAGCACGCGATGGACGGGCTGCTGCGGGAGATCTCCCTGGACCACGCCAACGGACTGCTCGGCAAGACCTGCATCCATCCCTCCCACACCCTGCCGGTGCACGCGCTGTCGGTGGTCAGCCACGAGGAGTTCAGCGACGCGGTGGACATCCTGCGGCCGGAGCGCTGCGGCGGGGGCGTGCTGAGATCGGCGTACACGAACAAGATGAACGAGGTGAAGCCGCACCGCGCATGGGCCGAGCGGACCCTGCTGCGCGCCGAGGTCTTCGGCGTCGCCCGGGAGGACGTCGGCTTCGTGGAACTGCTCGCCGCCGCCATTCCCGACTGACCGCACCGCTCACCGCGAGGGCTCGCACAAGGAACGCATGAACACGCCAGTGAACGACGGGGTCTGGTCCGGCACCTGGGTCGCCGAGCGGCTCGGGGTCGAACTCGTGGGCGACGACGGGCTGACGGACCTGCTGGGACTCGCCCTGCGCCGCAACCCCAAGCGGGCGCATCTGCTGGTGTCCCACGTGCTGGGCAAGCACGTGCCGCAGTCGCCGTCGGTGGTGTACGACCACGGGCTCGTCCTCGGCCGGCGGATACGGGACCTGCTGGGCCGCGAGGAGGCGGAGAGAGCCGTGGTCCTCGGCTACGCGGAGACCGCGACCGGACTCGGCCACGCGGTCGCCGACGGCCTGGGCACCGCGCCGTACCTCCACTCCACGCGCCGCCCCGTCCCCGGCATCGCCCCGGCGGGCGGCTTCGAGGAGTCCCACTCGCACGCCACCTCCCACCTCCTGCTGCCCGAGGACCCGGGCCTGCTGGCCTCCCCCGGGCCGCTGGTCCTGGTGGACGACGAGTTCTCCACCGGCAACACGGTCCTGAACACCATCCGCGCCCTGCACGCCCGCCATCCGCGGCGGCGGTACGTCGTGGCCGCCCTGGTCGACATGCGCGCCCCCTCCGACGCCGCCCGCCTGGACGCCTTCGCCCGGGAGATCGGCGCCCGCGTCGACCTGATCGCCACCGCCTCGGGCACGGTCCGTCTTCCGGCGGACGTCCTGGAGAGGGGCCGGCGACTGGTCGCCCGCCACGAGGCCGGAGCGGCCGAGGAACGTCCGGGGAAGGCCGCCGGGCCGCGCGGTGCCGCCGAGGCGCCGAAGGAGCGCGCCCGGGGCCGGGTCGGCCGGGTCGAGCTGGGCTGGCCGCGGGGGCTTCCGGACGGAGGGCGGCACGGTTTCACGCCCGCTCACCGGCAGCGGCTGGAGCAGGCGCTGCCCGCCATGGCCGCCCGGGTGGCCGAGGCGCTGCCCGACGGGGCGCGGCGGGTGCTGGTGCTCGGGTTCGAGGAGCTGATGTACGCACCGCTCAGGCTGGCCCGGGAGCTCGAGCGGACCGTGGCGGCCGAGGTGCGCTACTCCTCCACCACCCGCTCGCCCGTGCTGGCCGTGGACGACCCCGGCTACGCGATCCGCACCCGGCTGGTCTTCGACGCGCACGACGACCCGGCCGACGGCCCCGGCGAGCGCTACGCCTACAACGTGGCCGGCGGCGGCTTCGACACCGTGGTCGCCGTCGTCGACTCCGTGGCCGACACCCCCGAACTGCACGCGCCCACCGGTCTGCTGGCCCGGCTCGCCGCGCACGTCCCGCACGTCCTGCTCGCGGTCGTGCCCTCGTACGTCCCCGAAAGGTCAAGGTCCTCGATGCTGCCCGAGCCCCTCCGCGGCCCCGCCTTCTCCTCGTACGCGCCCGACGAGGTCGGCTGGCTGCTGCAGGACCTGTCGGACGTGGCGCTGGAGGCGCCGACCGAGGAACGCGAGGAGGCGATCCAGAGCGGCGGCGCGCACTACGCGGAGTCGCTGCCGGTGGAGTACCAGCCGAGCGAGCGGTACCAGGAGCTGTTCCACGCGGCCCTGAAGACCTCCGCCGTGCGGATCGCCCAGGCCGTCGGCGTGGTCACCGAGACGGTCCTCGCCGAGCGGACGCCGAGGCCCGTCCTCGTCTCGCTCGCCCGCGCCGGCACACCGATCGGGGTGCTGATGCGCCGCTGGGCCCGGTTCCGGCACGGCCTGGACCTGCCGCACTACGCGGTGTCGATCGTGCGCGGCCGCGGCATCGACGCCAATGCGCTGCGCTGGCTGGCCGCCCACCACGACCCGGCCGACGTCGTCTTCGTCGACGGCTGGACCGGCAAGGGCGCCATCACACGCGAACTCACCCAGGCGATAAGTGAGTTCGAGGAGAAGGAGGGCATCGTCGGGTTCGACCCGGAGATCGCGGTGCTGGCCGACCCCGGCTCGTGCGTGCGCACCTACGGCACCCGGGAGGACTTCCTCATCCCCTCCGCCTGCCTCAACTCCACCGTCTCCGGCCTGGTCTCACGGACCGTCCTGCGCGCGGACCTGGTCGGCCCGCACGACTACCACGGCGCGAAGTTCTACCGCGAGCTCGCCGGCTCCGACGTCTCGAACCTCTTCCTCGACACCGTCTCCTCCCGCTTCGCCGAGGTCGCCGACGCCGTCGACACCGCCTCCAAGGAGCTGCTGTCCGCCGACCGCACCCCCACCTGGGCGGGCTGGGCGGCCGTCGAGCGGATCAGCGAGGAGTACGGCATCCACGACGTGAACCTCGTCAAGCCGGGCGTCGGCGAGACCACGCGCGTGCTGCTGCGCCGTGTCCCGTGGAAGGTCCTGGCACGGGCCGACGCGGGCCCCGACCTGGACCATGTGCGCCTGCTGGCCGAGCAGAGAGGGGTCCCGGTCGAGGAGGTCGACGAACTGCCGTACCGCTGCGTGGGGCTGATCCACCCCCGCTACACCCGCGGGGCGACCGGCGCCGACGGCAGGGCGGTGAGCCGCTGATGCCGGTGCTGGTGGCGAGCGACCTGGACCGTACGCTCATCTACTCCTCCGCCGCCCTGGCGCTGTCCTCGCCGGACGCCTCCCCGCCCGCGCGGCAGGAGCCCCCGCCGCGGCTGCTGTGCGTGGAGACGTACGAGGGCGAGCCGCTGTCCTACATGACCGAGACGGCGGCCCGGCTGCTGGCCGAACTCGCCCGGACCGCGGTCTTCGTGCCGGCCACGACCCGCACCCCCGAGCAGTATCTGCGCGTCGAGCTGCCGGGCCCGGCGCCGGCGTACGTCGTCTGTGCCAACGGCGGGCATCTGCTGGTGGACGGCGTCCCGGACGCCGACTGGCACCGGCAGGTCACCGGCCGGCTGGCCGTGGAGTGCGCTCCGCTCGCCGAGGTGCGGGAGCATCTGCTGCGGACCGCCGACCCGGCCTGGGTGCGCAAGCACCGTGTCGCCGAGGACCTGTTCGTCTACCTCGTCGTCGAACGCGAACTGCTGCCCCACGGCTGGGTGAAGGAGCTCACCGCATGGGCGGGGAGCCGCGGCTGGACGGTCTCCCTGCAGGGCCGCAAGCTCTATGTCGTGCCGGGGCCGCTCACCAAGGGCGCGGCGGTGCGCGAGGTGGCCCGTCGCACCGGCGCCGGCCTCGTCCTCGGGGCCGGTGACTCGCTGCTGGACGCCGAGCTGCTGCTGGCCGTGGACCGCGGCTGGCGGCCCGGTCACGGCGAACTGGCCGACACCGGATGGACGGCCCCCGGGGTCGTCGCCCTGCCCGAACGCGGTGTGCTCGCCGGGGAGAGGATCGCCCGTGAGTTCCTCGGGGCGGTACGAAAGGCCCGGTAGGCGGATGCCGTCGGGCCCGCCCCGGCAGGTTCGGCCTGTCCGGAGCGGGCCCGCGCCGAAGACGTCAGCCGCAGCAGCCCCCGCCGCAGCACCCGCCGCCGCCCGAGCCGGTCCGCGGTGCGGACGACGGCGCGGCGGCCGAGCCGCCCACGGCGACCGTGGACAGCAGCTTGACGGTGTCCTCGTGACCGGCGGGGCAGGTCGCCGGGGCGGACGACTCCGCCATCGGACGGCTCAGTTCGAAGGTGTCGCCGCAGCTCCGGCAGCGGTACTCGTAACGAGGCATGTGTCCAGATTAACGGGAGTGACCGGATGCACAGGACTCCGTGTTTCTTATGTCTGGGTTTCTGTCCGGATCTTGTGCGGAGGAATTGAAAAGACGGCTGATAATTTTGTAGTGCCGCGAGGGCCGCGTGGCGGCTGTGGACCACGGGGGATGGCAGCCGCGACTGCGGTAGCTGTGCCGACCCGCGCGAGCAACACGGAGTGCGGAGGGAGACGCGGTCGTGACCAGGGCAGGGCAGGGGGAAGGCCTTCCGGAGGAAGGTCGCCGTGCGGACGAGACCATGCAGCTGAAGGTCGACTCCCTCCGGAAACAGAATGCGGCCGCGCAGAAGGGGACCGGCGCAGCGCATCAATCGGGCGAGGCCGCTTCCTCCGAGGCTTCCTCGGCGGCGGGCGCACCGCGCAAGCCGGACGAAACCATGCAATTGAAGGTCGACGCCCTGCGCGCATCGGACAAAAAGGCGCGGGCAAAGGCCGACACGGCGCGCGCGGCGGACGAAACCATGCAGCTGAAGGTCGACGCTCTCCGAGAACGGAGCGCGGCCGGCCGGCAGGCGCACGAGACCATGCAGTTGCGCGCCCTTTCACCCGAATCGGCCGTCCCGTCCGGTTCAGCCGATTCGACTGATTCGGATGATTCCGTCAATTCCGCCGCCTCGACGGAATCGGTGGAATCGGCGGAACCGGCGGAACCGGCGGAATCAGCGGAATCGGGCAGCCCGAGAAGAGCGTCCTCCCGGCGCGCCGCCCGTCGCAAGCCGCGCGCCCGCTCCCCGCTCGCCGAGCGTCTGGCCCCCCTCGTCGCGGCGGTCGCGCCGTACGCCCGCAGGCTCAAGCCCGCCTATCCGCGTCCGGACCGCGTGGGCTGGCGCCGCTGGCTGCCCTCCGGGCGCCAGTGGCTCGGTGCCGTGCTCTCGGCCTTCGGCCTGTCCACCGTCTTCTTCGCCGTCGCCTACGCCGCGACCGACGTCCCCCAGAACCTGAACAGCTACGCCACTCAGCAGGACAACGTCTACTTCTGGGCCGACGGCACCCCCATGGCCCGTACCGGCTGGGTGCAGCGGCAGGCCATGCCGCTGGAGGACATACCCGAGGACGTCCGCTGGGCGGTGCTCGCGGCCGAGAACGAGAGCTTCTACACCGACCCCGGCATCTCCTTCAAGGGCATCACCCGGGCCGTGTGGCGCACGCTCGGCAGGGGGGACACCCAGGGCGGCTCCACCATCACCCAGCAGTACGTCAAGAACGTCTACCTGTCGCAGGACCGGACCCTCGGCCGCAAGTTCACCGAGGCGATGATCGCGCTCAAGCTGGACAACCAGATGAGCAAGGACAAGATCCTCGAGGGCTACCTCAACACCAGCTGGTTCGGCCGCGGCACCTACGGCATCCAGCGCGCCGCCCAGGCCTACTACGGCAAGGAGGTCGACGACCTGAACGCGAGCGAGGCCGCCTTCCTCGCCTCCCTGCTCAAGGGGGCCGGCCTGTACGACCCCACCCTCAGCAAGGCCAACCACGACCGCGCGGTGGAGCGCTGGAGCTGGATCCTCGACCGCATGGTCAAGATCGGCAAGCTGTCGAAGGCCGAGCGCGCCAAGTACCGGACCTTCCCCGAGCCGCTCGAGCGCAACCCGCTCTACGCCACCGGCAAGCAGAGCGACTACCTGGTCGAACTGGCCGCCCAGTACGCCAAGAAGGCCGCGCACATCTCCGACAAGGACTTCGACCTGGGCGGCTACCAGATCTACACGACCTTCGACCGCGCGCTGGAGGACAAGCTCACCAAGGCGGTCACCAAGGCCCGCAAGAAGGCGCAGAAGACCGCCCCCGGTCCGGCCAGGACCGTGCACTACGGCGCCGCGTCCGTCGCCGCCGACGGCCGGATCCTCGCCGTCTACGGCGGTCCCGACCACCGCAAACAGGGCTTCAACGAGTCCAATGCCACCACCGTGCCCGCCGGTTCGGCCTTCCAGCCGTTCGTCTACGCGGCCGGGCTCGAGCACGGCGTGATCAAGCAGCGCGACGTCCCCCGGCAGCCGGTCACCCCGCAGACCGTCTACAACGGCGACGACGACATCCCCGTCACCACTCCCGAGGGCCCCTACTGGGACCGCAGCGGCCGCAAGGTGACCTCCCGCAACGACGACGGCAAGTCCTGGGGGCAGATCACGCTGCGCAAGGCCCTCGCGAACTCCGTCAACACCCCGTTCATGCAGCTCGGCATGGACACCGGCCTGGACAAGGTGAAGCAGACCGCCCAGGCGGCCGGACTGCTTCCCTCCAGCCTGGGCCCGCAGGTGCCCTCCCTGTCCACGGGCACCTCCACCACTCCGAGCGCGATCCGCATGGCCAACGGCTACGCCACCTTCGCCGCCCGCGGCATGCACACCGAGCCGTACTCGGTGCGCCGGATCACCCGCAACGGCGCCACCGTGAAGCTCGACGCCCCGGCCACGCGGCGTGCGATGCGCACGGAGGTGGCCGACGAGGTCACCCAGGCGCTCGGCGACGCCTTCCGCACCGCCCACCCCACCGCGGCACCCGCCGCGGACTCGGTGGTGGGCAAGATCGGCACCACCCAGGACGACACCGCCGCCTGGTACGTCGGTACCGTCGAGTCGGTGTCCACGGCCGTCGTGGTCTACCGCATGGACCTGGCCAAGAGCCTCGAACCGCTGCCCCTGAAGGGGCTCGCCGGAACGCGCGAGGACAGTGTTCCGTACACCATCTGGGCCGAGGCCGTGGGGCCGCTCGGCTGATCCCGGCTCCCCGGCCGCTCCCGCCCACCGAACCTCACTCGCAGAATGAGCCGCTCATGAAGTCAACCGGTCGACGTCGCAAGGCCAGTGCACGCCGTCGCAGCATTCGTCCCGAGTTCGTGACCCTGGCCGCCCTGCTGGTGGTCGCCTCGGTGGTGGCGGGCTCCCTGGCGCTGACCCGCTCCGACTCCGCCGAGCCGATCGCGTCCACCGGTGCCCAGCACGGCTCCAGGTCCGGCTCGGACTCCAAGGGAGCCTCGGGCCGGTCCGATCAGGAACCCGAGTGGGACGGCAAGGTCCGCATCATCGGGGACGGCTCCACCTCCTACACCGGGCCGCAGAAGGGCCGGCTGAAGCCCGAGCCGCTCAAGCCCGGGGAGAAGCCGCCCCAGTTCGTCGTCTTCTCCTGGGACGGCGCCCTGGAGGGCAGCGATCAGCTGTTCTCGCACTACCGGCAGCTGGCCAAGCAGTACAACGCCCACATGACCTTCTTCCTCACGGGCATCTACCTGCTGCCCAAGGAGAAGAAGCACCTCTACGACCCGCCGAAGTACCCGCGGGGCGCCGCGGCGATCGACTACCCCACCGAGCACCACATACGCACCACCCTGGAGCAGCTCCGCAAGGCCTACGAGGACGGCCACGAGATCGGCACCCACTTCAACGGCCACTTCTGCGGCCCCAAGGGCGGCGGCGACTGGAGCGTGGAGGAGTGGAAGCAGGAGATCGACCAGTTCTTCTCCCTCGTGGAGAAATGGAAGACCAACACCGGTTTCACCGACATCCCGCCGCTGCCCTTCGACATCCGCAAGGAGGTCGTCGGCGGACGCGCGCCCTGCCTGGAGGGACAGCCCAACCTGCTGAAGGCCGCCAAGGACTACAACTGGCGCTACGACGCCAGTTCGCCCGGTGACTTCCAGATCTGGCCGACGAAGAAGAACGGCATCTGGGACTTCCCGCTGCAGATGCTTCCGTACGAGAACGGCAAGTACCAGGGCCTGTCCATGGACTTCAACTTCCTCTACAACCAGTCGGACGGGGACACCAAGGGCGATCCGGCCAAGTACCCGCAGTGGGAGGAGGAGACCGTCAACACCTACATGGCCGGCTTCAACCGGGTCTACTACGGCAGCCGGGCCCCGCTGTTCATCGGCAACCACTTCGAGCAGTGGAACGGCGGTATCTATATGAAGGCCGTGGACCGGGTCGTTCAGAGCGTATGCACCAAAAAGGACGTCAAGTGCGTGTCCTTCAAGGAGCTCGCCGACTGGCTGGACGTCCAGAAGCCCGAGAACCTGCAGCGGCTGCGCTCGCTCGACCCGGCCCAGTCGCCCGACTGGTCGACGGTGATCAAGTGACGCCCCGGCGGGCCAATCCCTGACAGGACAAAGAGTCTTGTACTACCCCCTTCACAAGGGCCACACACGCCATGCGAAGATGCGGTCGCCCGGTAGATGTACCGGCGTAGAGGGGAACATCATTGAAATCAAGAAGACTGAGCCATAAACGGCGTCGCGTCGCCATAGTCTCGGCCGCTGCCGCTTCTGTGGTCGCCGGTGTGGCGCTGGTGCCCAGCTGGAGCGCGGGCGCCGCCATCACCGACGACCCCACGGTGGACGCGGCCACCAGGGCCACCTTCCAGAAGCTGGCCACCGCGGTGCTGACCGACCGCACGCAGGCGCTGGTGGACGGCAAGGACGGGGACAAGGACCGCCGCCGGACGTCCGGCTTCTCCGGCAAGGTCCGGCTGTCCGACGCGCAGTCGCGCGAGGAGAGCTCCGCTCTGTCCGAGCTGCGCGGACGCAAGGCCCGGCTCGCCAGGCTGGGGGAGAAGTACAGCTCGGCCAAGACCAGCGTCAAGCTGAACGCCACGCAGGTGAAGGGCCGCACCGCCAAGGTCTCCGTCACCGAGACCACGACCCTGACGTACCGCAAGATCCGCGGCAACGAGCCGAAGACCACCGGCTTCCAGGCCCACCACGAGCTGACGTTCAAGGCCGACCGCAAGGGCAACTGGCAGCTGACCGACATCCGCAACACCGACGACGGTGTGGCGGTCAACCAGATCGAGCCCCCGCCCGTCGTCCCGGAGCCCACCGCGGTTCCGACGACCTCGGCGCCGGCTCCGTCCACCTCGGCTCCGGCTCCGTCGACCACGGCGCCGGCCCCGTCCACCTCGGCTCCGGCTCCGTCGACCACGGCGCCGGCCCCGTCCACCTCGGCTCCGGCTCCGTCGACCACGGCGACCACGCCCAACAGCGGCAACCCGCCGGCGGCGCCCCGTGCGGCCATCACCCCGAACCCGCCCGCCGCGCCGAAGAACTTCTCCGCCTCCGGCTACGACTACAAGGCCATGGTGGACTACGCGACGAAGCACTGGAACAACTACAACCCCGAGTACCCGAGCTTCGACGGGGCGGGTGCCGGCGGTGACTGCACCAACTTCGTCAGCCAGGCCCTGAAGGCGGGCGGCTGGAAGCACGTTCCGGGCTACGTGTACGACTACACCAAGTGGTTCGGCAACTCCGAGATCCAGTCGCACTCGTTCATCGGGGTCAACGAGTTCTCCTGGTTCGCCCTGCACTCCGGTCGGGTCAGCAGCCTCGACAACGTCTACCAGATGGACCTCGGCGACGTGCTGCAGATGGACTTCAACCGGGACGGGGCCAAGGACCACACGATGATCGTCACGTACCGCAGTCCGCAGGGCGTGCCGTATCTGTCGTACCACTCGACCAACACCTACAACCGGTCGGTGGCGAGCATCATCGCGTCGTACCCGAACGCGTACTACTACGCCTACCGCACCTGAGCGGTGGCGTCCGCCGCACCTGAGCGGCGGCGCGGACACCCCGTGGGAGCGGGGAGCCGGTCCTCAGCGGCCGGCTCCCCGCTCCTCGCGTATCAGGGCGACCACATCGGCGACCGTCCGCCGGATCGCCTCGGTCTCCGTCAGGAAGTGCCAGTAGTCCGGGTGGTGGCCGGTCAGCGTGGCGGCCGCGCGCTCCAGCCGGGCCACCGACGCGTCCAGCGGGCCGGCGTGCCGCGGGTCCGGCGTCGTACGGCCCGCCATGGCCAGCCGCTGCGCGTCCCGGATCGCGAACCGGGTCCTCTCGATCTCCGCCTGCGGATCCTTCCGCACCTCGTTCAGCCGCCGCAGCCGGTCCCCGACGGCCGAGACCGCCTCGTCGGCGCTGTTCAGCAGCGCCCGTACCGTCGACAGCAGCGCGGTCGCGTCCGGCCAGCGCTGCTCCTCCCGTGCGGCCTGTGCCTCCTTCAGCCGCAGCTCCGCCTGCCGGACATGGTCGGCGGCCTGCTCCGGCACCCGTTGCAGGTCCTGCCAGCAGGCGAGCGCGAACCGCCGCCGCAACTCGCTGAGCTGCGGCTCCACCTGTTCGGTGCGGGTGTGCAGCGCCTGGGCGCGGGTGCGCAGCGACACCAGCCGGCGGTCGATCTCGGCGGCCCTCTCCGGCAGCCGTGCGGCCTCCGCCCGGATCGCCTCCGCCTCCCGTGTGACCCGCTCGGCGCGCTCCAGCGTCTGCCGCACACCGTGCTGTCCCGCGCCCTGGTTCAGCTTGGTCAGGTCGGGGGAGAGCGCGGCGAGCCGGGCGGCCAGGTCGTCCGCCCTGAGCCCCGAGGCCCGCGCACCGTCCAGTGCGGCGGCCGCGGCGCCCAGGGCCTGCCGGGCGCGCTCCACCGCGGGGGCCACCCGGGCCAGCTGGGTCTCGGCCTTGTCGAGCAGCGGGCCGAGACTGCGGGCAAATCGATCCAGCTCCCGCTTGACGTCGCACAGTTCGTCCTTGGCGGCCGTCAGGGCGATGCGCGCCCGGTCGGCGGTGGAGGCGTCCAGGTCGTCCCGGTCCAGGTCCTGCGCGTCGACCGCCTGGATGTAGCGGTGACTGGCCTCGTCGACACGCCGGCTGAGCGCCTCGAAGCCGGCGACCGCGCGGCGGGCGGCGGGGGAGTCGTCGACGGCCGTGATCGTCTCGACGGAGATCCGCAGGTCCCGCTGGGCGGTGTCCAGCTCGTAGAAGGCGGCTGCGGCGGCGTCCTTGGCGGCCTGCGCCTGGGCCCGCTGGGTCTCGGCCCGCCCGCCGAACCAGCGCCGGGTCCCGCCGCCGGCGAAGACGGCGGGCAGCGCGAACGCGGCGAGCACGGGCAGGCCCGTCAGGAGGAGGACGTCGTGCGCGGCCCGGAGGGTGCGCGCGGCCCGGACGGGGACGAAGCGGGAGGGTTCGCAGGCCGGACGGGTGCCCCGGGGCCGTGCAGGCGGCGAGTGCGGCTGTGCGGGTGTCGCCGGTGTCGCCGTCACATCCCTCTCCCGTGCTGTGATCGCGGTCCCTGGGACCATTGTCCCATTCACGGACCGCGGGCACAGGGGGCGGTCAGCCCGTCGTACGAACCGTGATCCTTCCGTTGCTGGTGGTCGCGGACACCGTGTGGGGGCTGGAGTCGTCGCGCGGCACGGAGACGTCCACGGGGCCGTTGTCGCTCCTCGTCGTCACCCGGTACGCGGCGCGCGGCAGCGTGATGCCGACGGAGCCGTTCTCGGAGGTCGCGCCCACCTTGTCCGGTACGGCGTCCAGGCGCAGGCGGACCGCCCCGTTCAGGGTGCCGGCCCGCACCCGCCGCGAGGACACCTCCGCCCGCACCGAGCCGTTGTCGGAGTGCAGCTCCAGGGGACCGCTGGTGTCGGTGACGTGCACGGAGCCGTTGCGCGTCCGGATGTCCAGCGCGTCCTTGAACCCGCGGGCCCGCACCCGGCCGTTCTCGTCCTCGACCTTCACGGTGACCCCGTGCGGGACCTCGACGCGGTGCCTGGCGTCGCAGTCGGGGAAGAGCCCGCGGCACCGCACCCGCAGCACCAGCCGGTTGCCGTCCCGCATGTCCCAGGTCGCCCGGGGGTCCTCGCCCAGCAGCACCGACCCCGTGAACCACTGCGTGACCCGGATGCTGCCCGCCTGCTGCGACCCGGCGACGACCTCCAGCGCCGAGTCGTCGGCGTCGATGGTCAGGGTGTGCCCGCGCAGGGCGAAGGAACGGTGTTCGGGGCTCCTGTCCTCCTCCGCGGAGCTGCCGCAGGCGGTGACCGTGGCGAGCAGGACGGCGACGGCACCACCGAGAGCGGCGGCACGGACAGGAACGGTACGGGACATGACGATCTCCATCTCCCCTGGGGTTACGGACGGTGAGCCCCTGCGGCTTCACGACGACCGTACGAGGAAGCGCCGGTCCGCTGAATCCGGAGCACCACCGAGGTCGGGGTGGGGAAAACCCCCGCCCCCGCGGTCTTCTGACACGACGAAAGCCCGGGCCGGCGGGGACACCCGTCGGCCCGGGCTTTCGCTGAGGTTTCCGCACTGGTGGGCGCGGACGGTTTCGAACCGCCGACATCCTGCTTGTAAGGCAGGCGCTCTACCCCTGAGCTACGCACCCGCGGCGAGTCGACAGCCTACCTTGTCGGGGGGAGTGCCGCACAAACCCGTCACGTGCGTCAGGCCTCCTCCTCGCGCCGGGGCTCGTGGACGTGCTTCAGCCGGCTGCGGGCCTTGACGCTGTCCGGGCCGGACAGCTCCGACCAGTAGCGGTGGGTGGTGATGAACACCGCGAGTTCGCGCTCGCGCCGCCGGAGCTTCTCGACCTCGGCCTGTTCGTCGTCGGTCCACCCCGGCGAGGCCGGGCGCTCCACCTTGCGCCAGCCGGCGTCGTCGCTGAACCCGTCCAGCGGCTCGACCGACCAGGGCAGCCGCTTGAGCAGGGCGGACAGTTCGGCTCGGACCTGATGCAACTCCTCCTGAGCGTCCAGGAGGTCACTCGGGAAGTCATAGGACTCAGCCACGGCACAATGCTATGCCTGTTCGAATCCGAGTCGCGACTTGTTGCGATGGGATCATGTGTTCGAAATTCGCTCACTGTGCGTAGCGGGCCGCCGGGGGCGGTCCGCTACGCACAGTGAGCGAA
>NZ_MUME01000089.1 GCF_002155915.1 Streptomyces thermovulgaris | reverse complement strand
CCGCCGTGCCGTGCGCAAGGCCACCGCGCCGACCGCTCCGGAGGACACGGCCGTCATGGTCGTCCCCTCGGGCACGGCGGAGAAGGCGCCGGAGGAGGCCCCGGAGAAGGCGCCCGCGGCCGAACCGGCGGAGCCGGTGGCCGAGCCCGTCGCCGAGGCTTCCGAGGAGCCCGCGGAGGCAGGGGCCGAGTCCGTCGCCGAGGCGGCTGAGCCTGCGGAACCGGCAGCCGGGCCGGCTGCTGAGGAGGCCGCGGAGCAGCCGGTGGCCGAGCCCGTCGCCGAGGCTTCCGAGGAGCCCGCGGAGGCAGGGGCCGAGACCGCTGCCGAGGCGGCTGAGCCTGCGGAACCGGCGGCCGAGACCGCCGCCGAGGCCCCTGGGACGGCGGAAGCCGAAGCCGCCGAGAAGGAGGCCGCCCCGGCCAAGAAGACGGCCCGCAAGGCCGCCAAGAAGGCCACGGCGAAGAAGGCCGCCACGAAGAGGACGGCCGCCAAGAAGACCGCGGCCAAGAAGGCGACGGCCAAGAAGGCGGCGAAGGCCGCCAAGACGGCCACGGCCGCGAAGAAGTCGGCGTCGAAGACCGCGGCGGCCCAGCAGTCGCTGTCGTCGGTCTCGGCCACGACGGACGAGGGCTGATCCGAGGAGAGCCCCGGCACGGTGTGGTCCCGTCCCTCGAGGGACGGGACCACACCGTCTTCACCGTCCTTCTTCCTTCCCGTACGGGGTTTTCCTCGTACGGGGTTTTCCGTACGGGCCGGGGGTGCCGTACGGGGCCTCACCCGTCGGACAGCCGTCCCGCCGGGGCCGCCGGCCCGCGTGTCCCGGCGGGACACGCCCAGGGCCGGGGAGAGAAGGGGTGCCGGTTTGACCCTTGCCGGGCACGCCTCGTAACCTTGACCGTCGGCGTGTCCACTGAGCACGCCACATCCCCGTAAACCCTTTCCTCCCGGGCACGGGTGTGGCCGGGAGAGGCAGTCCGCGTGTCTCGCAGGGCTGCTGGCCTGCGGGGGTGCCGTTTCGAGCGAGAGAGTGAGATCTGCGTGTACGCCATCGTGCGCAGCGGTGGTCGCCAGCACAAGGTTGCTGTCGGCGACATCGTTGAGATTGACAAGATTCCCACTGCCAAGGTTGGTGACACGGTCGAGCTCTCGACCCTGCTGCTCGTCGACGGCGACTCCGTGACCAGCGACCCGTGGGTGCTGGCCGGCGTCAAGGTCCAGGCCGAGGTCGTGGACCACCACAAGGGCCAGAAGATCGACATTCTGCGTTACAAGAGCAAGACCGGCTACCGCCGTCGGCAGGGCCACCGTCAGCAGTACACGACGATCAAGGTCACGTCGATCCCCTCGGCCGCGAAGTAAGGGACTGAAGAGAGATGGCACACAAGAAGGGCGCATCGTCCACCCGGAACGGGCGCGACTCCAATGCCAAGCGGCTCGGCGTGAAGCGCTTCGGCGGTCAGGTCGTCAACGCGGGTGAGATCCTGGTCCGCCAGCGCGGCACCCACTTCCACCCGGGCGCTGGTGTCGGTCGCGGTGGCGACGACACCCTGTTCGCGCTGCAGGCCGGTGCGGTGAAGTTCGGCACCAGCCGTGGCCGTAGGGTCGTGAGCATCGTCCCGGTCGCCTGACCCAGGTTCGGACCGGACACTTCGCGAGGCGGACCTCACTTCCCGGGTGGGAAGGCGGGTCCGCCTTTCGCATGTTGAGCAGAAGACATTCCCCATGTCCCCGGCCGCCGGCCGGGAGAACTCTCAGGAGGCACTCACCATGACCACCTTCGTGGACCGCGTCGAACTCCATGTCGCCGCGGGTAACGGAGGCCACGGCTGTGCCTCCGTGCACCGCGAGAAGTTCAAGCCGCTCGGCGGCCCGGACGGCGGCAACGGCGGGCGCGGCGGGGACGTGATCCTCACCGTCGACCAGTCCGTCACCACGCTGCTGGAGTACCACCACTCCCCGCACCGCAAGGCCACCAACGGCAAGCCCGGCGAGGGCGGCAACCGCTCCGGCAAGGACGGCGAGGACCTGGTGCTGACCGTGCCGGACGGAACCGTCGTCCTCGACAAGGCGGGCAACGTCCTCGCCGACCTGGTCGGGCACGGCACCTCGTACGTCGCCGCCCGGGGCGGCCGGGGCGGCCTCGGCAACGCGGCGCTGGCCTCCCCCCGCCGCAAGGCGCCCGGCTTCGCGCTGCTGGGCGAGCCGGGAGAAGTCAAGGACATCGTCCTGGAGCTGAAGACCGTCGCCGACGTGGCCCTGGTGGGCTACCCGAGCGCCGGCAAGTCCTCCCTGATCTCCGTCCTCTCCGCCGCCAAGCCGAAGATCGCGGACTATCCCTTCACCACGCTCGTCCCCAACCTGGGCGTGGTCACCGCCGGTTCCACCGTCTACACCATCGCCGACGTCCCCGGTCTCATCCCGGGCGCCAGCAAGGGCAAGGGCCTCGGCCTGGAGTTCCTCCGGCACGTCGAGCGGTGCAGCGTGCTCGTGCACGTACTGGACACGGCCACCCTGGAGTCCGACCGCGACCCGATCTCCGACCTCGACGTCATCGAGGAGGAGCTGCGGCAGTACGGCGGCCTCGAGGACCGTCCCCGTGTCGTCGTCCTGAACAAGATAGACATCCCCGACGGCAAGGACCTCGCCGACATGGTCCGCCCCGACCTCGAGGCGCGCGGCCTTCGGGTCTTCGAGGTGTCGGCGGTGGCGCGCACCGGGCTCAAGGAGCTGTCGTACGCGCTCGCCGAGCTGGTCGCGAAGGCGCGCGCGGCCCGGCCGAGGGAGGAGGCGACCCGCATCGTCATCCGGCCGATGGCCGTCAATGACACCGGCTTCACCGTCACCCGCGAGAAGGACGGCTTCTTCCGGGTGCGGGGCGAGAAGCCCGAACGCTGGGTGCGGCAGACCGACTTCAACAACGACGAGGCCGTCGGCTATCTCGCCGACCGGCTCAACCGCCTCGGTGTCGAGGAGGAGTTGATGAAGGCCGGTGCCCGGCCCGGCGACGGCGTCGCCATCGGTCCCGAGGACGACGCCGTCGTCTTCGACTGGGAGCCGTCGATCATGACGGGCGCGGAGAGGCTCGGCCGCCGCGGTGAGGACCACCGCTTCGAGCAGATCCGCCCGGCCGCCCAGCGCCGCCGTGACCGGCAGGCGGCACACGAGGAGGCCGAGCACGGGTACGACGGCTTCGAGCCGTTCTGACGGCACAACCCCCAAGGGACGGTCGCGTCCACGGCCTGGAGGCGACCGTGTCCCCATTGTGACCCCAGAGGGCACAACCTCCCCCGGGCGTTTTCGATCTTGATGATCGAACCGCGTTCTCGTGCTGCGCGGGAACGCGCCGCTTTGGGGAGGAAGCGCAGTGAGAATTGCATTCTTGGTCCGCGATCTGTGCCACATGGGGGGTGTGGTGACGGCGACGCAGAACCTTGCGGGGGCGCTCGCCGACAAGCACCAGGTGGAGATCGTGGCCCTGCGGAAGATACGGGACGAGTCGTTCTTCCCGCTGGACGACCGGGTGCGCGTACGCGCCCTCACCGACCTGCGGAAGCACTCCGCGGCCTACGACGGGGACGATCCGCTGGCACACGAGTTCCCGGCACGCTACCCCTATCCGAAGAACGAGAGGAAACCGGTCGTCAGCAGGCTCGCCGAAAAGCGCCTCCTGACCTATCTCGACAGCACGGACGCCGATGTGGTGGTGAGTTCCAACCCCCGGATCACCGTGCTGCTCGCCGCGGCGCCGGGCCGTTACCTGAAGGTCGCGCAGGAGCACTCCATGCCCGGCATCTACGAAGAAGGGCTGCGGCGGATGCTCTTCGAGGACGCCTACCGAAGGCTCGACGCCATCACCGTGCTCACGCCCGAGGAACGGGAGAACCTCGGCCGGCTGGTCCCGGGTGTCCGCGACCGGATCAGCGTGCTGCCGAACTGCATTCCCGACCCCGGCGGCCGGACGTCCGACGGCAGCAGCAAGGTGGTCGTCACCGCCGGCGTCTTCAAGGAGCACAAGAACTTCCACGGACTGATCGACGCCTTCGCGACCGTGGTGGAACGCCATCCGGACTGGCAGCTGCGGATCTACGGCAGCGGCCCCGAGGAGGCGGCCCTGCGGAGCCGGATCCACGACAAGGGCCTGTACAACCACGTCCATCTGATGGGGCCCGCGTTTCCGGTCACCGCCGAGTTCGCCAAGGGATCGATCTTTGTGCTGCCCTCGCTGCGCGAACCCTTCGGCAATGTGACGGTGGAGGCGATGACCCGGGGGCTGCCGGTGGTCGCCATGGACTGCAACCACGGTCCGCGCAACATCCTCACCCACGGCACCGACGGCCTTCTCGTCCCTCTCGGCGACACCGCGGCCATGGCGGCCGCGATCAACGAGCTCATCGAGGACGAGGGACGGCGTCTCGCCATGGGACGGCAGGCGCTCCGGACCGCCGAGAGGTTCGCCCCGGGACCCAGCGCCGAGCGGTTCGAGGCGATCGTGGCCAGGGCACGCGCCCGCTTCGAGGTCGTCCGGGAACTGCCCGGGACGGCCGACTGCACCGTGCTCGCCGACGGCGACGTGGAGGTGGCACTGGTCCCGTGCGGGACGCGGGAGCGGGTGCCGGCGGGGCTGCGCCTCGTCTGCCGTGATGTGCGCGGCGCCAAGGAGCCCGTCCAGATGCCGTTTGCGCACGGCACGGCGCGGATCCCGCGGCACGGCTCCCTCGCGGACGGCGTCTGGGAGCTCGGCGTGGTGTCGGAGGAGGGGTACGAGAAGAGCCTGTGCATGGGCCTTTGTGACACCACCGTCCTGGCGTCACCGGCCCATGAGCCGGGCACACAGGGGCTGGAGACGCTGCTGCCGTTCAAGGAGCGGACGACCGGCCGTCTGCGGGTGCGCAGCCGGGTCAGGGAGCGGCACCTGGAGGTGACCGGAGTGCGCGTCGGGCCCGACCGCGTCCACATCGAGGCCGACTCCTGGAACGGCGCGGAGATCGTCGTCGGTGCGGAGGTCGCGGCGGTCAACCGGAAGGACAAGGAGCGGGTGCTCCGGTTCCCCGTGGCCTGGACGGAGGGAGCCCGGTTCGGCTGTGAGGTCCCGCTCGACACCCTGGTCGCGGAGCACCGGCACGAGGAGGAGGTCTGGGACCTCTGGCTGTGGCCGGCCGACGGCGACAAGGTGCGGATGAGCAAGTTCGTCACCGATGTGCTGGAGCCGTTCAAGGTCTTCAGGTATCCGCGCCCGGTGCGCAAGCGGGCGGTGAACGGAAGCGGCGCGTCGGGCAGGGGCGGTGCGGCCCGTGTCGCACGGCGGTTACTGCGCGGCAAGCGCGTTCCGCAGAGCTCCTTCGCCCGTGTGGAGATCCGCCCGTACTTCACGACGGCCGCCCAGCTGGCCTTCAAGACGGTGACCCTCTGACCCGGCAGGAAGCGGCCCCCGCGGAGGGGACGCCTGCTGCGGGGAACCGCTGCCAGGGGCGGTGAGACGCCCCGGGCCCGCGGACGGCGGTGGCGCCGCACCCCGTGCCGTGGGCCCGGCCCCCAGGCGGCTGCGCCGCCCCGTGAACGGCCGGACCGGCCGAGCGGAAAGCCCGGCCGGTCCGGCCGTTCGGAGTCCCTTTCGGACTTTCTTTCAGACTTCCTTGGCCTGTTCCAGCATCCGGTCCACGACGCGCCGGGAGGCGTGACCGTCGTCGAGGTCGCAGAACAGGTGGTGGAACCGCTCGAACCGCTCCTTGTACTCGGCGGTCACCTTGTCGATGTTCAGGATCGCCGTCACCAGCTCCTCGGAGGTGAAGAGCAGCGGTCCGGGCGAGTCCTTCTCGAAGTCGAAGTAGAAGCCGCGCAGCGTGTCCCGGTAGTGCTCCAGGTCGTACGTGAAGAACAGCATGGGACGCTTCAGGTGCGCGTAGTCGAACATCACGGACGAGTAGTCCGTGATCAGCACGTCCGCCAGCAGGTACAGGTCGGCGATGTCCGGGTACTCCGAGACGTCCCAGACGAAGCCGTTGCCCGCACCGGGCACCGCGTCGACGATGTTGGAGTGACGGCGGATCAGCAGCACATGGTCCTCGCCGAGACGCCGGCGGGCGTCCTCGAGGTCGATCCGCAGGTCGAACAGGTACTGACCGGCGCTGTGCGACTGGTCGTCCCGCCAGGTCGGCGCGTACAGCAGGACCTTCTTGCCGCTCGGGATGCCGAGCGACTTCCGCACCTTCTCCGCGATCTTGTCGCGGTCGGGCGAGTAGAGGTAGTCGTTGCGCGGGTAGCCGGCCTCGAGGATCTCCCCGTCGTAGGAGAAGGCGCGCTTGAGGATCGGCGTGGAGAACCGGTTGGAGGAGACGAGCAGGCTCCAGTTCTTCGCCTCGAGCGCCAGCCGGTTCTGGTACTCGCGGTCGAAGTGCAGGGTCTCGATGTCGTGGCCGATCTTCTTGAGCATCGTGCCGTGCCAGGTCTGCACGATGACCTGGCCGGGCCGGCGCTCCACCCACTCGGGCAGATGCCCGTTGGTGACGATGTACCGGGAGGTGGCCAGCGCCTCGAACCACTCGCGTCCCCACATGCGGACCTTCTCCGCGCTGGGCGGCAGGATCACCTGGCCGTCGCGCACGGCCCACAGGAACTTCAGGTCGCTGCCCCGGCGCAGCAGCTCCTCGTGCATGGCGCGCGGGCTGTCGGAGTACTGCTTGCCGTTGTAGCTGAGGAAGAACACCTGGTCGCGCAGCGGCTGCCGGCGGCACGGCTCGTACACCTCGCGGCGCAGCTGGAGCTGGCGGTACGGGCCGCGCTCCAGGTCGCTCAGCTCGGACCGGCAGTTGAGCTGCGGGAAGTCGCCCCACCGGTTCTCGAACCAGTAGCGGCGCTCGTTCAGCTCGGTGTGCAGCGGGAACTGGGGCAGGGCGAGGCGGTCGATGACGAACGAGGCGTCCGGCGCCTCCGCATCGGAGGAGCGCAGGACGAGGTTCCAGCGGCCGGCCTTGAGCGGCACCTGGCCGGAGCCGCCCATCCGCGACGGGTCGAAGGCCGCGGTGAACGTGCCGTCCTCGGACCAGGTGATGGGGGCCTTGCGCTCGTCGAACCGGCCGGTCGCCTTGAGGATCAGGTCGGCTCCGACGAGGGCGCGGCTGCTGCGGCCGCTCACCACGATCTTCCCGTCCTTCACCTCGACCCCGGTGAGCACCGCGCGGCGCGTCCGGCCGATGATCTTCAGATAGCCGTTGGTGCCGGACACCACGGCGATCTCGCGGTGGGCGCCCGCCTCGCCGAAGGAGTCGGGCAGGTCGAAGGAGAGGTCCTCCAGTCCTTCCCGCACCACGCTGCTGAACTGGCGCTCGGTGCCGTCCGGGGCGGTGGCCAGCAGCGCGGTGCTCCACAGACGGCGCTTCGGCTGGGCCTGTTCGTCGACGGCGCTGTTGCCGAGGAGAGCCACGTCGGCGAGCGGCACCCGGGTGCGGAAGGTGGTCCTGCCGCCCTGCCGGGTCACCTCGACGGGGTACTTGCGGATCTCGCCGCTCTTGGAGTTGAGCAGGCGGAACGCCAGCGTCTCCCCGTCCTTCAGCGGAACGCGGATGTCACCGCTGATCTCCACCGCGTCACCGTCCAGACGGCGGTCGGTGATCAGGGCGCGCACCTTTTCGACGCGCAGCTTGAGGGCGCTGTGCTCGGCGATCGGCAGCAGCCGGTGGTCCTCGTCGAGCCACTGGTAGGGCGGGAAGTTCGCGGGCGAGCCGCCGCGGGCCCAGACGCCGCCGCGCCGCACCAGGCCGGACGCGTAGACGTTGATGCCGACGTGCCAGAGACCTTCCTGCCAGACACCGCCCTTGCGCAGCTTGGCGGGGTCGAGCGTCACCTCCCAGCCGGCCCAGTCGTAGTTGTACCTCTGCTGTCCGGAGTCGGTGGTGCACTCCGGCCGGTAGACGTTCTTGGCGGGCAGGAACATGCGGCGGCGCGAGCCGTTCCGCTTGAGCTGGAGGATCTTGACGCTGCTGCGCTTGCTCGCCACCTCGATCTTGTCGATCCAGGCGTCGCCGGACAGCACCAGCTTGCCGTCCTTCCAGGTCACCGAGCGCAGCGGGGCCCGCAGGTCCAGGTCGCCGTCGATGCGCAGCGCGGCCTTGGGCAGCTCGTAGCCGCTCTCCTCCAGCGTGCGGAAGCTCGCGTACTTGCGGAAGGTTCCGGAGACCTCGATCGGCTCCTTGCGGCGCTGGGAGGCCAGCAGGGCGATCAGCTCCTGGATGGCGTGCTTGCGGACCAGGATCCACTGCACCCGCAGGTCCGTGGGCAGATCCATGACGATCTTCGGATCCACCATGTCGAGGTAGCGGTTGGTGGCCTCCAGGAAGGCCTCGTGGAACTCGGCCGTCGCGTCCGGCAGCACCCGCAGGAACAGCCGCAGGTCGTCACGGAGCACCCGGTCGTCGTACTGGCGCTTGTACTCGGCGAACTCCGGGCCCGGCTGCTGGGCGAGGTAGTCGCTGACCATGCTCACCGCGGTGACACGGTCGCGGATGGCCTGGGGCTCCTTGCGGCGCTGGGTGATCGAGGGCGCCGCCTCGCCCTCGCGCAGCCGCCAGAAGTAGGTGGGCTCGCCGATGATGTCGATGGCCTGGGCGCGGTAGTGCGCGGGCAGGATGACCGGGATGTCCTCGTGGAGGATGCCCTCGGGGAAGGCGAAGCCCTCCTTCTCCCAGAAGGAGCGCCGGAACACCTTGTTGCACGCGATGCGGTCGGCGATCAGCTTGGGGTACTTGGAGATGTGCGTGCGCTTGCGGGCCTCGCCGGCGAGCATCTTCATCAGCGGCACCTGCCACGACCGCTCGCCCTTGAGGTGGAAGACGTTGCCGGTGACGAAGTCCGAGCCGGACTCGTCCAGGCTGGCGATCATCAGCCGGTAGGCGTCCGGCGGGATGACGTCGTCGCTGTCGACGAAGGTGAGGAACTCCGACTCGTCCGACATGTGGGCGATGCCGGTGTTGCGGGCCGCACCGAGCCCGGCGTTCTCCTTGCGGATGAGCTTGAAACGCTTGTCACGGGCCTCGTACTCCGCGGCTATGGCGGCGGAGTTGTCCGGCGAGCCGTCGTCGACCATCAGGACCTCGATGTCCCGGAAGGTCTGTGCGGCGAGCGAGTCCAGGCACGCGGGCAGATAGCGCTCGACGTTGTAGATGGGGACGATGACACTGAGCCGAGGGGCCATGGCGTGTGTGTGCTCCTTTCGGGGTCAGTCAGGCCCGCTCGACCAGTTCGAGTGCCTGGTCGGGGGTCGGTGCGTGGGAACGTTCGGCGAAGGGGACGAACGGCAGCAGACTCTCCTCACCGAGGAAGACGCGTCGCACCACTCTTTCCGCCGCGCGCCCGTCGTCGAACTCGCAGAAGCGGCGGCGGAACGCCGCCCGGCGTTCGGCGGCGTCCGGCCCGCTGTACTCGTCCGAGCCGAGCAGCCGGATCAGCTCGGCCTGGGAGGTGGCGACCGCACCGGGCGGCTCCTCCAGCAGGTTGAAGTACGTGCCGCGGACCGCGGAGTAGATGTCCCAGTCCGGGGCGTAGATGATGATCGGCCGGTCGAGCACCGCGTAGTCGAACATCGCGGAGGAGTAGTCCGTGATGAGCGCGTCCGCGGCCAGGTAGAGCTCCTCCACCCGCGGGTGCCCCGAGACGTCGATGATCCGGCCGCTGCGGCGCAGTTCGGCGATGTGCGGCGAGTTGCCGTAGAAGTAGTGCCCCCGCAGCATCAGGGTCACGTCGGGGCCGAGTTCCTCGGCGAACCGGGCGAGGTCGAGCGCGGGGGTGAAGCCCGGCTGGTACTCGCGGTGGGTGGGCATGTACAGGAAGGCCTTGGTGCCCGCGGCCAGGCCCAGCTCGGCGCGTGCCCGGCGCACGTCCTCGAACGAGGCGTTCACCAGGATGTCGTTGCGCGGGTAGCCGGTCTCCAGGGAGACGTACGAGCAGGGGTACACCCGCTCCCAGACGGCGGTGGAGAAGCTGTTGGAGCTGAGGCTGAAGTCCCAGCGGTCGCACCGCTCGAGGAGCTTGGCGAAGTCCATGTTGGTGGAGGCGGGGTACTTCTGCTGGTCCAGCCCCATCGTCTTCAGCGGTGTCCCGTGGTGGGTCTGCAGATGGATCTGGCCCTCCCGCTTCACCACGGCGTCCGCGAAGTTGACGTTGTTGACGAGGTACTTGGCGCGCGCCATGGCGGCCCAGTACTCGCGCGAGCCGAGGGGGACGGCCTCCACGCCCTCGGGCACCTGGTCCATCGCGTCCGGGCGGATGGCCCACACCCGGCGGATGTGCGGTGCCAGGCGGGCGAGTTCGGCGTCGATCGCCGCGGGGTTGCAGGAGACGCTGCGGCTCCAGTAGGCGGAGAACACCGCGAGGTTCTCGTCGATGGGAAGACGCAGCTGGGACTGGTAGAAGACGCCCATCGCGCTGCGCTTGGACCGGCTGAGCACCGTACGGGCGCGGTTCTTCACCGACCTGCGGAGCTTCAGGGCGGCGGTGGCGCTCGCCATGGCCGCGTACGCGTTGCGCTCCAGCAGCGCGTACTTGTGGCCGCGTCCGCCGGCGGGCCGCTGGAAGTCCTTGGGCAGCCGTGCGCGGTAGTCGGCGGAGGCGCGGCGGAAGAACTCCGCCCGGGCGTTCTGCGGCAGACGACCCGGGCGCTCCAGCACGGTCAGGTAGTGGTCGACCATCTTGCGGAACAGCGGCGTGCGCCACTGGGCGAGTTCCTCCCGCGCGTCGACGAACTCGAAGACGCGCCGGTACTGGTCGAAGACGTCGAAGTGCTTGCGGCTGACCGTCTTGAGGATGTTGCCGCCCTCGCGGCGCTGCCGGTAGTACACGCAGACGCGGTCCAGGACGGCCATCCGCTCGGCGCTGATCAGCGAGCAGAACGTCCAGGGGGCGTCCTCGTAGTACCCGGGCGGGAAGGTGAGGCCGAGACGGTCGATGAAGTCGCGGCGGTAGGCCTTGTTCCAGACGATCTGGAGCAGATTGAGCAGCTGCGGACGGTCGGCGAGGCGGAAGACGTCCGGGCCCTCCTCCTTGAGCAGGTCCGCCCGCTGGTTGCGGCGGATCTGGCCGTCCCAGTAGGTGCGCGCGTAGTCGTAGATCAGTATCTCCGGGTCTCCCGTGGCCTCGAGACGCTCGGAGATCGCGGCCAGCGCACCGTCGGACAACGTGTCGTCACTGTCCAGGAACAGAATGTAGTCGCCCCGGGCTTTCTCCAGTCCCGCGTTGCGCGCACGCCCCAGCCCCACATTTTCGGTGAGGTGAATCACATGAATGCGGGCGTCTCTCTCCGCATATTGGTCAAGAATGGCGCCCGATCCATCCGGGGAGCAGTCGTCGACAGCGATGATCTCGAAGTCCGTGTAGCTCTGCCCGAGTATGGAATCAAGGCACTCGGGTAGGTACCCCTGCACCTTGTACACAGGGACAACGAGGGAAAGTCTGGGCATCCTTACAACCTGTTCCGAGAACTGACCACGTGCGCACGGGGACGAGTCGCGCTCCGGGAGGCCGGGGGCCTGGGGAGCGTCGTCGCATCAGAGTAAAGGATTCACGAGAAGTTTCCGTGGGCGCGGTTGCGGATGTCCGTAGAGTGACCGGTGTCCGAATTGTCCTATTCAAGGCGGCCCCGATTTTCAAGGGGCGGGGCGGACGGTCCCGCGGGCGATAGCTGTGATTTTTGCCATACACCCTGTATGTCTGATTCGATTTTCCCGTCTCCGAGGAAGAGTCTTCATGCAGTGACCACGACTTGGGAGGCATGAGGATGAGCTGGCTCGTCACGGGTGGAGCCGGATACATAGGCGCGCACGTGGTGCGTGCCATGCGCGACGGCGGTGCGTCCGTGGTCGTGTACGACGACCTGTCCACCGGCAGCGCGGACCGGGTGCCGGAAGGGGTGCCGCTCATCGTCGGCAGCGTCGTGGACCGAGGGCCGCTGGAGCAGGCGATGCGCGACCACGGTGTGACGGGAGTGGTGCACATCGCGGCCAAGAAGCAGGTGGGGGAGTCCGTCGAGCGGCCCCTTCACTACTACCGGGAGAACGTCACCGGCGTGCAGACGCTCCTGGAGGCCATGACCGCGGCCGGAGTCGACCGGATCGTGTTCTCCTCCTCCGCGGCCGTCTACGGCATGCCCGATGTGGACCTCGTCACGGAGGACACCCCCTGCGTGCCCATGAGCCCGTACGGGGAGACCAAGCTCGTCGGGGAGTGGCTGATCAAGGCGGCGGCCACCGCGTACGGCATGCGCGGTGTGTCCCTGCGCTACTTCAACGTGGCCGGAGCGGCTTCCCCCGAGCTGTCCGACACCGGTGTCTTCAATCTCATTCCCATGGTGTTCGAGCGGCTGGAGGCGGGGGAGGCGCCGCGGATCTTCGGCGACGACTACGCGACGCCCGACGGCACCTGTGTGCGCGACTACATCCATGTGCAGGACATCGCCTCCGCCCATCTCGCGGCGGCGCGCTATCTCGAACAGGCCCCGAGCGGCACGGCGCTCACCCTGAACGTCGGCCGGGGAGAGGGAAGTTCGGTGCGGGAGATGGTCGACCGCATCCTCAAGGCGACCGGCCACGAGGACGTGGTCCCCGAGGTGACGGGCCGCCGCGCCGGCGACCCGGCCCGGGTCGTGGCCTCGGCGGACCGCATCCGCGACGAGCTGGGATGGACTGCCCGGTACGGGCTGGACGAGATGATCGAGTCGGCCTGGCAGGGGTGGCGGCACCACCACCGGTGACGGCACCGCCGGCGGGGACACGGTGAGGGAGCCGGGCCGGACCGGCCCCTCCCGGCGGCGGGCGGGGAAGGCGGGACCGGCCGCGTCGCCGCCGCGGTCGGTCCCGCACGGAGAGGACAGGATGATCCGGGTCTTCGCGAACCGGACCCCTCCCTGTCCGGAGAAATAACCGGAACAGCGCATACACGCTCGTGAAGAACCGTGGGGAACACCGCACCCCGCACCGTCCGCCGCGATTGTTTCGGCAATCCGGCGGCAATACGGAAGAACGCCGCCCTTTCACCGGCGAAAAGGCGGGCACCGGGAAATACCGCTTCTTCCCGCGGAAGACCAAGGACGCCGTGGTGAGCATTCCCGGCAATCTCCCGTGCGCCTCACGTGCGCGCGGAGCGCCACGGCGCGGGCGGCGGCCCTCGCCCTGCACAGGGACGGGGCCGTCCGGAAAGCCGGACCGCCGGCCGGGGCTGCTCCGTACGGGCCGTCCATACGGATCGTCCGCAAACGAGAGCGAGCGAGAGCGCAAGGGCGAGCAGGAGCAAGGGCGTCGACGAACTCTCCGGATGCGGACCGGACACGGATATGCCGCCCTGTGCCGTTGGAGAACACCCGACGGGTGCCCCACTGTCCCGTTTGCCAGAGGCGTCTGCCGGTCGGGGCGGCCACGCCGGGCACCGGAACACGGGCACCGGGACACGGAAGGGGCCCTCGCCGGACCGCGCACCCCGGACGGGCCGTCGCCGTGTGAGGACGACGGGACGACGCCCGCACCGGAGGGGCCGGCGCGGCCCCGGTCCCGCGCCCGGGCGCACCGCGGAGGACCGGCCCGCGCACACGCCCTTCGACGGCGCAGGCCAAGAGCCCCTGACGCGGTCCGCAGCATGGACCGGCGAGCGGTCCGCGGTCCCCTTCGCGTAGATTCGGGCAGGCAGTCCAATCAGTGCGAGGGGGCAGACAGCAAGGTGACAGGGGCAAGGCAGGCCGTTCTCGAGGCCCGCAGGATCGTCGTCAAGGTGGGATCCTCGTCGCTGACCACCGCGTCGGGCGGGCTGGACGCCGACCGGGTGGACGCGCTCGTGGACGTCCTCGGTGCGGTGCACGGCGGGGGAGAGAAGGAGATCGTCCTCGTCTCCTCCGGAGCCATCGCCGCCGGGCTCGCCCCGCTGGGCCTGCGCCGCCGCCCCCGTGACCTCGCCCGTCAGCAGGCCGCGGCCAGCGTCGGCCAGGGCCTGCTCGTAGCCCGCTACACCGCTTCCTTCGCCCGCTACGGCATCCGGGTCGGCCAGATCCTGCTGACCAGCGACGACACCAGCCGCCGCGCCCACCACCGCAACGCCTCCCGCACCCTGGACAAGCTGCTGGCGATGGGTGCCCTGCCGATCGTCAACGAGAACGACACCGTCGCCACCGACGAGATCCGCTTCGGCGACAACGACCGCCTCGCCGCCCTCGTCGCCCACCTGGTCCGCGCCGATCTGCTGGTGCTGCTGTCCGACGTGGACGGCCTCTACGACGGCAACCCGAGCAGGCCCGGGGCCTCCCGGATAGCCGAGGTGCGCGGGCCCGAGGACCTGGTCGGCGTCGAGATCGGCAGCGCCGGCCGGTCCGGTGTCGGCACCGGCGGCATGGTCACCAAGGTCGAGGCGGCCCGGATCGCGGCCGCCGCCGGCATTCCCGTGGTGCTCACCAGCGCCGCCCGCGCGGCCGACGCCCTGTCCGGCAAGGAGACCGGCACCTATTTCCACCCCACCGGCAAGCGCTCCTCCGACCGGCTGCTGTGGCTGCAGCACGCCTCCACCCCCCAGGGCTCGCTCATCCTCGACGACGGCGCCGTCCACGCGGTCGTGGAGCGCCGCAAGTCGCTGCTGCCCGCCGGAATCGCCGGCGTGGAGGGCGAGTTCACCGCCGGTGATCCGGTCGAGCTGCGCGACGTGGCCGGACGCGCGGTCGCCCGCGGACTCGTCAACTTCGACGCCAGGGAGATCCCCCGGCTGATCGGCCGCTCCACCCGTGAACTCGCCCGCGAACTGGGACCGGCGTACGAACGCGAGGTCGTACACAGGGACGACCTGGTGATCCTGCGGCCGTAATGGGGTGAAACATCCGGCACCGCACGGCCCGACAACGGGGACGTTCTGCAAAACCGCCCCATGAGGCGCCGCGGCCTGCTCCACTTCTCTCGGGGGATTTCTCCGGGGGCACGCGCGGCACACGCGTGCCCCGGTGGGACCACGAGGACGCGGAAGACGCGTCGGACACGACAGAGAGCGACGAAGAGGTGAGGGAGGCCGTCGTGAGACGAGTGCGCCCCGGGGCGGCGGTGTCCCGCGGTGGGCTGACGAGCGTGGCGACCGGAGCCGACTGCGGGGAGCCGCCCGACCTGCCCCGGTTGTGGCACGTCACCCTCAGCGTCTCCGGCGCGAGGGCTCCGCTGCAGGAGGTGCGGCGCGGTCTGGAGCAGCTTGCCCACGACCACCCCTTCCTGCTGACCAGCCGCTACGCCTGCGACCACGCCGAGATCCGCTACTGGGAGGAGGCCCGCGACCTGCACGACGCGGCCGCCGTCGCCCTGCGCCTGTGGGGCGAGCACCGCAACAGCGCCAAACTCCCGCCCTGGGAGATCGTCGGTCTGGAGGTCATCGACCGCGAGACCTATCACCAGCGACTCGCCGAGGGCCATGGCCCGCGGCTCGCGACCCCGGTGGGGGTCCACCCCTTCTGACCTCCGCCGACGCCTCGCTCCGCCCGTCTCGTGCTGTGGAACGCCCGTGGACGGCCCGGTGGGGCGCACTACCCTTCCTCCCATGACCACGCTCTCGCCGCACGACTCGAAGTCCCCGGTCATCCAGGCCGCCCACCGGGCCAAGGACGCCGCCGCCGTCCTCGCGCCGCTGCCGCGTGCGAAGAAGGACGAGGCCCTGCTGGCCATCGCGGACGCCCTGGAGGCCCGCACGGCCGAAATCGTCGAGGCCAACGCCAAGGACGTCGCCAAGGCCCGCGAGGCCGGCACGAGCGACGCCCTGATCGACCGGCTCACGCTCACCCCGGAGCGGGTGCGCGCCATCGCCTCCGATGTGCGCGACGTGGTGGCGCTGCCCGACCCGGTCGGCGAGGTGGTGCGCGGCAGCACGCTCCCGAACGGACTCGACCTGCGCCAGGTCCGGGTCCCGCTCGGCGTGGTCGGCATCATCTACGAGGCCCGCCCCAATGTCACCGTGGACGCCGCCGCCCTCTGCCTGAAGTCGGGCAACGCGGTCCTGCTGCGCGGCTCGGCCTCCGCCTACGAGTCGAACACCGCCCTGGTCCGGGTCCTGCGCGACGCCGTGGACGGGGCGGGGCTGCCCGCCGACGCCGTACAGCTCGTGCCCGGGGAGAGCCGCGAGAGCGTACGCGAGCTGATGCGCGCCCGCGGCCTGGTCGACGTGCTGATCCCGCGCGGCGGCGCCTCGCTGATCCAGACCGTGGTGAACGAGTCCACCGTCCCGGTGATCGAGACCGGCACCGGCAACTGCCATGTCTACATCGACGCCCAGGCCGACATCGACACGGCCGTCGACGTCCTGATCAACTCCAAGGCGCAGCGGCCCAGCGTCTGCAATGCCGCCGAGACGCTGCTGGTCCACCAGGACATCGCCGCCGAGTTCCTGCCGCGCGCCCTGGACGCGCTCGCCGACGCCGGGGTGACCGTGCACGCCGACGCGCGGGTCATGGCCTACGCCAAGGAGTCGCGGGCCACCGTCGTCGAGGCCACCGAGGAGGACTGGGAGACGGAGTACCTGTCGTACGACATCGCCGCCGCCGTGGTCGACTCCCTGGACAAGGCCGTCGAGCACATCCGGCGGTGGAGCTCCGGGCACACCGAGGCGATCGTCACCACCTCGCAGCAGGCCGCCCGCCGCTTCACCCAGCTGGTCGACTCCACGACCGTCGCCGTCAACGCCTCCACCCGCTTCACCGACGGAGGTCAGTTCGGCTTCGGCGCGGAGATCGGCATCTCCACGCAGAAGCTGCACGCCCGCGGTCCCATGGGGCTGCCGGAGCTGACCAGCACGAAGTACATCCTCACCGGCGACGGGCACATCCGCGGCTGACGGCCGGGGCCGGCGGGGCGGACGGTTCCCGCGGTGGCGGAAAGCCGCCTCACCGGACGAATGGATTTCCATACCGTCTGCCCAAATTGACCCCCCCAGGTCTACTCTGGACCTGTGCCGGAGGACGTGGGGGGTAGGCCGTTCCCCGACGGCTGGGAGCCCGACGACGATCACGACCGCGGAGTGTCGGACGAAGAGTTCGCCTCCGTGGTCTTCGACGAGGCCTTCGTACAGGCGGCCGTGATCCATGAGCCGACCGCCGTCGAACGCCTCCTGGCCGCTGCCCAGGCCAGGGCCGAGGCCACCGAGGCCGAGGCCCGCCACGCCCACGCCAGGGGCGAGCACTACGAGGACGGCTACGGCCCCGACGGACACGACCGGCACCTCGACGACCTGGACGACCCCGACGTCCTGGAGGGGCCCTACGGCGCCTCGCGGCCCTTCGGCCCCCAGGTGCGCTGGCACCGCCCCGTCGCCTGGGTGCTCGCCCTCGTCATGGGCGTCGGCATGGTGGCGCTGGCCTTCGCGGCGGTCTACCGGGGCGGCTCCTCCGGAAGCCGTGACCAGATCCCCCCGCCCGCCACCACCAATCTGGAACAGGGCGGCCCGGTGGTGCCCTCCGCCTCCGCCGACCACTCCGGTCCCCCCGTCCCCGCGGTTCCGCGCACCCCCTGACGGCCGGGCCGCCGCCTTGGCGGCGTGTTGGTGAGAACCTGTCAGGACTTGTCGCGCAGCAGGGCGTTTACCGGGACTTCCGCAGACCTACCCTGAAGATATGGGAGGCCCTGGAGACCCGCCCGAGGGGACACCCGAGGGTGCCCCGGGAGGAGCGGAGGACGAGTACCGGTCCGTCGTCTTCGACGAGTCGTTCGTCCGCGCTGCCCGCCTCCAGGAGTACTCCGCGCAGGAGCGGATATCCGCCCACACCCCCGCCGTGCGCCGCCGTCCGCCGCTGCGCCGCGGACCGTCCCGGCAGGCGCTGATCCTCGCCCTGCTGATCGCCCTCGCCTTCGGCACCGCGATCTACCTGGGCATACGTCACCCCCAGCAGACCCCGCAGGTCCAGCAGCCGGTCACCGCGCTGCGGGCCACCGTCGTCCCGCTCGCCCCGCAGGGCAAGGTGCCCGGGGCCGGCGATCCCGAGGTCCTGTACGCGCACAGCCCGGCCGCCCGGTTCGCCATCGGCGCCGAGGGCATCCCGCTGCCCGTCGTCCGGCGGACCGCGCACTTCTCCCACAGCCAGATCGTCGCCGCGCTGTCCGCCGCGAAGGACTACGTCGTCGCCTCCTCCCTCGACCCGCAGGTGCTCACCGAAGGCCGGACCCACCCCGTGCGGGCCCTGCTCGCCCCCGGCCAGCTCGATCAGTTCGACCGGAGCATCGACGCCCCCGCCGCCGACGGGCGGCATGCGCCCACCGGCTGGCTGGTCCGCTTCGACCCGGACCGGGTCGAACTGGCCGACCGCCGGATCCGTGTACAGGGCAGCCTGCGGGCCGTCGAGGCCGACGCCACCACCCTCGAGGTCAGCGCCGACCACACCCTCGTCTACGCGCTGAAACCGGCCGGCTCCGCCGCCGGGGAACCGGCCTCGCTGTTCACCGTCCGGCGCGAGCTGCAGTTCCGTCTCACCCACGACGACGTGCGACTGCACCGGGTCCAGCTGGCCGTCGCCCACGTCCGGGCCGGTCCGCTGTCCTGCGCCGAGGACACCGCGAACCACTTCCGGCCCCTGCTGGCCGGCCAGACCGCCAAGGCGGGCGGCCCGGCCGGCACGGACCCCTATGCCCCGGACAGCACCACGGCCCTGTGCGGGGCCCTGGCACCGGGCGCCCAGCCGCGGATGTGACACCGCCGGGCGAGGAGCGCCGGGGCCGGGTCAGTCCTGGTCGCCCGGCGGGGGGTTCGAGGACGGCCGGTCCTTCGGCCGGTCGCCGGACGAGGACGAGCCCGAGCCCGATCCGGCGAAGCCGGCCAGACCGCTGAAGCCGCGCCGCACCCGCTCGCCCAGGTCGCCGGCACCGCCCGCCAGATCGCTGACCAGCTTCATCAGCGGGTCCTTGGAGTTCTTGACCTGCTGGGCGTAGTGCGCCGCGGACTCGCGGAAGGAGTCGCTGACCGAGGTGTCCTTGTCCTCGCTGCGGCGCGGGTAGTGGCCGTCCAGGATCCGCTGGTAGTCGCGGGACGCGGCCCACTTCTTCAGCTCGGCCGCCCGCACGGTGGTGAAGGGATGGGTGCGCGGCAGCACATTGAGGATCTTCAGCACGGAGTCGCGCAGGTCGCCCCCGGACTCGTACTCCTCGGCCTGTGCGAGGAACGCGTCCACGTTCATCTCGTGCAGATGGTTGCCGCCCGCCATCTTCATCAGACCGCGCATGGACGCCTGCAGGTCCTGCCCGACCAGCAGGCCGGCCCGGTCGGCCGACAGCTCCGACTTGCGGAACCACTCGCGCAGCGCCGTGACGATCGCCGTGATCGCCAGATTGCCCAGCGGGATCCAGGCGACCCGCACCGCCAGGTTCGTCAGGAACAGCAGCACCGTGCGGTACACCGCGTGACCGGACAGGGCGTGGCCCACCTCGTGGCCGATGACCGCCCGCATCTCCTCCTCGTCGAGCAGCTCGACCAGGCCGGTGGTGACGACGATGATCGGCTCGTCCAGGCCGATGCACATCGCGTTGGGCTGGGGGTTCTGGCTGACGTACATCAGCGGGACCTTCTCCAGGTCCAGGATGTAGCAGGCGTCCCGCAGCATGTCGTTCAGATGCGCGAACTGCTGGTCCGAGACGCGCACCGAGTCGGACAGGAACAGCAGCCTGAGGCTGCGCTCGGGCAGCAGGCCGCTGAGGGTCTTGAAGACCGTGTCGAAGCCGCTCAGCCTGCGCAGGGCGACCAGGGCCGAGCGGTCGGCCGGATGCTCGTACGCCCGCGAGGAGATCTCCGGGAAGCGGGTGCGCTGCCGGCTCGGCACATGCTGATGCCTGGTGTGCTCGTGGCCGTCGTCGGACATGTGGTCCCCCATGTCTGTGAGTGTCCAAAGCGCCCCCCGAAGCACGCCCAGCCTAGGCGGAGATGCCCCCAAGGGGCAGGGCGACGCAGCGGTCCGGGGCGGGAAGCGGCCCGGACCCGTGACCGCCCGGCCGCCGGGGCCGCGGCCCGGCCCCGGGGAGAGCGGCTGCCTGCTCCGTGCCGCCCTGGTCGTTCCGTGGCGTCCCGGTCGTGGTGCGTCGTGGTGTGCCGTGCTCCCGGGCCGCGTCCTCGGCCGGCCGGTCCGCCTGGTCCCTTCTCCGTATCCTTCCCTTCCTGCCCCGCGCCTTCTCCGTTCCTTCTCCGCGGCCGCGGGCGGCTGTGAGCGGGACGACGACGGAGCGTGCGGAAAGGTTCCCGGACGACGGCCGGGCCGGCGGGACCGTGCCGGAAGAGGCGTGCGGCAGGGCCGTGCCGGAGGGGGCGCAGCGGCTGCACCGGTAACAGTGGAGCCGGAGTGAGCGCTGTGAAGGCAGCCGCTTACGATGGGCAGGCACCCTTGCCAGCCCACACCCGGATAGGTTCTGCCGAAGATGAGCTTCTACAGTGCCGCTGCCCCGCTGGTCGACCTCGCCGAGGGAGGGGGCAGCAACCATGAGGGCCTCGACCCCCTTGTCGTCGGCGGCAGCGCGCTGATCATCCTGCTGCTCCTGCTGTGGATCACCACGCGTTTCAACCGGGACCGCTGAACCCCGGTCCGTCCTGTCCCCGGGATCTGCCCGGAGAGGTCCTCGGGCCGGGCCGGTAGGGTCTGCCGCATGGGAGAGCAGGACATGCCCACCGGTCCGGCGAGTGACACAGCGAAGCACCCCTGTGGGTCGGGCGGCCCCGCGAAGCCGCGCAGGCGCCGCCTGGGAGTCATGGGCGGAACGTTTGACCCGATCCACCACGGCCACCTCGTGGCGGCCAGTGAGGTCGCCGCGCGGTTCCAGCTGGACGAGGTGGTGTTCGTTCCCACCGGCCAGCCCTGGCAGAAGAGCCACCGCCATGTCTCCCCCGCCGAGGACCGCTATCTGATGACGGTCATCGCGACCGCCGAGAACCCGCAGTTCTCCGTGAGCCGTATCGACATCGACCGCGGCGGCCCCACCTACACCGTGGACACCCTGCGTGACCTGCGCGCTCTCAACCCCGACACGGACCTGTTCTTCATCACCGGCGCCGACGCGCTCGCCCAGATCCTCACCTGGCGGGACTCCGAGGAGCTGTTCTCCCTCGCGCACTTCATCGGCGTCACCCGTCCAGGCCACCACCTGACCGACCCCGGCCTTCCCGAGGGAGGCGTCTCGCTCGTCGAGGTCCCCGCCCTCGCCATCTCCTCCACGGACTGCCGGGCGAGGGTCGCCAAGGGCGAACCGGTCTGGTACCTGGTGCCGGACGGAGTGGTGCGCTACATCGACAAACGCGAGCTGTACCGCGGCGAGTGAGCCGAGAGGGGCACCGGTGAACGATCGATACGACGCTGGGTACGGGGGCGAGGGTTACGAGCTCGTCGGCTACGACGAGTACGGGCGGCCCGTCTACCGGCAGGGTCCGGCACCACAGGCGCCGCAGCAGACCTACGACGCGTACGGACAGCAAGGCTACGGCTACGGCTACGACCCGTACGCGACGGGCGACCAGCAGCACCCGGGGCCCTCCCCGCACGGCTCCGGCCACGGCGGCGGTCATCCCCTGGACCGGCAGACCCCCGACCCCTCCGCCTACACCCCGTACGACCCGTACGACCCGTACGGGACGCAGGGGACGCACGGGGGCGGCGAGATGTACGGGGCGCACGGGGCGTACGGCACCCACGCCCCCCAGAC
>NZ_MUME01000088.1 GCF_002155915.1 Streptomyces thermovulgaris | reverse complement strand
GTTGAGGAGGGCGGCGGGGGCGGCGAGGGCGATCATCGCCAGACGGAAGGCGAAGACGTGCCGGCACATCGCCTGCAAGGCGCTGATCTGTAATTTCTCGGACGGTGGCGGCCCTTGGGGGGCCTTTTCCCCCTCTGCCGCCCCAACGGTCGCTCCTGCGGTCGCCCCGGTGCTTGTCCCCGCGTGCGGCTGCCGCACGGCGGGCAGGACATGGGCCGTAAGGATGATGTCCGTCATGTCCGTGTCGCCCCCTACTCGCCCGTGATCGAGCCGAAGTCCACACCCGAGCCGAGGAGCAGGCCCGCCGTGAGGAGGATCATCGTGGCCGGGACCATGAACGTGGTGATCATCATGGTGGCCTTGGGCACCGCGCGCGCGGCCTTGCGGCGGGCGTTCTGCGCATCGGTGCGGCGCATGTCCCTGGCCAGGGCGATCAGGGTGTCGACGATCGGCGCGCCCAGTTCCTCGCCCTGCTGCAGAGCGGTCACGAACATCGCCACCTGCTCGGAGTCGTTGCGCCGCCGCAGCTCCGCGAAGGCCTGGCGGCGGCTCATGCCGAGGTCCATCTGGCGGAGCGTGATGCGCAGCTCGTCCGCCCACGGCCCCTCGTACCTCGAGGCCACCCGGTCCAGTGCCTGACGGAAGCCCAGGCCCGCGCTCACCACGACCGCGAGCACGTCGAGGAAGTCCGGCAGCGTCCGCTCGATCTCGTCCCTGCGGACGCGGATCGCCGACCAGATGCCGACCTCGGTCCAGAACGCGCCGAAGGCGAGCAGCAGCAGGGTCATGAGGTACTGGCCGCGCAGCAGGAACACCAGACCGCCCACGACGCCCAGGAAGCCGTAGACCGCGCGCCGGGCCGCGTAGCGGTCGATGGTCAGGCCGCCGGGGTTGCCCGCCAGGTCGATCCTGCGGCGGTACTTGGCCACCAGCTTGGGGCCCATCAGGCGCAGTACGGCGGGGGCGTAGCGCATGCCGAGACGGTCGACCAGCGAGTCCACGGCGCCGGTGCGCGTCGCGCCCACCTCCAGGGCCAGCTGGAGGTCGCCGGGCAGCCGGGCGTCCGCCCGGTACATGCGGATGCCGGCGAAGATGCCCCCGACGCTCAGGCCCGTCATCAGTGCGAGCAGCAGTGCCATTCCCGCTCTCCCCTCCTTTCCGTGCCGTGGACTTGGGCCTAGACGTCGATACGGGACAGACGGCGGATGAGGACGAAACCGACCGCGTACAGCGCGAAGGCGACGATCACCGCGGCCTGGCCGAGCGGGGAGCCCGTCATGCGCTCCAGGGCGCCCGCCTTGACACCGTTCATCAGGAACAACGCGCCGACGCCCAGCACGGGCACGGCGTACGAGGTCATGGTGACCTGGGACAGCTGGGTGCGGATCTCGCGGCGGGTCTCCTTGCGTTCCTCCAGGGTCTCGGTGAGGTTGCGCAGGGCGCCGACCAGCTGACCGCCCGCCCGGTTGGCCAGGACCAGGGTGGTGACCAGGACCACCAGTTCACGGGAGGGCAGGCGCTCCGCCAGCTCGCCCAGCGCGTCGTCCATCGACGCGCCCAGCGCCAGCTGGTCGGCCACCTTGTTCAGTTCCTCGCCGGCCGGGGCCTCCAGCTCCTCGGCCGCCATGCTGATCGCGGTGCGCAGGGCGAGGCCCGCCTGGGTGGCGTTGGCCAGGATGCGGGCCAGTTCGGGGAGCTGGTTGATGAACCTCTCGATGCGTTTCTGCCGCTGCCAGTTGAGGAACTGCACCGCCGCCCCGATCCCGAGCAGTCCGGCGAGCGGGCCGAAGAAGGGGGCCAGGGCGGCGTGGCCGAGCAGCCACAGGGCGGCCACCGTGGCGAGCATGCAGACGAAGAACTCGCCGGGGGTGACGTCCAGGCCGGTCGCGGCCAGTCTCCGTTCCAGCCCGCGGCCCAGCCGGGTCCGGCGCAGGCGGCGGTCGAGCGTGTGGAAACGGCGTCCGCGGACGGCCGGGACGTGACCGGTCTGCGAGAGGCGGTCGACGAGGGCCGCCCGCTGGGCCCTGCCCAGGGCGTAGAGGTGCAGGCCCACGACGGCCAGGACGCAGGCCAGCAGTGTGGTGCCGGTGGTGAGGGCGACGAGGGTGCTCAGCTCCATGGGGCGGTTCCTCCCAGTCTTCCGGCCTGTCCCCCGGCTTCCCGGGCGGCCAGCTGGTCTGCGGACCGGGCGACGCCGAAGGCCTGGGGGATCGGCTGGTTCGCCATGTAGAGGCGTTCGGCGGCGCGGCGCGGCAGCGGACAGTGCTCGAAGACGCCGTGGACCCGGCCGTCGGCCGTCATGGGCTGCGCGGCGAAGCGGGCCACGGTGACCAGCCGGTACGGCTCGCTGCCGTGGCTCTCGAGCAGGGCGATCTCGGTGACGCGGCGGGCGCCGTCGGCGAAGCGGGTGAGCTGGATGATCACGTCGACGGCGCTGTTGATCTGGTCGTGCAGGGCGACGAAGGGGACCTCCACGTCGGACATGGAGGCCAGGGTCTGCAGACGCATCAGCGCGTCCTCGGCGCTGTTGGCGTGCACGGTGGCGAGGGAGCCGTCGTGGCCGGTGGACATCGCCTGGAGCATGTCCAGGGACTCGCCGCCGCGGACCTCGCCGACGACGATGCGGTCGGGGCGCATCCGCAGCGAGTTGCGCACCAGGTCGCGGATGGTGATGTGGCCGCGGCCCTCCACGTTGGGCGGACGGGACTCCAGCCGGATCACATGGCTCTGCTGGAGCTGGAGCTCGGCGGAGTCCTCGATGGTGATGATGCGCTCGCCCTCGGGGATCAGCCCGGAGAGGGCGTTGAGCAGGGTCGTCTTTCCGGTGCCGGTGGCGCCGGAGACGATGATGTTGAACTTCGCCTGCACCAGGCCGGCCAGCAGGAGCAGCATGTGCTCGTCCAGCGAGCCGAAGTCGATCAGCTCCCGGAGGGTGAAGGAGCGCGGGAAGCGGCGGATGGTGAGGACGGGGCCGGTGAGGGAGAGCGGCGGGATGATCACGTTGACGCGCTCCCCGGAGGGCAGGCGGGCGTCGACCATCGGATTCGACTCGTCCACACGGCGGTTGACCGTGGAGACGATCCGCTCGATGGTCTGCATCAGCTGTTCGGTGGAGGCGAAGCGGAGGGGGAGCTGCTCGACCCGGCCGCCGCGCTCGACGAAGATCGCGTCCGGACCGTTGACCATGATCTCCGTGATGGAGACGTCCTCGAGGAGCGGTTCGAGGATGCCCAGGCCCAGCGCCTCGTCGACCACGCGGCGGATCAGCTGAGCGCGCTCCGCGGTCGACAGCACCGGGCCCTCCCGGCTGATGATGTGCCCGAGCACCCGCTCCAGGCGCGCCCGGCGTTCGGCGGGGGCCAGCGAGCTCATCTCCGCGAGGTCGATCTCCTCCATCAGCTTCGCCCGGTAGGAGGCGACCAGGTGGCCGTCCTGGCCCCGGTTTCCGTGCTCCTCGGAGGAGGTGATGCGTGCGCGGAGGCTCATGGTGCGGTGCTCCTCGGTCCTCGGTGGGCGGTCCTCGGTCGGTCGATCGGTCAGGGGGTCCTCGGCACGTCGGCGGTCCTCTGCGGGTCGGTGGTCCTCGGTGGGCGGTCCTCGGTCAGTGGTCGAGCGGCATGGTGGCGGTCCTGCGGGTGTCGCCGATCGGGTTCCAGAAGGGGATGACCGACGGGATGCGGACGGTGGCGGTCACGGTGACCGTGTCGCCGCCGCGGGCCTCGGCGCAGCTCGTACGGCTGCTCAGCGAGGCGGACACCGCCTCCCGGCAGCCCTGCTGGGCGCTCATGCCGAGCGAGGCGGCGCGGGCCCCCGCGCGGGCCGCCGTGCCGGCCTGCTGGGCGGCGTGGGCGACGAGCCCGGTCTGGATGACGGCCAGGGCGACCAGCATCAGGACCGGGATGAACCCCAGGTACTCGATGGCGACCTGACCGCGGTCGCATCCGCGGCCGGCTCCACGGCCGCTCCCGGAGCGACGGTCACGGCCGGGCCCGTGACCGGGGCCGTGGCCGGCTCCGGGCCGGTGGTCGTGGTGTCGTGCGCGGTGGTCGTACGACGTGTCAGTGCGTCCCGGCATGTCAGTGCGTCGCCTCCTCCACGGCTCCGGCGCGGCCCGTGACCGTGACGGGGAAGTCGATCACGCCCGGGAGGAGCACGGGCACCCGGAGGGCGACCCGGGCCTTCACAAAGCCGCCGCCCGTCCCGCAGCTCACCTCCGCCCCGCTGCGCCACGCCTCCGGCAGCTTGTCGAGCCCGGCCTGCCGGCAGGCGCCGGCCCGGCTGCCGGGGGGCGCCGCCGTCGCCGCCCGCACCGCCTCGTCGGCGGCGTTCCCCGCGAGCGTGTACGTGTAGCCCAGCAGCGCGCACTGCCACAGCAGCACCAGGGTGATGACGATCGTCGGTGTCATGCCGAGGAACTCGACGGCGACCTGGCCGCTGTCGGAGTGCAGCCGCCGCCGCAGCAGCCGTAACCGCGTTCCTCCCGCCTCCGCTGTCCGCGCTCTCATCGCCTCGCCTCCCTGCGCCGCCGGAAGCTCACCGACCCGCGGTCGCCGCCCCGCAGCCGGCCGCCGCCCCTGGGGACGCCCACGGGTGCCTTGAGGAGACCGAGTTCGCCCGCGAGGCCCCACAGGGCCTGTTTGACCGTGCTCCTGTTGTCCAGTTCGTGGACGCGGCCGGCGTCCACCGCGCCCTGGAGTTCCTTGAAGGCCGCGGGGATCACCGTTCCCGCCACCATGGTTTTGGTGATCTTCCGGATGAGCGACGGCTGGATCTCGGTGCCCCGGGTGTGGCGGTTGACCACCACCGTGGTCTCCTCCGCCTTGCGGATCTGCAGCCGGTCCCACATCCGTACGGCCCTCTTGGCGCCCCGCACCGCGATCACGTCCGGGGTCGTCAGCAGCAGGGCGACGTCGGCCGTCTCCACCGCCGCCGCGCTCGCCCCGTTCATCTGGGCGCCGCAGTCCAGGACGACGATCTCGTAGCGGGAACGCAGGGCACTGACGATCTGGCGGACCGCCCGGTCGGTGACCTCCTCGCCGCGCTCGCCCTCGCCGGGGGCGAGCAGCAGCGCGAGCCCGGTGTCGTGGCGGAAGACGGCGTCGGCCAGGACGCGCGGGGAGATGTCGGTGATGGCGGCGAGGTCGGCGACCGAGCGGCGGAACTGGACGTCCAGGTAGGAGGCGATGTCACCGGTCTGGAGGTCCATGTCGACCAGGGCCGTGCTGTGGCCGGAGGACTGGGCGGCCAGAGCGAGGTGGACCGCGGCGAGGGTGGCCCCCACCCCGCCCTTGGCCCCGCTCACCGTCACCACGCGCCCGCCGACTCCGGTGAACGGGTCGCCGCCGTGGCCGAGATGGCGCCGTACGCCCGCCGCCCACTGGGCCACCGTCTGCACCCGGCCGGCCAGTTCCTCGTAGCTCAGCGGAAGCGAGACCAGGCCGCGCGCGCCGGAGTCCATCGCGGCGGAGAACAGGCCGGGGCTCGCGTCGGAGGTGAGGAGGATGACGCCGACCGCAGGGAAGCGCAGGGCCACCTCACGGATCAGTTCCAGGGCCGGGACGGGGCCGATCCGTTCGTGCACCACCACGATCTCGGGCAGTTCGTCGACGGACTCGGCGGCCAGACGCGTCAGGGTGTCGACGAGCTGGGTGGAGTCGGCGACCGGGGGAAGCGGCTCGGTGCCGGGGAGCTGGCTGAGCAGGGTGACGAGGGACCGGACCGCGTCCGCGTCGCCGACTGCCGCGAGAATCCTGGTGGGCATGCGTGCGGGCCTCTCACTTGTCGTTCGCGAGTTCGTAGGTCCGGTCCTTGTCCGGGACGCCGGTGGTGGTGCCGGGCGCGACCAGTGCGAGCCGGACCCGCTGGGCGAACGACTCGGCGTAGGTGATGCGCTGGGCGTCGAGGGTGGACAGCGCGAAGGTGATGGGGACGGCCTGGGTGGGCTGCTGGGTCCTGTTGTCGGCGTCGGGCTCGAGGGCGGTGATCCGGCCGACGTCCAGCACCTTGGCATTGGTTACAATGATCTTGGACTGATCGGGATCACCCTCCCGCCGTCCTGCGAAGGTGGCGTACACGTTGACCGTGGAGCCCGGCGTGATCTTGCCGGCTACGCCGGTCGCCGCATCGATCATGATGGCGACCTCTTGCTGCCCCGGCTGCAGAGCGGGCTGATCCACGATCATGTCGCTCTGCAGCAGGGAGCCTTCGCGCAGGGTGGTCACCGCGATCTTGCCCCGGATCCGGGACAGATCGGTCACGGCGGTGGGCGACAGCCACCGCTCGGGCATCGTGATCTTCTCGAACTGATCCTCCTTCAGCTTGGTGTACGGCGGTATGTCCTTCTTGAGCCGGTAGGCGGTGACCTCGGGGCCGACCTTGGACTCCACGTCACTGATGACGGAGAGCACGCCCGCGAACGCGCCGAGGGCGCAGAGGACGGACAGCAGCAGGAGTATCACGCCGCGGCGCTGACGGGAGTTCATGAACCGTGCAACCTCATGGGGGATATCGGTCGGCGGAGTCGGGCGGGGGCGAAGAGCGGTGGTTCAGGACTCACCCGAACCCGGTGGGCACCGGGCTCTCGTGGACGGGCGGGCTGGCGGAGCAGAAGACGCAGCGGTCCCCGATGACGTCGATGCCGCACCAGTGGCACGCGCTGCGGCGCACCGAGGTGACGAGCTGGTAGAGCACCGACAGGTCGGGCAGATAGGTGCAGAACTCGATCAGCTTCCCGGTCCCCCACCAGGTGGCGGACTCCTCCGGGAGCAGGGCCTCGTGCAGTCCCTGCACGCGCCAGGCGGGGGCGAGGGCGGTGCCGACCCAGTCGGACTGGAGCCGGCCCCTGGCCACCAGCATCCAGGTGGCGAAGTCCGGTCCGGTCAGGGCGGCTTGGGAGTCGAGCCGCACGAGCTGCGGCTCGGGGTGGGCGACGACGGCGAACTGGCTGCCCGGAACCCAGGACTTGGCGTGCGCCTTGAGGCCGACGGGGACGTGGTCGAGGCGGGCGACGGAGCCGAGGACCGCGCCGGAGTGGATGTAGTGGGTGAGCAGCCGGGCGGCCGAGGCGAGCACGCCGGGGCCGAGGTCGCAGGAGGCGAGCTGGCGTAACTGGCGGGCCAGGACGGCCAGTCCGAGCGGGGGCAGGTCGGGCTGGAACAGGGCGATGCGGTCGCTCTCCAGCAGGGAGCGGATGGTGTGCAGGCGGCGCGCGACCCCTTGGGGGACGGCGCGCGAGTACACGACGACGACGTACCCGTGGTGGTCGATCAGCGCCTGCATCCCGTCCAGCGTCTCCTCGAGCGGCCGGCGGTCCAGGTCCGGCAGGACGACGGCGGGCACGGTCCGTTCGTCCTGCGCGGGCAGCGCCATGTCGGCACTGGTCACGGCAATGGCAGTTGACACGCGCTGCTCCCCGTTCGACGCCTGTCGGTGTGCCGTCGTTCCCCCGGCGCACCGAAGTGACTTCACTGCGTGACTCTTCCAGCACTGTATCCACGCCACTACCGAGGGAGAACAACGATTTCGCAGCCGAACGCCGGCTCCCGCTGCACAAGTCACCTGAAAACGGGGCAGGTCGAGCATCCCACCGCGCTTCCGAAGCAAAGGGGAGCGCACCGGCGGCCGGTCCGCGCCCCCTGCGCGAGGGCGGCCCGGCGGACCCTGACGGGGATTTGGTCTGGACCTATTGACAAGGAAAGTGGTCTGGACCAACTTGTACAACCAAGCGGCGGCCACCGTTTCTCCGTCCCCCCTCCTCCCCATCTCCCTTACCCCGCTGTCCCTTTGACTCCCCCTCGACTCCCCTTTCCTCCCTCTTTCTTCCCTGATTCCCCCTTCCTCCTCTGCCCCTTCTTCCCCACAGGAGGCCTCAGTGGACCGCACACCAGGCACGCCCGGACCCCGCAGACGGCGGCTGCGCCTGTGGTCGGGAGCCGTCACCGCCGCCCTCGCCCTCTCCCTCGCCGTCACCGGCCAGGCCTCGGCGGCGGACGTCAACAACGCCAAGAACGCCGGCTTCGAGTCGGGCCTGAGCAACTGGACGTGCTCGGCCGACAGCGGTACGACCGTCTCCTCCCCCGTGCACAGCGGCTCCGCCGCGCTGAAGGCCACACCGGCCGGACTGGACCACGCCAAGTGCACCCAGACGGTGGCGGTCCGGCCCGACTCGACGTACACACTGAGCGCCTGGGTGCGGGGCGGCTACACCTACCTGGGCGCGACCGGCACCGGCACCACGGACGTGTCGACGTGGACACCGGACTCGGCGGACTGGAAGCAGCTGTCGACCACCTTCACCACCGGCCCCTCGACGACCTCGGTGACGGTGTATCTGCACGGCTGGTACGGGCAGGCGGCGTACTACGCCGACGACGTCTCGGTGTACGGCCCCGACGGGGGCGGCGGCGGTGACCCGTCCCCGGCCGTTCCGGCGGCGCCGAGCGGTCTGAGGGTGACCGGCACGACCTCGTCGTCCGTCTCCCTGGCCTGGAACGCGGTCTCGGGCGCGACGGGCTACAGCGTCTACCGCAACGGCACCAAGGTCACGGCGGTGACCGGCACGACGGCCACCGTGACCGGGCTCGCGCCCTCCACCTCGTACTCCTTCCAGGTCACCGCGACCAACGCGGCGGGAGAGTCGCCGCGGTCGGCGACCGTGACCGGCACCACCACGAGCGGCGGAAACGGCGGCACGGGCCTGCCGAAGCACGTGGTGACCGGGTACTGGCAGAACTTCGACAACGGCGCGACCGTCCAGAGGCTCTCGGACGTCCCGTCCCACTACGACATCATCGCGGTCGCCTTCGCCGACGCCACGAGCACTCCGGGCGCGGTCACCTTCAACCTCGACACCGCCGGTCTGCGGGGCTACACCGTCGAGCAGTTCAAGGCGGACATCAGGGCCAAGCAGGCCGCCGGCAAGAAGGTCGTCATCTCGGTGGGCGGCGAGAAGGGAACCGTCAGGGTCGACGACTCCGCCTCCGCGACACGCTTCGCCGACTCGGTGTACTCCCTGATGCAGACGTACGGCTTCGACGGCGTCGACATCGACCTGGAGAACGGCCTGAACGCCACCTACATGACCCAGGCCCTGCGCGCCCTGTCGGCCAAGGCGGGCCCGTCGCTGATCATCACGATGGCCCCGCAGACGATCGACATGCAGTCCACCTCGGCCGCCTACTTCCGGACCGCGCTGAACGTCAAGGACATCCTCACGGTCGTCAACACCCAGTACTACAACAGCGGTTCGATGCTGGGCTGCGACGGCAAGGTCTACAGCCAGGGCTCGGTCGACTTCCTCACCGCCCTGGCCTGCATCCAGCTGGAGAACGGCCTCGCCCCCTCCCAGGTCGGCCTGGGCGTCCCCGCCTCCCCGAGGGGAGCGGGCAGCGGCTACGTCTCGCCCACGGTCGTGAACAACGCCCTGGACTGCCTGACGAAGCTCACCAACTGCGGCTCCTTCAAGCCGCCCCGGGCCTACCCGGACCTGCGCGGTGCCATGACCTGGTCCACCAACTGGGACGCCGCGGCCGGCAACACCTGGTCGAACACGGTGGGCCCCCACGTGCACGCCCTGCCGTAAGACAGGACGGTCCCCCCACACGGTCCCCCCACGGGGAACGGGTGCCGCGCCACCGCGCGGCACCCGTCACTTCCGGGCCGTGAAGGGGGTTGCCGGGAGGGCTGTCGTCGTGGCGCCGCCACCGCAGGGTGCGTCCGCTGTCGGCCCGTGACGCCGACCGGCCCCTGCGACGGCCTGCTGAAGGCGTGTGCCGGACCCCGGTCCCCGGCGGGGTCCGGCACCGCCGGGGCCGGAAATCGCCGGGGCAGAAGCCGCCGGGGTCAGGAGCCGGCGGCGGGCGACTCGTCCGCGGTGTCCTTGTCCGCCTCGCTCCTGCCGTCCCCGTCCTTCTCGTCCCTGTCGCCCCTGTCGCCCTTGTCCTCTGCCTCGCCGTCCTCGAAGTACGCGTCCAGGACCGCGTCCAGCTGCTTCTCCCACTCGGCGAAACGCGACCTGGCCGGAGCGTCGATCTCGATCGGGTACCAACGCTGCTCGGGGGTGTGGACGACGACGGTGAACCGTTTGCCGAAGCGGGAGGTCGCCGTCTCGACGGCGGCGATCTCGTCCCAGCGGAACTCGCACTCCTGGTCGTCGAGGGACAGATGGACGCCCCTGTGGTCGGCGACGATACGGGCCCGGCGGTCGGCGGCCTCGAACACGGGGCCGTCGACGGGCTGCTCCTCGGACTGCTCCTTTGTGCCGGGCTCCTCGGCGGGCTCCTCGGCGGGCGCCGCGTCCTGCGAGGGCGCGTCCTCCGCCTCGGACGGCTTCCCGGTCTTCTGCTGCCGGGCGTCCTCCGGTTGCGCCGATGCGGGCGCGGTGAGGCCGGGGATGTAGGCCGGGTCGAACCCGGCGCCCGTCACGGGCTCGGCCTTCAGGGGCCGGCTGCTCGAACCTATGCGCTGCTCCACAGCGGGCAGTATGGTCGACAGACCCGCGGCGGACACAGCCAGCCCCCGACTTCGCCGTGACGGGGCCCGGTCAGCCGAGCACCGCCAGCGCGTCGATCTCGATGAGCAGGCCCGGGGGCAGACCGACGTAGACCGTGGTGCGGGCGGCGGGGGGCTGGGTGAGGCCCTGCTCCTCGAAGTAGGCGTCGTAGATCTCGTTCATCTCGGCGAAGTGGTCCACGTCCGTGAGGTAGACGCGGAGCATCATCACGTCGTCCCAGGTCGCGCCGCCCTCCTCCAGGACCGCCCGGACGTTGGCGAGGGTCTGGAGGGTCTGCTCGCGCAGGGTGGGGCCGGCGAGCGTGGGCGGCCTGCCCTCCTCGGCGGGCAGGAAGCCGACCTGGCCGGCGACCTGGAGGATGTTGCCCTTGCGCACCCCGTGGGAGAACTTCGCGGGCGGGGTGGTGTGGGTCCTCGGAGCGAGCGCGATCTTGGGTGCCGTGGGGGCCTTGTCCGTCATGCCGGGTCCTTCGCTGGTGTTCTGCCGGAGAATTCGTCGCTGATGGCGTCCGCGGTACGGCGCACCATCGGGAGCAGGGCGAGGAGTTCGTCGGCGGTGACCACGACGTTCGGCGCGGAGACCGACATCGCGGCGACCACCCGGCCGTCGGCGCCCCGGATGGGCGCGGCGACGCAGTTGATGGACTCCTCGTGACCGCCGAAGTCGGTGGCCCAGCCCTGTTCGCGCACCGTCGCCAGCTCCTTGAGGTAGGCGGCGGCGTTCGGTGTCGAACGGGCCGTGTACATCGGGTAGTCGAGCTTTTCCACGACCGCGCGCCGCTCGGCCTCGGGCAGGTCGGCGAGCAGCAGTTTGGCCACGGCGGCGACGGTGACGGCGACGGGCTTTCCGATGCGGGAGTACATGCGCACCGGGTAGCGGCTGTCCACCTTGTCGATGTAGAGCACCTCGCTGTCCTCGCGCACCGCGAGATGGACCGTGTGCCCGCACTGTTCGTTGAGGCGTACGAGGTGGGGGTGGGCGATCTCCCGGACGTCGAGGTTCTCCATCGCCTCCTGGGCGAGGGCGAAGAGCCGGGCGCCGAGGCGGTAGCGCTGGTCGGACTGACGGTAGACCAGGCCGTGCTCGTGCAGGGTGCGCAGCAGCCGCAGGGCGGTGGACTTGTGCACCCCGAGGCGGCCGGCGACCCGTCCGAGGTCGGCGGGGCCCTCGGCGAGCAGCGGCAGGATGCTCAGCGCGCGGTCGACGGTCTGGCTCATGGCGTGCGGACCTCCTCGTCGTCCCCGGCCGCGGCTCGTGTCGTCCAGCCGGGGCCGAGGCGAAGTCTCCCCCATGCCGCCTCGTCCAGGGCGACAAGCCGGTCGGCGTGGTCGCGGGCGGGGGGTGCGGCGAGGTCGCCGGGGACGGTGAGGGCGGCGGCGGCCGTCAGATGGCCGTGGCGGAGCCGGTCGCGCAGGGGCAGTCCGCGCAGGGTGGCGGAGAGGAACCCGGCGGCGAAGGCGTCGCCGGCGCCGACGTGGGCGACGACGTCCACCCGGGGCGCCGGGACGAACGTCGCGGTGCCGGCGCCGCCGCTGCTCCTGTCGTACGCGATCGCCCCGTCCGCGCCCTGCTTGACGACCACGGTCCGCGGCTCGGGCAGCGCGTCCCGGACGGCCCGGGCGTCGTGCAGTCCCCAGGCCGCGCGCGCCTCGTCGGCCCCGACGAACACGATGTCCGCTCCCCGTGCCAGCTCCAGCAGCATCCGTGCGTCGTCCCTGCCGCGCCACAGCAGGGGCCGGTGATTGACGTCGAAGGAGACGAGCGGGCGGCCGGGACGGGGAGCGAGGAGGTGGCGTACGAGGTCCCGGCAGGCCGGGGAGAGGGCGGCCGTGATGCCGGTCAGGTGCAGCACGCGCCCGGAGTACGGCACGGCCTCGCCGACGTTGCCGACGCTCATCGCGGAGGCCGCCGAGCCGGCGCGGTGGTACACCACCTCGTGGGCGTCGGTGGCCCGGTCGCCGGCCGTGCGGAAGTAGAGGCCGGTGGGGCGGTCGGGGTCGCGTCGTACGGCCGTCACGTCGACGCCGTACGCTCCGATCGCCTCCAGCAGGTGATCACCGAAGCCGTCCGTGCCGACCCGGCTCACCCAGCGCGTCGTGTGCCCGGCGGCGGCGAGCGTGCAGGCCACGTTGGACTCGGCGCCGCCGATGCTCCGCTCGAAGGACGGTGCGTCGGCGAGGCGGCCCGGACGGGAGGGCAGGAACGCGACCATGGACTCGCCGAGCGTCACGACGTCCACCGGCTCGAGGCCCGCCCCGGTGTCCGTCCCGGGGGCCGTGCTGTCGTCCACCGGGCCGTCTGCCCCGTTGCCGCCCTTGCGGGGTCCGCCGGTGGTCACGATGCTCGTGGCTCCTGGGTCGTCCGGGTCGCGGGCTCTTCGTCGTGGGCTTCATTGACCCCGTCCGGCCGGGATGTTAGACAGCGGTGAGCGACATGCGCAATGAACGTTGCAGACAGTGCAACACCCCGATCCGACCGGGAGGTTCCGTGGGCACCGAGGCACTCGCCCGTCTGGCCGAGGAACGCGTCGACCACCGCTTCAAGGGCCTCCCGCCGGACGCCCACGGCCTGACCCTGGGCGAGCTGGCCGCCCAGCGCCGCAACCTCTTCACCGACGGCTTCACCACCCCCGTGCTCGCCCTGTCCGCCGAGCGCCTGGAGCACAACCTGAGGCTGATGGAGGCGTACACGGCCCGCCACGGGCTCGCCTTCGCCCCGCACGGCAAGACCTCCATGGCCCCGCAGCTCTTCCACCGGCAGATCGGGCACGGCGCCTGGGGAATCACCCTCGCCGTGCCCCACCAGGTGTGGGTGGCGCGGGCGTTCGGCATCGAGCGGATCTTCCTGGCCAATGAGCTGGTGGACCCGGCCGCCCTGCGCCGGATCGCCGCCGAGCTGGCCGCCGACCCGGACTTCCGCTTCGTCTGCTGTGTCGACTCCGTGCGCGGAGTGGAGCTGATGGACGCGGCCCTGAAGGGAACCGCGCGCCCGGTGGACGTGGTCGTCGAGCTGGGCGCCGGACAGGGCGCGCGGACCGGGACGCGCACCGAGGCCGAGTGCGCGGCGGTGGCCGACGCGGTGGCGGCCACGGACACCCTGCGGCTCGTCGGGGTCGCCGGGTACGAGGGCGAGGTCCCGCAGGCGGACCCGGAGCGGGTGCGCGCATGGCTGCGCCGGCTCGTCGCGCTCGCCGTGGACCTCGACGCGGCCGGGCGGTTCGCGCGGGCCGGGGAGATCGTGGTGAGCGCGGGCGGCAGCGCCTGGTTCGACGTGGTGGCCGAGGTGTTCGCGGAGATTCCCGAACTCTCCCTGCCGGTGCTGAAGTTGCTGCGCTCGGGGGCGTATGTCTCGCACGACGACGGCCACTACCGCGAGCTCACGCCGTTCCGCCGCGTCCCGGAGGAGGGCGCCCTGGAGGCCGCCTTCCGGCTGTGGGCGCAGGTCGTCTCCCGGCCCTCTCCCGACCAGGCCTTCGCCAACGCGGGCAAGCGGGACGCGGCCCACGACCTCCATCTGCCCCTCGCCCAGGTGGTGCGCCGGGACGGCGTCGAGCGCCCGGCGACGGACGTCCGGGTCACCGGCCTGTCCGACCAGCACACCTGGCTGAGCACCGGCCCCGCGGCGGATGTGGAGGTCGGCGACTGGATCGGGCTGGGGCTGTCCCACCCGTGCACGGTCTTCGACAAGTGGCCGCTGATCGTGGTGGTGGAGGCGGACGGCACGGTGGTCGACTGCATGCGCACGTTTTTCTGAGGGCCCGCCTCGGAAGGCTCTCGGGACAGGAGGTGTCCCCATGGATCCCGTCGACTTCGCCGACTTCGCCGATCTCGTCCTCCGGGACGCGGAGGTCGTCGACGGCACCGGCGCTCCCTCCTACCGCGCCGATGTGGCGGTCAAGGACGGCCGGATCGTCTCGATCGTCAAGGAGGCCGCGGCGGCGGGCTGCCAGCGCCCGCGGGCCAGACGGGAGATGGATGTGGAGGGCCTGGTCCTGGCCCCCGGTTTCATCGACATGCACGCCCACAGCGACCTGGCCCTGCTGAGCGATCCCGACCACAGTGCGAAGGCCGCCCAGGGCGTCACGCTGGAGGTCGTCGGGCAGGACGGGCTGTCGTACGCGCCGGTCGACGACCGCACCCTGGAGGAGGTCCGCCGGGCGATCACCGGCTGGAACGGCCCCGGCGACGACGTCGACTTCGACTGGCGCTCGGTGGGCGAGTACCTGGACCGGCTGGACCACGGCTTCGACGGCCGGGGCATCGCGGTGAACGCCGCGTATCTGATCCCGCAGGGCACGGTCCGCGCGCTCGTCGTGGGCTGGGAGGACCGCGAGGCCACGCCGGAGGAGCTGGACCGGATGCGGCAGGTGGTCGCCGAGGGCATGGAGCAGGGTGCCGTCGGCATGTCGTCGGGGCTCACCTACACGCCCGGGATGTACGCCAGTGACGCCGAACTGACCGAGCTGTGCCGGGTGGTGGCCGCCCACGGCGGCTACTGGTGCCCGCACCACCGCAGTTACGGGGCCGGGGCGCTGAAGGCGTACGAGGAGGTGGTGACCCTCGCGCGCGAGGCGGGCTGCCCGCTGCACCTGGCGCACGCCACCTTGAACTTCGCCCCCAACAAGGGCCGCGCGCCCGAGCTGCTGGCGCTGCTGGACGACGCGCTCGCCGCCGGCGCCGACATCACCTTCGACACCTATCCCTACACCCCCGGCTGCACCACCCTGGCCGCGTTGCTGCCGAGCTGGGCGGGCGAGGGCGGCCCGGACGCCCTTCTCGCCCGGCTCGCCGACGAGACCGTCGCCGAGCGGATCCGTCACGACCTGGAGGTGACCGGCTCCGACGGCTGCCATGGCGTGCCGGTGGAGTGGGACACGGTCGAGATCTCCGGTGTCACCGATCCCTCGCTGGCCGGGTATGTCGGCCGCACGGTGCGCGAGTGCGCGGACCGGCGCGGCGAGGCCCCGTGGGCCACGGCCCGCCGGCTGCTGATCGAGGACCGGCTCGGCACGACGGTCCTCCAGCATGTCGGCCACGAGGAGAACGTGCGGGAGATCATGCGCCACCGCGTCCACACCGGGGGCTCCGACGGCATCCTGCAGGGCGCCCGTCCGCATCCACGGGCCTACGGCACCTTCCCGCACTATCTCGCCCGGTACGTACGGGAGTTGGGCGTGCTGTCGCTGGAGGAGTGCGTCGCGCACCTGACCGGGCGCCCGGCGGCCCGGCTGCGGCTGCCGGACCGGGGAGTGGTCCGCGAGGGCCACCGGGCCGACCTGGTCCTGTTCGACCCGGCCACCGTCGCACCGGGGGCGACCTTCGAGCAGCCGCGCGCGCTGCCGACGGGGATTCCGTACGTCCTGATCGACGGCCGGTTCGTGATCGAGGACGGGCGGCGCACGGACGTCCTGGCGGGACGGGCGGTCCGCCGGACCTGAACACGGCCGCCCGCCCCGGTGAGCGGACTACGGCCTGGGCAGGGTGCAGCCGCTCCGGTTCAGGTCCAGCCTGTTGCCGGAGGCGAAGCAGGCGGGGATCTGGTGGGTCTGCTGGGCGTAGTTGATGCCCCGGCGGACGGTGACGGTGCCGTCCGCGTCGACCTCGCAGGGGTTGTTCACGGTGCAGCGGGCGCCGTCCTCGTTGCCGGTGTTGTTGACGGCGACGACCCTGCCGGTGGCGGCGTCGACGACGGGCGAGCCCGAGGTGCCGCCGATCGTGTCGCAGGCGGGGGTGTAGCGGACGGAGTCCTTCCAGGTCCAGCCGCCCTCCTTCAGACGGTGGACGAAGCCGTCGATGGCGCAGCTGTAGATCCGTTTCCAGTACCCCGAGACCACCTTGATGGCGGTGCCGGCGGCCGGACGGGTGTCGTCCAGGGTCAGCGCGTCGATGCCGTAGGAGTTCCTGATCTGTGCGTAGGTGCTGGTGAGCCGGTAGAGCGCGGCGTCCGTGCCGGTCATGGTCGCGTACACGATCCGGTCCGCCCGCAGCGTCGCCACACGGGTGCCGGCCGAGTCGAGCAGGCCGAAGGTGCGGCTGGAGGACCGGTCGACCAGGACCTGTCCGGGTGCCGGGAAGCCGGTCTCCAGGCAGTGGCCGTTGGTGAGCACGAGCGCCGGGTCGCCGTCCGCGGAGCCGGGGAGACGGACGACCGAGCCGGAGCAGTTGCTCAGGGCGACGGTGCCGGCGAAGTCGACGGCCGCGGGGGCGGCGGCCTGCCGGGCGGGGAGTGCGCCGGCTTCCTTCTGCGCCGAGGCCGTGCCGCCCGGCGCGGGTGCGGCGGGCGCGGCGGCCGCGGGTGCCGCACCGGCCCCGGCGGTCACCAGGGCGAGCAGGGCGGCGACGAGAGGCTTTCTCATGTGGGGTCCCCTCCGACGACGGGGGCGGCCGGAAGACTTCCAGCCGCCCGCTTTATTGTCATGAACATTGTCAGATCGGAGGGGCGGGGGAACAAGGGCGCCCGACCAGGCCGCAGGGCCTTCCCTGCCGCCGCCGCGGCGGCACGCGCCGACACGCGGATGTCTCACGTGGCGGAAAACACGCGCCATGGGGCGTTACCCAGTCGTAAGCTCCCTGACATGCAGGTGATCCAGTCGACCAAGCTCGCCAACGTCTGTTACGAGATCCGGGGCCCGGTGCTCGAGGAGGCGACGCGGCTGGAGGCTGCCGGTCACCGCATCCTCAAGCTGAACACGGGCAACCCGGCCGCATTCGGCTTCGAGTGCCCGCCGGAGATCCTGGAGGACATCCTCCGCAATGTCGCCACGGCCCACGGCTACGGCGACGCCAAGGGCCTGCTGGCCGCACGGCGCGCGGTCGTCATGCACAACCAGACCCTCGGCATCGAGACGGACGTCGAGCACGTCTTCATCGGCAACGGCGTCTCCGAGCTGATCGTGATGGCGATGCAGGCGCTGCTGGACGACGGCGACGAGGTCCTCGTGCCGGCGCCGGACTATCCGCTGTGGACCGCCGCCGTCTCCCTGGCCGGGGGCACGGCCGTCCACTACCGCTGCGACGAGCAGTCCGACTGGATGCCGGACCTCGCCGACGTGGAGCGCAAGGTCACCGACCGCACCAAGGCGCTCGTGATCATCAACCCCAACAACCCCACCGGCGCGGTGTACGACCAGGCCGTGGTCAAGGGGCTGACCGACATCGCCCGCCGGCACAACCTGCTGGTCTGCTCCGACGAGATCTACGACAAGATCCTCTACGACGGCGCCACGCACACCCCGACCGCGAAGATCGCCCCGGATCTGCTGACCCTCACCTTCAACGGCATGTCCAAGGCGTACCGGGTGGCCGGCTACCGGGTCGGCTGGATGGCGATCTCCGGGCCGCGTGCGCACGCCGACTCCTACATCGAGGGCCTGACGGTCCTGGCGAACATGCGTCTGTGCGCGAACATGCCGGGGCAGCACGGCGTGGTCGCCGCGCTCAGCGGACGGCAGTCCATCAACGACCTGGTGCTGCCGGGCGGGCGGCTGAAGGAGCAGATGGACACCGCCTACGAGCTGCTCACCCAGATCCCGGGCGTGACCTGCGTACGGCCGAAGGGCGCGCTGTACCTCTTCCCGCGCCTGGACCCCGCGGTCTTCAAGATCAGGGACGACCGGCAGATGGTGCTGGACCTGCTGCGCCGTGAGAAGATCATGGTCGTCCAGGGCACCGGCTTCAACTGGCCCGAGCCGGACCACTTCCGGATCGTCACCCTGCCCACGGTCGCCGATCTGCGCGACGCCGTGCGGCGGATCGGGAACTTCCTGGAGAGCTACAGTCAGTTCTGACGTCCCGGAAGCTCACTCCCGGTGCACGCCCGGACCGCTTCTGCGAACACCCTCAATCTTAGACAAGTTCTAAGCTAGGATGACTTCTGTCAGAGCACAGGAGGCCATCCCATGTACGAACCGATCCGTTCCGGGCGCCCGACGGCCGGTGCCTCCTCCGGCTTCCCGCACCGCTCCCGCGAGGAGGAGCTGGACATCCAGCTCGCCGGCCATCTCTCCGCACTGCTCGCCGTCACGGACGAACTGCGCGGCCTGGAACCCTCCCCCGACCTGGACGAGGCGGCCGAGCGGCTCGCCGAGCAGGTGTCCCGGCTGCGCTCCGGCCATGCCCCGGTCCGCACCCCGGCACCGGTGGCCGCCGGCTCCGACCCCGCCGCCCTGCACGAACGGGCCCACGCCCTCGCCGGCCGCGCCCTCGTCGTCGCCGCCTCCCGCGCCGACACGACCGTGGCGATCCTGGCGGCCGAACGCATGGACGCCCATGCGGCGGCCCGGGCGAAGCAGCGCAAACTGAGCCACGCCGGCTGACCCCATCCAGCCGGCACGGGCTCCTCGATCGGCCCCGGTCCGCGTGCAACCGCAGCGACGCGCGGACCGGGCGCCCTCTGCCGTGCGCACCGGCGGCGCGGCGCCACCGGCCGGGGAAGAGCACGGAAGAACCGGGGAAAGAACACGGAAGAAGCAGAAGAAGCAGCGAAGTCCGCACAGCGGAAAACCGCTGCGGCACGCCCAAGAGGCCGGGTGCGCACGCCGTTGTGCGCACCCGGCCTCCCGGCAGACACCGCGGCCGGCCGGGCAACGGAGCGGTCAGGGCACGTCGGTCGAGCCGGCCGCGGAGATCGGGCGGGGGTGAAGCGGCCCCGTCAGCCCAGGCGCTCGACGAGCGCGCGGTACTGGTCCCACAGCTCCTTGGGCGTACGGTCGCCGAAGGTGTTCAGATGTGCGGGGATCAGGGCGGCCTCCTCGCGCCACACGTCCTTGTCGACCGTGAGCAGGAACTCGAGGTCCTCGTCGGACAGCTCCAGACCCTCCGTGTCCAGGGCCTCCTTGGTCGGCAGGATGCCGATGGGGGTCTCCACACCCTCGGCCCTGTCCTCCAGCCGCTCCACGATCCACTTCAGCACCCGGCTGTTCTCGCCGAAGCCGGGCCAGACGAACCTGCCCTCGTCGTCCTTGCGGAACCAGTTGACGTAGTAGATCCTCGGCAGCTTGGACTGGTCCTTGCCCTTGGCCACGTCGATCCAGTGGGCCATGTAGTCGCCCATGTTGTAGCCGCAGAACGGCAGCATGGCGAACGGGTCGCGGCGCAGCTCGCCGACCTTGCCCTCGGCGGCGGCCGTCTTCTCGGAGGCGACGTTCGCACCGAGGAACACGCCGTGGTTCCAGTCGAAGGACTCCGTCACCAGCGGCACCGCGCTCGCCCGGCGGCCGCCGAACAGGATCGCCGAGATCGGCACGCCCTTGGGGTCCTCCCACTCCGGCGCGATGATCGGGCACTGCGAGGCCGGCACCGTGAAGCGGGCGTTGGGGTGGGCGGCGGGCGTCCCGGACTCCGGGGTCCAGGAGTTGCCCCTCCAGTCGGTCAGGTGGGCCGGGGTCTCCTCCGTCATGCCCTCCCACCACACGTCGCCGTCGTCGGTGAGGGCGACATTGGTGAAGATCGCGTTGCCCCACAGCGTCTTCATCGCGTTGGCGTTGGTGTGCTCACCGGTGCCGGGGGCGACACCGAAGAAGCCGGCCTCGGGGTTGATCGCGTACAGCCGGCCGTCCTCGCCGAACCGCATCCACGCGATGTCGTCGCCGATGGTCTCCACCGTCCAGCCGGGGATCGTCGGTTCCAGCATGGCCAGGTTGGTCTTGCCGCAGGCGCTCGGGAAGGCGGCGGCGACGTACTTGGCCTCGCCCTGCGGGGGCGTGAGCTTGAGGATCAGCATGTGCTCGGCCAGCCAGCCCTCGTCACGGGCCATGACGGAGGCGATGCGCAGGGCGTAGCACTTCTTGCCGAGCAGGGCGTTGCCGCCGTAGCCGGAGCCGTACGACCAGATCTCGCGGTCCTCGGGGAAGTGCGAGATGTACTTGGTCGAGTTGCAGGGCCAGGGGACGTCCTCCTGCCCCGGCTCGAGCGGGGCGCCGACGCTGTGCACGGCCTTGACGAAGAAGCCGCTGTCGCCGAGCTCGTCCAGCACCGCCTGCCCCATGCGGGTCATGGTGCGCATGGACACCGCGACATAGGCGGAGTCGGTGATCTCCACACCGATCGCCGAGAGCGGCGAGCCCAGCGGCCCCATGCAGAAGGGGACGACGTACATCGTCCGGCCCCGCATCGCCCCGCGGAAGATGCCGCCCTTGCCGTCCTTGCCCTGGAAGATCTCCCGCATCTCGGCGGGCGCCATCCAGTTGTTCGTCGGCCCGGCGTCCTCCTCCTTCTCGGAGCAGATGAACGTCCGGTCCTCGACACGGGCCACGTCCGAGGGGTCCGAGGTCGCGTAGTAGGAGTTGGGGCGCTTGATCGGGTCGAGTTTCCGGAAGGTTCCCTTCTGGACGAGCTCTTCGCACAGCCGCTCGTACTCGGCCTCGGACCCGTCACACCAGACCACGCTGTCCGGCTGCGTCAGTTCGGCGATCTCGTTGACCCACGAGATCAGTTCCTTGTGCTGGGTGGGGATGACGGGGGGAGCCGCGTTGTCGCGCGCCACGATCGCTCCTAAGTGAGGGTTTTTTGACCTTGTCGCCCCGTGGGGGCCACGGCCCGGATGCCTCGTAGCGCTCATCCGGTACCGACCGCACTCATTTGATCATCCGACGAGAGCGCCCATCTGTCCAGAGGGGCGCACAAGTGAGCAGCGTGACGAACCCCACGGTTTCCCTGCCTCTTTGCGGATTCTTTGCGTCTGCTTGGGGTCTCGGTGAAAGACTTTTTGCGTTCCCCGCATCAGCGCGGCAACTGTCCGGCACTGACAGGCAACTTACGGTTCCGTAGGTACGATGCGCGCATGACAGCCTCCGTCTCCGACACGCCCTTGGACACACCGGCTGCCGACCGCGGCCCGGTCGAGCTCTCCCTCCCGCATCCGGTCAAGCCGAAGCTGCGCGGCTGGCTGCATCTGGGCATGTTCCCGGCCGTGCTCGTCGCGGGGCTGGCCCTCACCGCGCTGGCCGTCTCCCCCCGCGGGCGGATCGCCTGCGGGATCTACGTCCTCACCGCCTGCCTGCTCTTCGGCGTCAGCGCGCTGTACCACCGGGGCGACTGGGGGCCGCGCATGACCGGCATCCTGCGCCGGCTCGACCATGCGAACATCTTCCTGATCATCGCGGGCACCTACACCCCGCTGACCCTGCTGCTCCTGCCCGGCGCCAAGGGCCAGTGGCTGCTGTGGGGCATCTGGGCCGCGGCCGTCGCCGGCATCGTCTTCCGCGTCTTCTGGGTGGGCGCCCCCCGCTGGCTCTACACCCCCTGCTACATCGCGATGGGCTGGGCGGCCGTCTTCTTCCTGCCCGACTTCCTGCGCACCGGCGGCGTCGCGGTCCTGGTCCTGGTGGTCGTCGGCGGCGTCCTCTACAGCGCGGGCGGCATCGTCTACGGCATCAAGCGGCCGAACCCCTCCCCGCGCTGGTTCGGCTTCCACGAGGTCTTCCACTCCTTCACGCTGGCCGCGTTCGTGGTCCACTACGTGGGGATCTCCCTGGTGGCGTACCAGCACGCATAGCCGTCGCCCGCTCCCGCAGGCCCCTCCCGTCGCCGTGCCGAAAAAGGCCGCGGGGCGTCCCGCGCATGGCCCGCACCTCGGCGGACAAGGACAATGACGCCCATGACCGCCGCACGTCCCGTCCCCGCCGACCGTCCTTCGACGGGGCTCAGGGAGCGCAAGAAGCTCAAGACCCGGCAGGCGATCCGTTCGGCGGCCTACGCGCTGATCGAGGAGCAGGGGTACGACGCCACGACGATCGAGCAGATCGCCGACCGTGCCGAGGTGTCGCCGTCGACCGTCTGCCGGTACTTCCCGGCCAAGGAGGACATCGTCCTCATGGACGCGTTCGGCTCGGCCCTGCTGGAGGAGCTGCGGGACCGGCCCGCGGACGAGCCGTGGACGGACTCGCTGCGGCACGCGATGCGCCAGGCGCTCGCGCCGAGCACGGGCGAGGAGCCCGGGGCGGCCCGGCTGCGCGCCCGGCTGGCCGCCGAAGTGCCCGCGGTCCGCGCCCGGATGCTGGAGAAGCTGTCGGACACCGCCCGGCTCGTCCGCCGGGCGGTCGCGGCCCGCACCGGGCTGGACCAGGACGGCCTGGAGATGCGGGTCTTCGCCGCCTCCCTCGTGAGCGGTCTGCTGGAGGCCGCCCTGTACTGGGCCGAGCACGGGCACCGGGACGAACCGGACGCCCTCGTGGAGCGCGCCCTGGAGGTCCTGGACCACGGGCTGCCCACCGCCGGCTCCGGAAGGAAGTCCGGGGAGAAGTCCGGGGAGAAGCCCGGGGACGAGGCCCGGGAGGAGTCCGGGGAGAAGTCCGGGCACGAGGCCCGAGGAAGGGCCCGGGGAGCACGGTCCTGAGAAAACCTGGGGTCCCGGTCCCGCGCCCGTGCCATCCTGGCCGGGTGAACGGTCCCGAGATCCGCGTCGAGTTCGCCCCCGGCCTGCATCTGTTCGTCCCTCACTCCCGGCGCCACGGCGCCACCCCGGTCGTCACCGACGGCGTCTCGACGCTCGGTCACGTCGTGGAGTCCCTGGGCGTGCCGCTCACCGAGGTCGGCGCACTGGTGGTGGACGGCCGCACGGTGCCGGCGTCGCACGTCCCCCGGGCGCACGAGACCGTCCAGGTGCGGGCCGTGACACGCCCCCAGCAGGTTCCCGGCGCTCCCCTGCGCTTCCTCCTCGACGTGCATCTGGGCACCCTCGCCCGCCGTCTGCGTCTGCTGGGCGTGGACGCTGCCTACGAGTCGACCGACATCGGCGACCCGGCCCTCGCCGCCCGCTCCGCCGCCGAGAAACGCGTCATGCTCAGCCGTGACCGGGGCCTGCTGCGCCGCCGCGAACTGTGGGCGGGCGCCTTCGTCTACAGCACCCGCCCCGACGAGCAGCTCCACGACGTCCTCGACCGCTTCCGCCCCGCTCTCGCCCCCTGGACCCGGTGCACCGCCTGCAACGGCCTGCTGGAGGACGCCGCGAAGGAGGAGGTGGCCGACCAGCTGGAGCACGGCACACGGCGCACCTACGACGTCTTCGCCCGCTGCCGCGACTGCGGCCGCGCCTACTGGAAGGGCGCCCACCACGAGCAGCTGGAGGCGATCGTGGAGCGTGCCCTGGCCGGGTACGCCGACCGGACGTGACCCCGCCGCCCCCGTCCCGGGCCTGTCCCGGACCGGGGGCTTGTCCGGCCCGGGGTCGTCCGGGCCCGGCTCAGCCGCTCAGGGCGGCACGCAGACGGTCCGGGTCGGTGGTCGGGGCGTCGCAGGTGAAGTCGCGGCAGACATAGGCGGCCGGCTCGCCGTTGACGAGCGGCCGGCCGGCGAGCAGGGGGAACTCGTCGCTCCCCGGGGTGCCGCAGGCGACGACGGCACCGGGGGCGGTGCCCAGAAGTGCCGTACGGTGCAGGGCCTTCGCCGCCTCGTCGTCGAGGGACGGCCCCACGACGGCCACCTCGCGCGGTCCGTCGAGCAGGGCCTCGGCCACGGCCAGCCCCCAGCCGATGTAGCGGGGGACGCGCGGACCGAGCGCCCGGACCACGCCCAACGCCTTCTCGGCGGCGGTGCGATGGGCCTCGGAGCCCGTGTGGGCCGCATAGCCGAGCAGGGCGCCGGCGGCCGCCGTCCAGCCGGAGGGGGTGGCGTTGTCGGTGGGGTCCTGGGGGCGGCGGATCAACTGCTCGGCGTCGACGGCCGTGTCGTACAGGGCACCCGTCTCCGGGTCGGTGAACCGGGTGAGCACATGCCCGAGGAGCAGCCCGGCGAACTCCAGCCACACCCCCTCGCCGGTGACGGAGGCCAGGGCGAGGAAGCCCTCGGCCACGTCGGCGTAGTCCTCCAGCACCCCGGCGTTGGCGCCGGGCCGGCCGTCCTTGCTGGTGCGGCACAGCGCGGCGTGCTCGTCCATGTGCACCCGCACCAGGAGGTCGGCGGCGGCGGTCGCGGCGTCCACCAGGTCCGGACGGTCGAAGTAGGCGCCGGTCTCGGCGAGGGCGGCGATCGCGAGCCCGTTCCAGGCGGCGACCACCTTGTCGTCCCGGCCGGGGGCGGGGCGCTCGGCCCGCTTCTCGAACAGCCGGCGCCTGATCGACTCGATCCGCCCGGCGTCGGCCATGCCCTCCTGCTGCGGCAGCCGCAGCACGGAGGCGCCGTGCTCGAAGGTGCCCTCCTCGGTCACGCCGAAGTACCGGGCGGCGAGTTCGGCGTCCTGCTCCCCGAGGGCCTCCCGCAGCTGCCGCGGGGTCCACACGTAGTAGGCGCCCTCGGCGTGCCTGCCGGTCCCGTCGTCGCTGTCGGCGTCCAGGGCCGAGGCGAACCCGCCCTCCTCGGTGCGCAGTTCACGCACCATGAAGTCGGCGGTCTCCAGGGCGACACGGCGGGCGAACTCCGAACCGGTGGCCCGCCACAGATGGGCGTAGACCCGGCACAGCAGGGCGTTGTCGTACAGCATCTTCTCGAAGTGCGGCACCACCCAGTCCCGGTCCACGGAGTACCGGGCGAAGCCGCCGCCGAGCTGGTCGTAGATGCCGCCGCGGGCCATCCGCTCGCAGGTGTCCTGCGCCATCTGCAGGGCCCCCTCGGAGCCGGTGCGGGCATGGTGCCGCAGCAGGAACTCGAGCACCATCGACGGCGGGAACTTCGGCGCCCCGCCGAAACCGCCGCGCCGCGCGTCGTACTCCCGGGTCAGTGCCAGCAGCGCCTGCGCCGTCTCCGGTGCGCCGGGGACCTGTGCGGCGCCGTAGTCGAGCTCCCGGTTCGCCAGGTCCCGCACGATCCTCGCGGCGGCGTCGGCGATCTCCTCCCGCCGGGTCTCCCACGCCTGCCGCACGCCCTCCAGCACCTGCCGGAACGACGGCATCCCGTGCCGGGGCACGGGCGGAAAGTACGTACCGAAGTAGAACGGCTCGGCCTCGGGCGTCAGGAACACGGTCATGGGCCACCCGCCGTGTCCGGTCGCCGCCTGGACGGCCTCCATGTACACCGCGTCGACGTCGGGCCGTTCCTCGCGGTCGACCTTGACGTTGACGAAGTGCTCGTTCATGACGGCGGCCGTGTCCGGGTCCTCGAAGGACTCATGAGCCATGACATGGCACCAGTGACAGCTGCTGTACCCGACGCTCAGCAGCACGGGGACCCCGCGCCTGCGCGCCTCCGCGAAGGCCTCCTTCGACCATGGCCACCAGTCGACCGGGTTGTCGGCGTGCTGGAGCAGGTACGGAGAGGTCTCATGGGCCAGTCGGTTCGGCATGCCTCCATCCTGCCTCACCGGTCCCCCGCCGGGTACGGAACGTGATCACCGCACGGCGTCCCGTGCGGGTCCCGGGAGGGCATGTGCGCACCCGGCCACGCCTTCTCGTCGCGGCCCGCCCGCGGCGGTCACCGGCTGCGCGACGGGAAGCCGGAGGGCTGCTCCCGGGGCCCGCCGACTGCCGGGCGGCGGGGCATGAGCCGAAAGGCGGGCCGGCAGGCGGGCCCGGCGTCCGGGCACGGTGCCGGGCCGTCCGGCGCGAAAGGTGCGCGGAAGGCGACGAGGGGAGCGGCGCCGGCCGGGTGGTGCGGGCGGCACCGCCCGGTGTCAGCTCTGCTGGGCCCCGGGATCGGCCGCGGGGGCGCCGGACGACGTCTCCGCCTCCGGCTCCTCCTTGAAGTCGACCCTGTTCATGTGGCGGTTCATGGACTTCATCAGGCCCCACACGGCCAGGGCCATCACGGCGAAGACGATGAACCCGAGAACGCCGGGGGTGACCTTGTTCGGGTCGACCTCGGCGAGGGGGACGAGGTGCGTCACTGCCGTGTTCGCGCTTGCGCTCATGCCAGGCATTGTCCCTCAGGACTGCCGGATGCCCGCAAAGAGGTCGTCCTCGGGGAGCGAGGTGGCCACGAGGGACTTCGCGAGCTCGTACTCCTCGGTGGGCCAGACCTCCTTCTGGACCTCCAGCGGCACCCGGAACCAGCCGCCGTCGGGGTCGATCTGCGTGGCGTGGGCGATCAGCGCCTTGTCGCGGATCTCGAAGAAGTCGGCGCAGGGGACGTGCGTGGTGATCGTGCGGTCCTTGCGGCCGGACTTCTCCCAGCGCTCGAGCCACTCGCCGTAGGGGGACTCCAGGCCGCGGTCCAGCATGGCCTTGTGCAGCGCCTCGGTGCGCGGGCGGTTGAAGCCCTGGTTGTAGTACAGCTTCAGCGGCTGGTACGTCGGGCCGTACTCCTCCACCGGGTACTTCTCGGCGTCCGCGGCTCCCTCGAAGGCCACCATCGAGATCTTGTGGGTCATGATGTGGTCGGGGTGCGGATAGCCGCCGTTCTCGTCGTAGGTGGTGATCACCTGGGGACGGAAGGAGCGGATCCGGCGCACCAGCTCACCGGCCGCCTTGTCGACGTCCTCCAGGGCGAAGCAGCCCTCGGGCAGCGGGGGCGGCGGGTCGCCCTCGGGCAGCCCGGAGTCGACGAAGCCGAGCCACTCCTGCTTGACGCCGAGGATCTGCCGGGCCTCCTCCATCTCCTTGCGGCGTACCTCGTGGATGTTCTCCTCGATGTACTTGTCCCCCTGCAGCTTGGGATTGAGGATGGAGCCACGCTCTCCGCCCGTGCAGGTCACCACCAGCACGTCCACCCCCTCGGACACGTACTTGGCCATGGTGGCCGCCCCCTTGCTCGACTCGTCGTCGGGGTGCGCGTGCACGGCCATCAGTCTCAACTGCTCGGTCAAGGCTCAGTCCTCAAGATCAGGTCGGTGCCCGGTGCAAGCGGGCAGTCAACGGTGCCGCCCCACGGGTACGCCGTCGGGTCCATCGTCCCGGGGTGGCGGTCGGGCAGTCGTGCGTGGGCTTCTATAGTGACCGAATCGGGGGTCGAATAATTCCGGGTTGCACCCCTGGGAGCCCCCGCGGGACACGGGTTCCGCCCCGGCCGAGAGGACGATCATGAGTACGGTGAGCACCAGGCCGCCCGAGGGCCGCTACGGCCGCTCCCCGGGCGAGCGCGACGACCGCGGGCTCAAGATCGTGGGCGCCGTTCTGGGCGCGGCCCTGCTGGCCCTGATCGGCTACTTCGGTTATCACTACGTCGGCCGGAACGAGATCAGCGGGCAGGTCGTCTCCTTCGAGACCTCGCAGGACGCGATGCGGATCCAGCTGGAGGTCCACAAGGACGCCGACGTCCGCGGCTACTGCACCCTGCGCTCACGGGCCGTCGACGGCAGCGAGGTCGGACGGGCGGACTTCCGCTTCGACCAGCGGGCCGCACGGATCGACACCGTGGTCACGCTGCGGACGACGACACGGGGCGCGACAGCGGAGCTGGTGGGCTGCCATGCCGACTGACGCGCCGCCCGGTACGTCGGTCGGCGCATCCGGACGGGCCGGAATAGAGGGGCGTCGACCTGCGTTGACGTAGGTCTTGTGGCTTATGTCCTCCCCCTTTGAAGCGGGGGTTGTTAGGCTCGTGGTTTCGCCCATCCAAGAGGGAACATCCTTCTGGGTAGGGCGATGCTTTTGTATACCCAGTACCGACGAGGAGCACCTGTGACCCAGACCAGCGAGAACGTCACCTGGCTGACCCAGGAGGCGTACAACAAGCTCAAGGAAGAGCTTGCCTACCTTACTGGTCCTGCGCGCACGGAGATCGCCGCCAAGATCGCGGCAGCGCGCGAGGAAGGGGACCTGCGTGAGAACGGCGGGTACCACGCGGCCAAGGAGGAGCAGGGCAAGCAGGAGCTCCGCGTACGCCAGCTGACCCAGCTCCTGGAGAACGCGAGGGTCGGCTCGCCGCCGGTCGAGGAGGGCACCGTCGCTCCGGGCATGGTCGTCACGATCGCCTTCGACGGCGACGAGGACGACACGCTGACCTTCCTGCTGGCCTCGCGCGAATACGCCAGCTCCGAGATCGAGACCTACTCGCCGCAGTCCCCGCTGGGCTCCGGCGTGATGGGCCACAAGGTCGGCGAGACCGTGGAGTACGAGCTGCCCAACGGAAAGACCGCCTCGGTGAAGATCCTCAGTGTCGAGCCGTACAAGGGCTGAGCCCGCACACACCCGCCGCCCCTTCTGGTGAACCCCCGGCGCCTCGCCTGTGCGCCGGGGGTTCCCTCATGCTCCGGCCGGTTTGCCGGCCCTTCCGCCGTCGCCGTGCCTCATGCCGAGGCCGAGCGGTACTTGCGGACCGCGAGCGTACGGAAGACCGCGATGATCAGGAGCGACCAGATCACCGAGGCCAGGATCGGGTGCTGCATGGGCCACGCCTCGGGCGTCCGGAAGCCCGGGGGAATGTTGCCGAACAGCTCACGGCACGCCTGGACGGTGGCGCTGAACGGGTTCCACTCCGCGATGTGCCGCAGAACGGTCGGCATCTGGTTCGCGTCCACGAACGCGTTCGAGATGAACGTCAGCGGAAACAGCCAGATCAGACCGCCGGACGTCGCCGCCTCGGGCGTGCGCACGGACAGGCCGATGAGCGCGCCGATCCACGAGAACGCGTAGCCGAGCAGCAGGAGCAGCAGGAAGCCGGCGAGCACCTTGCCGATGTTCTCGTGCGTGCGCCAGCCGACGATCAGGGCGACGAGCGCCAGGACGACGACCGTGAGCGTCGTCTGCACCAGGTCGGCGAGGGTGCGGCCGGTCAGCACCGCGCCGCGCGCCATGGGCAGGGAGCGGAACCGGTCGATGAGGCCCTTGTGCATGTCGTCGGCGATGCCCGCCCCCGCGCCCGCCGTGGCGAACGTGACGGTCTGGGCGAAGATGCCGGCCATCAGGAACTCGCGGTAGCTCTCGGAGGAGGCGGTGGAGCCGACCTGGATCGAGCCGCCGAACACATAGCTGAACAGCACCACGAACATGACCGGCTGGATGAGCCCGAAGATGACCATCTCGGGGATCCGGGTCATGCGGATCAGATTGCGCTTGGTGACGACCAGCGAGTCCCGGAGGGACTGCATCACGGGGTTGCCGGACGGCTCGATGCGCACACTGTCGGTGACGGCACTCACTTGACGGTCTCCTTCTCGCGCCGGCGGTCTCTTGCGGCGGCGCTCTCCGCGCCGTTCTCCTCGTCCGTGGCCTCGGCCACGCGGCCCGTGAGGGACAGGAACACGTCGTCGAGCGTGGGGCGGCGCAGCCCGATGTCGTCGATCTCGATCCCGCGGATGTCCAGCTCGCGGATGATCTCGGCCAGCAGCTTGGCCCCGCCGGTGACCGGCACGGTCAGCTTGCGGGTGTGCTCCTCGACGGTGGCGTCGCTCGTGCCGAAGCCGCGCAGCACCTCGCAGGCGGTGGAGATGAACGCGCGGTCGTGCACGACGACCTCGACGCGCTCGCCGCCGGTGCGGGCCTTGAGCTGGTCGGAGGTGCCGCGGGCGATGACCCGGCCGTGGTCGACGACCGCGATTTCGTGCGCCAGCTGATCGGCCTCCTCCAGGTACTGGGTGGTCAGCAGCAGGGTCGTCCCCCCGGAGACGAGCTCCTTGATGACGTCCCACAGCTGCTGGCGGTTGCGCGGGTCGAGGCCGGTCGTCGGCTCGTCCATGAACATCACCGGCGGGGAGACGACGAGCGCCGCCGCCAGGTCGAGCCGGCGGCGCATGCCGCCGGAGTAGGTCTTCGCGGGCCGGTCCGCGGCCTCGGTGAGGTTGAACTGCTCCAGCAGCTCGGCGGCCCGCTCCTTCGCCGCGCGGGGCCTCATCTGGTAGAGCCGGCCGACCATCTCGAGGTTCTCCCGGCCGGTCAGATACTCGTCGACCGCGGCGAACTGACCGGACAGGCCGATGGAACGCCGCACTTCATTGGGCTGCTTGAGCACGTCGAGGCCGGCGACGACGGCCTTGCCGCTGTCGGGTCGCAGCAGGGTCGTCAGACAGCGGACGGTGGTGGTCTTGCCCGCGCCGTTCGGCCCGAGCAGTCCGAGCACCGTGCCCTCGGGGACATCGAGGTCGACGCCGTCCAGAGCTCTTACATCACCGAAGGTCTTCACCAGCCCTTCGGCGTAGATGGCGCCTGGCATAAGGGATCTCCACGTCAATAGGGGATTGCCGGAAAAGCCTAGAGAGACAGGTTGCGTTCCGCCCGGAATTTTTCTGCGCGACGTCCGCGCACATCCACGAGACGCGACACACACCATAACGCGATGTATCGCGTTCTTCCAAGGGGTTTTCCCGAGGCTGTGGCAGACAGGGGCGCGCACGGCCGTGACCTGGGCTTTCTGCCGCCCGTGGACCGGTCGGCCGGCGGGTCGGCCCGACGGGGCGGGCGGTCCGCGAACGGCCGGCGGGGCCGGGACGGCCCGGCCGGCGGGTCGGCGGGTTCGGTCGTGGCTCCTGCCGGCGGCCTCAGCCGGTGTCGGCCGGTGTCAGTCGATGTCGGCCGGTCGGCCGGTGTCAGTCGATGATCGTGTAGCCGGCGTCGCGCAGGGCCTGCCGGACCTCGGCGCAGTGTGCCGGCCCCTTCGTCTCCAGATGCAGCTCCACCTCCGCCTCCGTGAGCCCGAGCCGTGGGTCGGTGCGCACATGACTCACGTCGAGGACGTTGGCGTCGGCCACCGACAACACCCCCAGAAGCGTGGCGAGCGCACCCGGCCGGTCCGCCAGCCGCAGCCGAACGGCCAGGTAGCGGCCCTGCGCGGCCATCCCGTGCCGCAGCACCCGCTGCAGCAGCACCGGATCGACGTTGCCGCCGGACAGCACCGCCACCACCGGGCCCTCGAGGCCGCCGAGGCCGTCCGCACCGCCCAGCAGCGCGGCGACCGGACTCGCACCGGCCGGCTCCACGACCAGCTTGGCCCGCTCCAGGCACAGCAGCAGCGCGGCGGACAGCTCGCCCTCGGTGACCGTACGCACCTCGTCCACCAGCTCCTCGACGATCGCGAACGGCACGTCGCCCGGCCGTGCGACCCTGATGCCGTCGGCCATCGTCGACGGGTTCTCGATCGCCACCGGCCGCCCCGCCGCCAGCGACGGCGGATACGCCGCCGAGCCCGCCGCCTGCACCCCGATGATCCGCACCTCGGGCCGGAGCGCCTTCACCGCCACCGCGACACCGGCCGCGAGCCCGCCGCCGCCGATGCCGACGACGATCGTGCGCACCGTCGGGCACTGCTCCAGGATCTCCAGTCCGACCGTGCCCTGGCCCGCGATGATGTCGGGGTGGTCGAACGGGTGGATGAACACCGCCCCGGTCCGGGCCGCGTGCTCCTGCGCGGCGGCCAGGGTCTCGTCGACCACCTGGCCGTGCAGGCGGACCTCGGCGCCGTAGTCCCGGGTGGCGCTGACCTTCGGCAGCGGGGCACCCTTCGGCATGAACACCGTGGCGTGCACCCCGAGCAGCGACGACGCCAGCGCCACGCCCTGCGCGTGGTTGCCGGCGCTCGCGGCCACCACTCCCGCGGCACGCTCCTCGGGCAGCAGTCCGGCGATCCGGACGTAGGCGCCGCGCAGCTTGAACGACCCGGTCCGCTGCAGGTTCTCGCACTTGAGGTACACCGGCACGCCCACCAGCTGGGACAGATGCCTGCTGCTCTCCATCGCGGTCACCCGCGCCACCCCCGAGAGCATCTTCTGCGCGCCGCGCACGTCGTCGAGGGTGACGGCCCGCAGCGGGCCGGCCGTGCTGTAGCTCATGTCCCCAGTCTCGCAGTGCGCGGGCCGCGGACATGGTTGCGCCTCTCCCGCGGCACCGGTTTGCCCAGCACCGGTACGCCCCGCCCCTCAGCCGCGTACTCTGTCCCCCAACCCAAGCAGCCCTTGAGAAGTGAGCCCTCCGCCATGCCCGCTACACCTGACAAGCCGACGGACCCGACGGCCGTCGGTGACACCGGTCTCCTCGACGCCCTCCAGCACGAGGTGGCGGTCTTCGCCCGCCGCGCCGAACAGACCAGGCTCGGCGGGGTCGGCCAGGTGCGCAACTCCATGGACCGCGCCGCCTACCTGCTGCTCAACCGCCTGGACAAGGAAGGGCCGATGGGCGTCAAGGCGCTCGCCGCGAGCATGGGCATCGACTCCTCCACCGTCACCCGCCAGGTGGCACCGCTCGTCGACACCGGGCTCGTCAAGCGCACCTCCCATCCCGAGGACGGGCGGGCCGTGGTGCTCCAGCTCTCCCCGCGCGGGCTGGCGCGGCTGGAGGAGGTCCGCGCCTCCCGGCGGCAGCTGATGGCCGAGCTGACCCAGGACTGGAAACCGGAGGAGCGCGAGGCCTTCTGCTCGCTGCTGACCCGCTTCAACCGTGCCCTCTCCGCCCGCCAGGCCGCCCACTGCGCGGCGCAGCAGGACACGTCACCGGCGTCCTGAGCCTCCTGTGCCGCCCGTGCCGCTCGGGGTCCGCCGCCGGCGGCGCGCCGCCGCGGACGCCGCGCCCCGCGCACGGCTCTTGACCGGCGGGACGCCGCTGTCCTCATATGAGACCGGAAGTGTCCTCGTGGACGAGTACGAGTCATGCACGAGACCGGGACATGAGACCGGGCCCCGCACGCCGCACGGGCACGGATCCCGCCGTCACGGTCGCCCTTGGCAGGAGGCGCGGTGCAAGAACGGCAGGCGTCCCAAGGCGCCCGCCGGGCCCGGGAGTTCGAGGCGTTCGTCGCGGGCGCGGCCGGCCGGCTGCTGCACGTCGCCACACTGCTCACCGCGGAGGTCCCGGACGCCAACCCGCACGCGCGGCGTCTGCTGACCCTCGCCCTGGCGCACACGTACGCGTCCTGGGACCGGCTGCGCGGCGAGGACCCGTACGCCCGCACCCGCGAGCGTCTGGTCACCCGTTTCGCCCACGAGACCTGGTACCGGCACGGGGGCCGTGCCCGCCGGCAGCCCTCCGGCGCCCTGGCCGCCCTCGCCCCGCGGGAACGACTGGTCGCCGTCCTCAGGCTGTACGAGGGAATGGCCGAGGACCAGACGGCGGCCCTGCTGGGGCTGCCCGCGGACCGCGTCCGCGTCCTGTGCGACCGCGCGGTCGCCGCACTCGCCCGCCCGGCGTACCGTCCGGCACCGGCGGTACGCGGCCCCGAGGTGGCACCGTCGTGAACGCCGTGCGCACACGCCCCGGCCCAAGGAGGCGGCGGTGAACCGGACCGAGCGCGAGGCCGCCGTGCGGCGGCTTCTGGAGCAGCCGTCGCCGCAGGTGCCGGCGGAGCTGTACGGCGACGCGGTGCGCCGCGGGGAGCGCATGCTGCGCCGCCGGACGGCCGCCCGCCGGGCGATGTGGCTGGTGCTGTGCGCGGTCGCCGTGGTCCTCGCCGTGTGGGCGGCGACGGCCCGGCCGTGGGTGGAGCCGCCGTCGCACACGACTCCTCCCGTGGCCGACTGGTGACCTCCGGCCGGTGCTCCCCGGCCCGCCGGAATCCCTGGCCGGCCGGTGCTCCCCGGCCGGCCGGTGCTCTTCGTGCTCCCCGGCCCGCCGGTGCGTGCTAGCCGAGCGCCTGCCGCAGGTCCTCGAGCAGGTCGTCGACGTTCTCGATGCCCACCGACAGCCGGACCAGATCCCCGGGGACCTCCAGGGCGGAGCCCGCCGCGGAGGCGTGCGTCATCCGACCGGGGTGCTCGATCAGGGACTCGACCCCGCCGAGGGACTCGCCGAGCGTGAACACCTTGGCACGGTTGCAGACCTCGACGGCCGCCTCCTCGCCGCCCTGCACCCGGAAGGAGACCATGCCGCCGAACGCCTTCATCTGCTTGACGGCCACCTCGTGACCGGGGTGCTCCGGCAGCCCCGGGTACAGCACCTGCGTCACACGCGGGTGCCGGGACAGCATCTCGGCGACCTTGGCGGCGTTCTCGCTGTGCCGGTCCATGCGCACCGCGAGCGTCTTGACGCCGCGCAGCACCAGCCAGGAGTCGAACGGACCCGCGACGGCGCCCATGGCGTTCTGGTGGTACGCCAGCTCGTCGCCCAGCGCCGGGTCGCTGACGACCAGCGCACCGCCGACGACGTCCGAGTGACCGCCCATGTACTTGGTCAGCGAGTGCACCACCACGTCCGCGCCGAGCGCGAGCGGCTGCTGCAGATACGGCGTGGCGAAGGTGTTGTCGACGACGAGCTTGGCGCCCGCTTCGTGAGCGACCTGGGCAACGGCGGCGATGTCGGTGATGCCGAGCAGCGGGTTGGAGGGCGTCTCCACCCACACGGCCTTGGTCCTCGGGGTGACGGCGGCCCGTACGGCGGCCGGGTCGCCGGTGTCCGCGACCGACCACTCCACGCCCCAGCGGGAGACGACCTTGTCGAAGAGGCGGAACGTGCCGCCGTAGGCGTCGTTGGGGATGACGACGTGGTCGCCGGGGCGGAGCAGCGTACGCAGCAGGCAGTCCTCGGCAGCCAGACCGGACGCGAACGCGAGACCGCGGCGGCCGCCCTCGAGGGCGGCGAGGTTCTCCTCCAGGGCGGTCCTGGTCGGGTTGGCGCTGCGGCTGTACTCGTAGCCGCCGCGCAGGCCGCCCACGCCGTCCTGCTTGAAGGTCGACACCTGGTAGATGGGCGGGACGACCGCCCCGGTGAGGGGGTCGGCGGTGTTGCCCGCATGGATCGCGAGCGTCTCGAAGTGCTGACTGATGTGCCTGTCGCTCATGGGCCCGAGGGTAATGGGCTTGCGGAAGTGCTGGCGGACGACAGGGCCCGGCCCCGTGCGCGGCCGGGTTTTCCACAGGCCGGCGGGACAGGTTGGCCAAGTGTCGGCACGGTCTGGTTCGCTGGAGGCATGGAGATTCTCTGGGTCCTGATGGCACTGGTCATGCTGGGCTTCGTCCTGCTTCCGTACATGCGGCGCAAGCGCGGCGTCATCGAGCAGGTGCCCCCGGGGCACCCGGACGCCGCGGACCCGGCGAACTACGGTTTCGTACGGCAGGAGCAGCTGGACGTCCGCCTGCCCGGCCCCGACCAGGACCTGCTGGACGTCCTGGATGTGGTGCAGCGGACCCAGGACTACCGTGCGGCCTCCCAGCTCCTCGCGGGCACGGAGAAGGAGGGCGAGCTGCGCTGGCAGCGTGTGCAGGCCTTCGCCGGCGCCGCCGCGCTGGAACTGCAGCAGCGGCCGGGCGGGGTCGGCGAGACGCCGGGCGGACAGTGGCTGCGGGTGTGGCGCACCGAGGCGCCCAAGGACCCGGGCGGCGCGGCGGTGCACGCGGAGTTCCTGGTGCAGCAGGCGTGGCGTACGTCGACCCCGGGCACGGACGAGTTCCGGATCATCATGGAGGAGGCCAAGGAGGCGTGCGGCCAGGCCGCGCTGCTCGCCCCGGGCGATCCGGTCCCCTACATCATCGAGCTGGCCGTGGCACGCGGCCTGGCGTACTCGCAGCCGGAGTTCGAGAAGCTCTGGCTGAAGATCCTCGACCGTGCGCCGAACCACATGGGGGCCCATCTGGCGGCCCTGCACTACTGGTGCGAGAAGTGGCACGGCTCACGTGAGCTGGCGATGTCGTTCGCCGAGGCCGCGGCCGCCCGCGCGCCCCGGGGTTCCCTGCTGGCGGGCCTTCCGCTCTTCGCCGTCTTCGAGCACATGCCCGAGGTGAACCTGGTCCAGGGCTTCTACCAGAGCGAGGTCGTGACCAAGGCGATCCACGGCGCGCTCCACGCGGTGCAGTCGGCCCGCTCCGACGACCCGGTGCAGGCCCACGTCCGCCATCTGCTGCTCTTCTTCCTCGTCCGCTGCGAGCGCTGGGCGGAGGCCATGCACCAGCTGGTGCACATCGACGGCCATGTGGGCGCCCTGCCGTGGACGCTGTCCGACGACCCGGCGGCGGAGTTCGCCCTCTACCGGGCCCTGGCGGTGGCGGGCTACGAGGCGAACGGCGGCAGCCCGGCGACGCTGCTCCACTGAGACACCTCTCGTCCCCGGCGCCCTCGTCCCCGGCCGGACCGGTGCTTCCCCGGCGAACCGGCTCCGAAGTCCGGCCCGGGGGCCTCTCCCCGGCACGCCCGGCCCGGGGCTGAACCGGGGCTGAACCGGGCCGGGTGGGAGCCGAACCGGGCCCCCGGCGCGTTCGGACCGGGGCCGGAGCAGGGCCGGGAGCGGAGCCCGAGCAGGATCTGAATTGCCCCTCTGACCTGCGGTGGGGCATACTCCGCCTACTTCGCCTGCCGCGTTTCCCCCCACACGCACCACCGCGCGGTCGGCTTCCGGCGGCCGTCGCTCCGCCATGTCCGCTTTCACAGATTCTGTGGGGGGTCCGCCCGATGGGCGCAACTCTGCGCGCGCTGCGCGCCGTCGCGCTGCTGCTCGGCTTCTACGCACTGAACCTCGTCCTGCTCGCGGTGCTGGCCGCCCTCGACGCGGCGGCCCTGCGCTGGGCTCCCAGCGCGCTCGCCGGGAAGATCGTGATCGTCTCGGTCCTGCTGGCCGTTCCCGTGATACGCGGCATGTTCATGCTGCGCGCGCCGAAGGGCGAGGACGTGGCGGGCCTGGAGGTCACCGAGGCCGACGAGCCCCGGCTGTGGGCGCTGGTGCGGGAGCTCGCGGACGCCGCCGGCACCCGCGCCCCCGACCGGATCATCCTCACCGGCGAGGTCAACGCGGCCGTCGCCGAGCAGCCCCGGCTCCTCGGCCTGCTCCCCGGCCCGCGCCGCCTCTACCTCGGCATACCGCTCATGACCGGGCTGAGCGAGGCCCAGCTGCGCGCCGTGCTCGCCCATGAGTACGGCCACTTCACCGGCGGCGACACCCGGCTGGCCGCCGTCGTCGTCCGGGGCCGGACGCGGATCGAGCGGATCATCGAGCAGTTCCGCACCAGGGCCGAGCGCAAGGTCGCCGAGGAGCGCGCCCGCCAGGAGAAGGCCGCCGCCAAGGCCGTGGCCAAGGGCAAGAAGGCCAAGGAGATCGACACGACCGGGGCCGGGCTGACGTACCGGACGATGGCCCGGATCTACACCCTGTACGGCACCTTCTACCTGCGGGCCTCACTGACGACGGCCCGCGACCAGGAGTACGCGGCGGACCTGGCCGCCGCCCGGATCGCCGGCCGCGACGCGACCGCGTCGGCGCTGCGCGAGATCCCGGCGCTCGCCACCGCCCACGCGTTCTACCTCGACTGCTACGCCATGCTCGGTGTGCGGGCGCGGCTGCTGCCGCCGCGCGGCGAGCTCTTCGGCGGCTTCGGCCGGATGCTGAGCGCCCGCGCGCTGGAACTCGTGGAGCTGCGCGCCCAGCTGCCCGACGAGCCCGCCTCCCCGTACGACTCGCACCCGCCGATCGCCGAACGCGTCCGCCGCATCGAGGCCCTGCCCGCCGACGGCCGCGCCGAGGAGGGCAAGGGCGTCGCGCTCGACCTGCTCACCGCTCCGGAGCGGACCCTGGCGGCCCTGGAGGACGCGGTCCTGACGGAGGAGGCCCGCACGTTCCGCCGCGCCGCCGACTGGGACGAGCTGCTGAACGTCTCGATGGCCGAGTCCCTCGCCTCCCTCGACACCCCGCTGCACCGGGCGCTGGCCGTCTACACCAAGGACCGGCCGACCCTGTCCGGGCTGCTGGCGGTGATCGACGACGGGCAGCTGTGGCGGCTGGCGCAGCGCCTGCCGCTGTCCGACGAGGCGGCGGCCGCGACGGGACGCGCCTTCCGCGAGTTCGTCCGTCCCATGCTGCGTGAGGCGCTGCGGAGCATGGTGCTGGCCGAGTTCAGCGCGCACTCGCTGGTGACCTGGGAGTTCTCCTGGGAGCGGGCGGCGACCGCCCACCTTCCCGGATCCCTCGCGGGCGACGGCGAGAACGACGGGGGCACCAAGGCCGGTGCCGTCCTCGCCGCGGCCGTGGAGGCCGCGCTCGCCGACCGCCCGGACACCGGACCGCTGCGCGCACTGCTGCCCCCGGCACCGGCCGCCTGACGCCCCTTCCCCTGTGTCCTCCCCGGCACCTCTCCTCGACGACTTCCCCGGCACCCTTCCCCGACGACCGAGAAACGGAGCCCGTGCCCTATGACCGTCCTGCTGTGGATCCTGGGCATTCTGGCCGTCCCCACCGTGCTCTTCGCCCTGTGGATGGCCCGGGTCTTCGTGAAGGAGTACCGGAAGGAGCTGAAACGGGCGTCCCAGTCGCCGGGCACCGAGGACGCCTCGGAGGTCGCCGAGCAGTTCGGTCTGCTGCCCCCGGAGCGGCAGAACACCGACTGGGCGGCCCCGCTGCCCGCCGGCTGGGCGGCCGCGCTGAACGCCGCGCGCGGCGGGGACTGGCGGCCGGCCGCGAAGGTGCTGCACACCATCGGCCGCGACTGGGAGCGCCGCTCCGCCGCCGTGTCCCTGTTCGCCGAGCAGGCGGCCGAGGAGGACGCCTGGCTGCTCGAGTGGGAGACCGAGCACCCCGACGACCCGGACGCCGCCGTGGTCCGGGCCCGCAGCACCGTGTTCCTCGCCTGGAAGATCCGCGGCAGCAAGCGGGCCCAGTACACGACCCGGGAGCAGTTCGAGGGCTTCCACCGGACTCTGGTGCGCTCCCGCGAGGAGATAGCGCGGGCCGCCGCCCTGAACCCCGACGACCCCACGCCGTACATCGCGGAGATCTGGGTGGCGCTCGGCCTCGGCTACCCGCACTCCGAGATGGACAAGCTCTGGGCGGAGATCACCGCCCGTGCCCCGTACCACTACGAGGCCCACTTCTCGGCGTTGCAGTACTGGTGCGCGAAGTGGCGCGGCTCGGAGCAGCTGGCCACCGGGTTCGCCGAGCGCGCCGCGGCCGGTGCACCGCTGGGCAGCCTGCTCACGGCCCTGCCGCTCATCGCCCACTACGAGCACGACGAGTCGGAGGACAGCGCCGTCGACCGCACGCCCGAGATGGTGGCCCGGGTCGACGCGGCCCTCGCCGACGCGGCGGCGGCCGACCCGGCCCACCCGCGGCTGCCCGAGCTGCGGCACCTGCTGGCGTACTACCTGTCGCTGCAGGACCGGGACGAGGCGGCCCTGGAGCAGTTCAAGCTGGTCGACGGGTATGTGAACGCGCTGCCGTGGCGTTACCGGAACGACATGGCCGAGTACTACTGCACCATCCGCGACTCCTCGGCCGCAGCGGTGGCCGCGGCTGCCGAGCCGGCCGCCTGAACCCGGAATGCGGGCAGTGTCCTGAATCCGGAATGCGAGCGGCGCCGGAATCGTTCTCCTTCAGTGCCGTCGCCCGTGCACTGCGAGCGGCGGAACCGACGGGCCCGTTGTGACGGGCGGGCCCGCCTCAGACCGACAGGGAGACCCTCATGCTCTTCGGCCGAACGCCGCAGATGCCCACCCCCGAGCAGGCGCTCAAGGGCCGGCCCGCGCCTCTGTTCGAGGTCCCCGACCGCCACACGGTCCTCGGCACCCCGCTGCTCGGCCCCTACCCCGAGGGCCTGGAGATCGCCGACTTCGGCATGGGCTGCTTCTGGGGCGCCGAACGCAGGTTCTGGCAGCTCCCGGCGGGGGTGTGGACCACTCTGGTCGGCTACCAGGGCGGCTACACCGAGAACCCCACGTATGAGGAGGTCTGCTCGGGCCTGACCGGTCACGCGGAGGTGGTCCGCGTGGTCTACGACCCGAAGGCCGTCTCGTACGACCGGCTGCTGAAGACCTTCTGGGAGTCCCACAACCCCACCCAGGGGTACCGTCAGGGCAACGACGTGGGCACCCAGTACCGCTCTGCCGTCTACACCCACACCCCCGCCCAGGCAGCCGCGGCGGAGGCCTCCCGCGAGGCCTACCAGAAGGTCCTCACCGCGGCCGGCCACGGCACGATCACCACGGAGATCCTCCCGGCCGACGGCCGCCCCTTCTACCCGGCGGAGGCCTACCACCAGCAGTACCTCGACAAGAACCCGGCGGGTTACTGCGGTCTGGGCGGCACCGGGGTGTCCTGCCCGGTCGGCGTCGTGCCGGCCGAGAGCTGACGGCTCCGAGTGGGTTTCAGAACCTACGCACGCAGGGTCCGCGACGAGCGGCTGCCACTCGCCCGGCGGTACGCCGCCCTCAGACGTGCCGTCGGGCACTACTGCCCGCTCGGTTTCCACGCGACCTGGGCCTACCTCGCTGCGACAGCCTGCCCCTCCGCCGATCTGCGCACGGATCCGGCAGCCATGCTCCGCGCGCTGGACACGCTGGAAGCCAGCCGCGAAGTCCGGCTCGCAGAGGTGCGGGCACTCGCCGATCGCCGCTCCATGGAAAAGGCGGCCGGCCGGCGAACCCCTCGGCCCGTCGACACGGCGTTCCTGCGCGGTCTGTCCTGGCCCGGCGACACAGCGCCCTCACGTCCGGGACTCATCGCCGCCGTGGCCAACCGTCACGCGGCGTTCCAGCGTTTTCCCTTCCCGGACAGGACACTGTGCGACGACACCCAGGCACAACAGCTCGCTGGCCTGCGCGCCTGCCTCGACGCCTGCGCAAGGTCGTACCTGAGAGATCCCGGGCGGATGGACCGCGCAACACGCCAGGTCCTGGCCGGCACAGTCGACGGCATCCAGCGCCGCCTTCGCCCGGGCAACACGCCCCTGAACACCCACCTGCTGGAGTGGCTGTGCTTCGCCGCCCTCCTCACATACGCCGCGAAGACGTCTCCCGCCCCTTGAACGGTGGCACCAGCAGCACCTCGGCAAGAACCCGGCGGATTGCCGCGGCCCGGGGCGGCACCGGGGTCGAGCCGGCCACCCCGTTCGAAGCGAACCGGGAAGCCTCGTGCCCGGCGGGCATGGCTCCGGCGCGCGAAGTCACCGAAGACTCCGGCGACTACTCCGCCCGGACCGCCTCGAGGCGGGCGTCCACGGCGACGACACCGTCGATGCCCTGGCACAGGCCCACGACCACCGGGACGAGGCGCGGTTCCGGAACGTCGCCCCGCAGGGTGACGGCGCCCTCCCGGACCTCGACCTCGACGGTGCCCTCCTCCAGGCCGAGGATGCGTCCCAGCACCTCCCGCTCGACCTCGTCGCGGATGTCGTCGTCGGAGCGGACGAAGACGCTCAGCAGGTCGCTGCGGCTGACGATGCCGATCAGAAACCCGTGGTCGTCGACGACCGGCAGTTGCTTGACGTGCCTGTCGCGGAGCTCCCGTGCGGCCCGGGGGATCGTCCAGTCGGCACGGGCGGTGAAGACCGGGCTGCTCATGAGCGCGCTCGCGGTCCGGGCCCGGGCCTTGCCCCAGGCGTGCTCGTCGTCCCCGTCCTGCCCCTGCGCATCGGGCATGCCGGTCTCGTGCCGCAGCACGTCGGACGCGGACACGACACCGACGGGGGCGCCCTCGTCGTCGACGACCGGGATCGCGGCGACGTCGTTCGCGTCCATCAGGGAGACGATCTCGTGGAACGGTGCATCGGGGCGGAGGGTGACGACCTCCTCGGTCATCACGTCACCGACCGTGCGGCGGTGCAGCATGGCATCGGCCTCCTCCGCTTCGCGACGGCGCGACGCTGCGCTGCGGCCTTCGCGACCACTCGTCCATGCCCTTTTTCCTTGCCCCCTTCTTTCCATGACATCACCGCACCGCTTCGGCGACCAGTGACGTTCGTCCTGCCGGGGAGGACCGGCGGTCCCGTGGAGCGACCTCTCGCGCCACGGGCTCAGGGGGAGGACGCCGTATGGACCGGGTGGAGGCCGCGCGGGACCGCGTGCTCGGTTGGGTCCGCGCCCTGGAGGCGATCGATGCGGCCCTGACGCTGCGCGGGCATCGGACGGGGCTCTTCTTTCGGGCTCCGCCGTGGGCGGCCCCGGCCCCCTCACCCCCGGTGTCGTCACTTGTGTCGTCGATGCGGCGGCAGGCCGCACGTCCCGGCGGGCGGCCGGGAGCGGCGGTTCCAGGGTTCGCCGTTCGGTGTTTCAGCGGGAGACAATGGGGCTCCCGGGTCGGGTGAGGTGGTGCCGATGCCCGTATGGCATCTGCGGGACTATCACGACGACGATCTCGACCAGGCCATCCAGATCTGGGACCAGAGCCGTCTGATCGGCGAGGATCCCGTGTTCCCGGTCTCCGAGGTGATGGCCGCGGCCAGGGCCGGTCAGCCGGCGGTGGTCGCGACGGTCGGGGACGAGCTGGTGGGCATGGCCGTGGCCCAGGCGCACGGCAAGCGGGGCTGGATTCTTCTGATCGCGCTCGCCTCCCGCTGGCGCGAGCGCGGGATCGGCAGTGCGCTGCTCGGCGATCTGGAGCGGCGGCTGAGGGCCCTGGGCGTGCGGCACATCAGCGCGCTGCTGCCCGCGGGCGCCGCCGGGACGAAGGCCCTGGAGAACTCCGGCTACCGGCTGCGTGACGACCTGACCTACTACGAGAAATTCGAACCGGCCGGCGCCGCCAAGGTCGACGTCCTCGCGACGCTGGGCGGTCGCATGCTGCCCCAGGGGCTCTGGGACGCCATGGCGGGCATGGAGCGGGAGAAGCAGGTCGTCGAGCGCCGTGTGGTGCTTCCGCTGACGGAGCCGGAGCTGGCCGACCGCTACGGTGTCGTACCGCCCAAGGCGATCATCCTGTTCGGCCCGCCCGGCACGGGGAAGACCAGTTTCGCCCAGGCGGTCGCCTCCCGGCTGGACTGGCCGTTCGTGGAGATCTTCCCGTCCCGGCTCGCCGCCGACACGGGCGAGGGGCTGGCCGCGGCCCTGCGGGAGACCTTCGCGGAGCTGGCGGAACTGGACTCGGTGCTGCTCTTCATCGACGAGGTCGAGGAGATCGCCGCCGTGCGGTCCGGGAAGGCGGTCGACCCCGGGCACGGGGTGACCAACGAGCTGCTCAAGCTCATCCCCGTCTTCCGTGAGCGGGACGCGCGGCTGCTGGTGTGCGCCACCAACTCGGTCCGTTCCCTCGACCCCGCCTTCCTGCGGCCGGGCCGGTTCGACTACGTCATCCCCATCGGGCCCCCGGACCCGGCCGCCCGCAGGGCGATCTGGAGCCGTTACCTCGGGGACGCCGCCGCCACGGTCGACCTCGACCGGCTGGTCGAGGCCAGTGAGCTGTTCACGCCGGCCGACATCGGGTTCGCGGCCCGCAAGGGCGCACAGGCGGCGTTCGAGCGCGAGGTCACGCGCCGCGAGGGCCGGCCGGCCACCACCGAGGACTATCTGGGCGCCATCGCCGACACCCGGCCGACGCTGACCCCGCAGGCGATCGAGGAGTTCACCGAGGACATCGAGACGTACAGCCGGCTCTGAGCCGCTTTCCGGGCCGGCCGGCGCCGTGGGCCGCGGGTTTGTGCGTGCCCGTGTCCGCCCGTCGTGTTCCCGCCGCGGCCGCGGACGACCGTCCAGGTCGTGCACGACCGTCCGCGGCCGTGCGCGGCCGCCCGCTGTCACAGGTGCCGTGCAAGGTGCCCCGCCGACATCGCCGAGGCGGAGGACGAACACCCACCATGGTCACGGCTGCTGCCGTCTACGCGTACGCGATGCGCGCCCGGATCGCGCCGCACCTGCGTGCGCTGGGTTTCCAGGGGTCCGGTCAGCGGTACGAGCTGCCGCGCGAGAAGGCCTGGGCCCAGCTGGGCTTCCAGAAGTCCCGGGGCAACACCGCGAGAAGCGTGCGGTTCACCGTCAATCTCTCGGTGATCGGCAAGGCGGCCTGGGAGCGCGCCCGCGAGGAGGCGTCGTGGCTCCCGGGGCGGCCGAACCCGAATGTGCACCACGGCTCCAGGGGCGAGATGGTCCGGATCGGCCTCCTGCTTCCCTCCGGGTCCGACGTCTGGTGGGGCTTCGAGGCCGGGGAGGGCTCCGTCGAGGAGCTGGCGGAGCCCTGTGCGACGGACGTCTGCACGGCGATCACGGACTGTGCCGTGCCCCATCTGCACCGCGCCCTGGCGGCTCTTCCGTAGCCACGGACCCGGTACGCCCGGGGCACGGCCCGCTCCGCGGACGGACCGGACGGGGACGGCCCGCCCGAAGCGGGGCTTCGGGCGGGCCGTCCGTCATCCGTCACCGGCTCGCGTCGCGCCGGACTTCGCGGCTCGGCTCACTTGCCGTAGTACGCGTTGTAAATCGAGATCGTCGAGGTGTTGCCCTTCTTGTCGACGATCTTGGCGCGGTAGGAGACGCCCTTGCCCTTCGCCGGGTTCTTGACGGTGATCCTGCCCTTCTTGACGGTGACCTTCTTCCAGGTCTTGCCGTTGTCGTACGACACCCAGACGGACAGCGACTTGAGGTTCTTGCCCGCGGCGGCGCCCTCGACGGTGACCGGGAAGGTCGTCTTCTTGCCCGCCTTGACACGGTTGTCCGTGCCGGTGGTGGCCTTGAAGCGGGCCGAGGAGGCCGGGAGCTGGGTGGTGCGGGACGACTTCTTGGAACGGAAGGTCCAGGTCGCGTCGATGCGCGTGGAGGCGTTGGCGATCTTCGCGCTGCGGGTGACCGAAGCGGTCAGCTTGTACGCGGCGTCACCCGCGGGGACGGTGAAGGAGTCCCCGGTCAGCGGGTCGCTGTTGGAGCCGACCTTCTTGTTGTTGCGGTAGAGGGTCGTCTTCGCCGAGGTGATCTCCGAGTAGCCGGCGTGTCCGGCGGAGTCGGCGAACACCGGCAGCGAGCCGTAGATCTCGTTGCCGTCCCGGAACAGGCCGTGGTCCCGGCCCAGACGCGGACCGAACACCGCCCTGTTGAAGGTCTTGGTGTAGGTCTTGCCGCCCTTGAAGGTCTGCGGCGCGCCGAGCGTGTAGGACGCCTCGACGACCGGGAAGCCGTCGCGGTCACGGCCGCCGTACTGGTCCACGTCCATCGACCACTGGATGCCGTGGCCCGTCGACAGGCGCAGTGTGCGCGTGCCCGGCAGCTTCTGCTCGATCGGGAAGCCGATGACGAAGTCCTCGGGGAGGAAGCCGTACGTGGTGACGCCGCCGGTCTTGCGGGAGCCGCCCGCGGCCATGGCGACCTTCACCGTGGCGAGTTCACGTGCCGTGTAGTGGCGCGTCTTGCCGCCCTGGAACCGCTTGACCTTGGCGGTGGTCACCACGTTGTACTCGGTGCTCGCGCCCTTGGTCCACTGGCCGTTCCAGAGCTGGGTCAGTCCGCTGACGTCCCCGCCGAGGGATCCGGTGCGCAGGTCGGACCAGCGGTCGGCGTAGACACCGGCGCCGAATTCCGCCGGCTGGTAGTAGTAGCTGATCAGCGCCGACTGCTGCCGCGCGGACTTGTCCGGCACGGTGATGCTGGCCGCCTTGGCGGTCCGGGCGTCGATGGTCAGCGTGAGGTTCCTGGTCACGCTGAGCTTCGGCTGGACCAGCCAGTCCAGGCCGCCCTTGTAGCTCTGGGAGTCCTTCACGATCCAGGACTCCAGCAGGTACGTGCCCTTGGGCACGCGCACGGTCGTCGTGCCGGAGCCGGAGGGGGCCACCGGGTAGAAGCGGCTCTCGCCGAGGCCGGAGTAGCCGTACAGGGTGGTGTCGTGGTCGGCGGCGGGCTTGCCGTCGCGGCCGATGTGCTTGACGGTGACGTCGTAGGACTCGACCTCGCGGTTCACGGCCGCGGCCGTGCGGACGCTGTGCCCGCCGCCGGTCGCCGTGACGTACGCCGAGTAGGCGCCGTCCAGGGTGCCGCCCAGCCGGGTGTCGACGGTCAGGTCCACGGAGGCCTTGCCGCCGGCCGGGACGGTCACCTCGGTCGCGCCGAGCGTGAAGAAGCCGGACGGGGCCGCCTCTCCCCGGGGGTTGGTGGCCGTCAGGTCCAGGGTGAGCGTGACGTCCTCGGTGCCGAGGTTGCGGTAGGTCAGCTGCTTGGTGACCGGCTTGTCGTCGGTGTGCGGCCAGGCCTGGGTGCCGAAGCTCACCGACACCGGGTCGGCGATCACGGTCTGCCGGATCGCCCGGTCGACGGCGATGCGGCCGGCGCCCTGCTGGAACGCGGTGTACGGGCCGCCCTTGGCGGAGCCGGTCAGCGCGCCCTTGAGCTCGGCGTAGCCCCAGTCGGGGTGCTGCTGCTTGAGGAGGGCGGCGGCACCGGCGACGTGCGGGGTCGCCATGGACGTGCCGTCGATGGCGAAGTACCCGGCCGGGTTCTCGCCGATCTCCTGGCCGATGAGGCTGTTCTTGGCCGCGGCGGCGGTGATGGCGACACCGGGCGCGGTGACATCGGGCTTGACCGCGCTGTCGCCGACGCGCGGGCCGGTGGAGGAGAAGTCGGCGAGCTCGTCCTTCTTGTCGACGGCGCCGACGGTGAGGGCGGCGTCCGCGCTGCCGGGCGAACCGATCGACTCCGGGCCCTCGTTGCCGGCGGCGATCGTGAAGAGGACGTCCTTCTCGGCGGAGAGCTTGTTGACCGCCGCCTCCAGCGGGTCGATCCCGGGCGTGTCCAGGCCGCCGAGGCTGAGGTTGACGATGTCGGCGCCCTGCTGGGCGGCCCACTCCATGCCGGCGAGGATGCCGGAGTCGTCGCCGTAGCCGGAGTCGTCGAGGACCTTGCCGTTGAGGATCTTCGCGTCGGGCGCCACGCCCTTGTACTTGCCGCCCGACTTGGCGCCGGTGCCCGCCGCGGTGGAGGCGACATGGGTGCCGTGGCCGTGGCGGTCGGTGGTGCTGTTCGTCGCGGCGAAGTCCTTCGCCGCCACGACCTGGCCCTTCAGGTCGGGGTGGGTGGCGTCGACCCCGGTGTCCAGGACGGCGATCTTCACGCCCTTGCCGGTGTAGCCGGCCTTCTGGGCGGCGGGGGCGCCGATCTGCGGCACGGACTTGTCGAGGCTGACCCTGCGGACGCCGTCGAGCCAGACGTGGGCGACACCGGCGGCGGTCCTGTTCCCGTCGGTGAGCGCTTTCCACAGCTCGGGCGTGTCCTTCACCGGGGTCTGCACCGCGTCGGCGTTCAGCGTCCTGAGAGTGCGGCGCAGGGTGCCGGCCTCGCGGACGTCGGCCCGCGTGCCGGTGGCGGCGCCCTTGTAGCCGACGATGACCTTCAGGCCGTTCTTGAACGACCGCCGGGTGGCCGACTTGTTCAGCTCGGTGATGTCGAACAGACGTCGGTCCAGCGTGCCGGAGGCGATCAGACGGGCCGCGTCGGCCGGCACGACATAGGTGTGTCCGCCGGACCTGCGGACCTTCACGGGTATGTGCGCGCGCCCCTTGGCCCGCTTCAGGCCGACCACGTTCCCCTTGGCGTCCACGGTGACCCGGTCGCCGGTGATGAGGGTGATGTCGCGGTGGGCGGTGAGCCGGGCGGCGTCGGACGAGCGCTGCTCGGGTCCTGCCGAAGCCGGGCTGGTCAGACCCGCGGCGAGGACTACGGCTGTCGCGGCGGCAATGGTGGCCGCGCGCGCCTTGTTCACTTGTCTGCGCAAGAATCCCCCTGGGATATCAATGACCGGGTGAATCCCCTGTTCACCCGACCGGGGGAAGCCTCGCACAAGTGCACGCAGATCCCCCCGGCCTCTGCAGTATGCCGGGGGGTGATCACCTGCTCAACAAAGGGGTATGACAATCAGTCAAATGTGCGATCCGCACGAGACGCAGAAGAGGGCCGGAAAGACCGGGAAGTCCGGGATGCACCCCGGGCGGACGTCTACGCGCCCGTGTTCTCCTCGACGGTGATACGTCCCTGACGGATCGTCACCAGGCGGGACGCCTTCCGCGCGAGGGCGGAGTCGTGGGTGACCATCACGAACGTCAACCCGTGCTCCTTCCACATGCGTTCGAGCACGTCCATGATCTCGTCGCGTGTCGACTCGTCCAGGTTTCCGGTGGGTTCGTCGGCGAGCAGCACCTTGGGCCGCTTGACCAGGGCACGGGCGATGGCGACGCGCTGCTGCTGACCGCCGGACATCTCGCCCGGCAGATGCGTGAGCCGTTCGCCGAGTCCGACCGACTCCAGTGCCTCGGCGGCCCGGGCACGGCGCTCGGCGGCCCTGACGCCGAGCGGGACGAGAGCGGTCTCGACGTTCTCCTGCGCGGTCAGCGTCGGGATCAGATTGAAGGACTGGAAGACGAAGCCGATGTGCTCACTGCGCACCCGGGTGAGCCGGGCCTCGGACAGACTGGCCAGATCGATGCCGTCCAGGACGACTTCACCAGAGGTCGGCCGGTCGAGCCCGCCCAGCATCTGCAGCAGGGTCGACTTGCCGCCGCCGGTGGGGCCCTGGACGACCAGCCGGTCGCCGTCGCCGATGGTCAGATCGATTCCGTCGAGGGCCTGGACGGCGTCCTTGCCGCGGACATAGCGCTTGGTGACGCCTCTGAGTTCGTACATGGGAGGAACAGCTCCTGGGACACGGGGAGTGGGACAGGAAGAAGCCGGGCCGGCGGTGGACGCAGGGGGGCGCCGGGGGGAGGCCGGCCGGCGGCGGACACGGGAGTCGGGCCCGGGGAGCCGGGCCGGCGGCCCGGGGATGCCGGGCCGCCGTCTAGTCGACGCGCCGCAGCGCGTCCGCCGGGCGCAGCCGGGCGGCCCGCCAGCCGCCGAACGCGCCGGCGATCAGACCGCCGGTCACCGCCAGGCCGACCGCGAGGGCGATGGTGGTGGCGCTGACCGGCGCGGTGAGCGCCACCTCGAGCGAGGTCGTACCCGGCCCTCCGGGACCGCCGCCGAGGACGGCCCTTCCGCCGCCGGGACCGCCCGCCCCGCCCACGGGGCCGCCCATTCCGCCCAGAGGGCCGCCGAGTTGCGCCTGCAGCACCGGGCCGACCGCGGTCACCAGGTACGCGCCCGCCAGGCCGAGCGCGATGCCGAGGGCCCCGCCGGCCAGGCCGTTGACGACGGCCTCGCCGACCACCTGCCGGGTCACCCGGCCCGATGTCCAGCCCAGCGCCTTGAGCGTGCCGAACTCGCGCACCCGGCGGGAGACCGCCGAGGAGGTGAGCAGTCCGGCGATCAGGAACGCGGCCACGAGCACCGCGGCCGACAGCCAGGTGCCGACGCCGGTGGCCAGCTCGGCGGCGGTGGACAGGGAGCCGGAGACGGTCTTGGCCAGGTCGCTGGAGGTGGTGACCGTGGTGCCCGGGACGTTCTTCTGGATGGCGCTCTTGACGGTGTCGAGCTGCTGCGAGTCGGTCGCCTTGACGTAGATCGTGGTGACCTTGTCCTTCTCGCCGCTGAGCGTCTGCGCCTGCTTCAGCGGGATGTAGAGGTTGGCCGCCGCGTCCCCGCTGCTGGCGGTCGCGATGCCGATGACCTCGTAGGTGACGTCCTTGATGGTGACGGTGCTGCCGACCTCGAGCTTCTTCTCCTTGGCGTACGCCGCGTCGGCGACGGCCACCCGGGCGTTCGTCTCGCTCGTCCTGAAGCCGCGGCCGCTGGTGATCTTCGAGGAGGTCAGCGGGCCGAGCTCCGGCCGGGTGACGTCGGTGCCGTAGACCGTGTAGTGGTTGACGTCGAAGTCGGCGCCGCCGCCCTCGATCCTTGCCGGCGGCCCGCCGCCCGGCCCTCCGCCCGGTCCGCCGCGCTGCTCGCCGCCGTCCTGCCGGATCCGGCCGCGGGTGAACTGCCCGCTGACCTTCACCACGTCGAGGCTCAGCCCGCCGACGGCCGAGGAGACGCCCTTCTGGCCGGCGACCTCGGTGACCGTCGAGGCCGGCAGGGTGGCGAAGCCCTGGGTCATGACCAGGTCGCTGCTCTGGGTGTCCTCGGAGCCGTCGTCCTTCGCCTCGAACCGGAAGCGCGGGCGCTGTCCGCCCTTTGAGGGAGGCGCGGCCGCCTTGGTGACGCTCATGTCCGTGCCCAGCCCGTACAACGACTGCAGGACCTCGTCCTGCGCCCTGCTCATGCCGCGGGACACGGAGTTGACCACGATGACAAGGGCGATGCCCAGTGCGAGACCGGAGGCGACGACGAGGGCCGCCTTTCCGCGGCGGCGCAGTTCGCGCCTCAGACAGGTGAAGAACATGCGCCGCACGCTAGGGACGCACTCTGATGGAGCCGTAAGGCCGGCCTGAGAGAACGATGAAAAGGCCGATGCCGCCCCGAGGGGGCGGCATCGGTCATGCTGCGCGAGGGCCGTCGGGCTCCCGGGAACCCCGGGGAACCGTCAGATCGCCGATCCGGCCTTCCACTGCTCCCAGCTCATGTTCCAGCCGTTGAGGCCGTTGTCCGGGGCGACGGTCCGGTCGCCGGTGTTCTGCACGACCACGACGTCACCGATCATCGAGTTGTTGTAGAACCACGCGCCCGGCGTGTTGGGGTCGTCCGCGCCCTGCTTGTCCTCCAGGCCGACACAGCCGTGGCTGGTGTTGACCCTGCCGAAGACGCCCTTGCCCCAGTAGTTGCCGTGGATGAAGGTGCCGGAGGTGGTCAGACGCATGGCGTGGGGCACGTCCTTGATGTCGTACTCGCCCTTGCCGTCGTCGTCGGTGAAGCCGACCGTCGCGCCGTTCATCCGGGTCTCCTTGAACTTCTCGGAGATCACCATCTGACCTTCGTAGGTCTTGGTCTCGGGCGCACCGGCGGTGATCGGAATGGTCTTGACGACCTTTCCGTTCCGCGTGACCTTCATCTGCTTGGTCTTGGCGTCGACGTAGGAGACCTGGTTGCGGCCGATCTTGAAGGTGACCGTCTTCTGCTGGACGCCGTAGACGCCCTCGGCGCCCTCGACGCCGTCGAGGGCGAGCTTCAGCGTGACGGTGGAGTTCTCCTGCCAGTACTCCTCGGGACGGCAGTCCATGCGCTGGGAGTTGAACCAGTGGCAGACGACCTCCTGACCGCTGGAGGAGGTGACGGTGATGCCCTTCTGCACGGCCGCCTTGTTGGTGATGGCCTTGTCGAAGTTGATCGAGACGGGCATGCCGACACCGACGGTGGTGCCGTCGTCCGGTGTGAAGGTGCCGATGAAGCTGTTCGCCGGGGAGACCGTGGTGAAGGAGGCGTTCTCGTGGGCGGCGCGCCCCTGGGCGTCGGTGGCGCTCGCGGAGACCTTGTAGGTGGTGGCGCGCTCGAGCTGCCCGGTGGGCTTCCAGCTCTTCTTGTCGTCGGATATCCGGCCCTCGACGGGCTTGCCGTCGGCCGTCGTCATGGTGACCTTCGTCAGTGTGCCCTTGGTCACGGTGACGGTGGCGGAGTTGTTGATGGAGGCGTTGTTGGTTCCGTCCGCGGGTGTGATCTTGATCTGGGCCTCCGACGACTTCTGAGCCGCGGCCTGGTCGGCCTTGGCCTGCGAGGAGTCGCCGCTGCCGGCCGCGTCGCTGCTGCCGGAACAGGCCGTGAGCACCAGTACACCGCCGAGCAGTGCGGACGCGGCCATCAGGCGACTGCGCCGCTTACTGTTCGTCATCACACGCTTCTCCATCGTTTGGCGATCCCCAAAACCCCTCGGGCTTCCCGTCGCAGATCCTCAACGCTACGACCGTTTCGCCCCTTTTCCCATGCCGCCCGTATGTGGGCCTCACCACGTTCGACGTGCCGGGTCGGCCGGTACGTTCCGTGAGACGAAGAAACCCGAACGGTGGTTCCGGGCGGCGGTCACGACCGGGTTCCGACGATCCGGACGGGGTCAGCCGGGAAACCCGGGATGCTCCCTGCGGTCCACTCCCCCTCCGCCGTCTTCCTCCTCACCCTCCTCGTCGTCCCCGGCCCTCTCATCATCCTCGTCCAGCTCCCAGTCCGGTGCGTCGGGGTCGTACTCGATGTGCTCACTGGACCAGGACGCCTGCTGGAGTTCGACTCCCGGGATCCCCTCGGCCAGGACGACGGGGTCGACCAGATACGCCAGGGCCTCCGCGGTGTCCTCGGTCACAGCCCCTTCGAGCTGCCGCCGCTCCTCGGGGCCGAGTTCCCCGTCCTCCGCGATCCGGCGGCGGGCCCTGTCCACGACGGCGTCCTCGTCCGCGACCTCGAGGACCAGCTCGACGCGAAGCCGTACAAAGCGCGTTGTCTCCGTGGTGCTCATGTGCGGAGCGTACGGCTCAAACCTTCCGTGACTTTCCTGTGACCCGCGCTTTTCACTACCATCACCCCACACGGCCAATTCGCCAGCGCCACAAGGGGATCGATATTCCGTGTCATCCGCTCGCCGTACGTTGCTGACCGCCACCGCCGCGGGCACCCTGCTGGGCGCCCTGTGGTTCGTCCCCTCCGCGAACGCCTCGGTGGACGCCCCCGTGAGAGAGACGGGTCCGGCCGCGCAGACGACGGTCACGGAGCAGGGGCGGCCGGCGTCCACGACGGCGGAGGACGCCGGGACCCGGGTCGACCCCGCGGCCGAGGCCGCGACCGGGACCGGGTCCGGGACCCAGCTCGCCGCCACCGGAAGCATCGACACCACTCCCTACGTCATCGGCGGGACGCTTTTCCTCGCACTGGGTGCCGGTTTCGTGGTGTATTCCGTGCGACAGGAACGGTTCGACCTCTAGTCGGCCGAAGCTGCGACGAGTTGAGCGACTTGTGGCGTGAGGACGGCCGGGGCCCTCCGGAAAGGACGGGTTCCGGCCGTCTCTCCTTCTTCCCTCCGTCTCGCTCCTCCGGCCCTTCCCGGTCTTTCTGTTCTTCTCGCCCTTCTCTCGTTTCTCTCTCTTCTCGCTCTTCTCTCGTTTCCCTCGTTTCTCTCTCTTCTCGCCTTTCTCGCCGCTCGCGCCGTTCTCGTCGTTCTCGCCGCTCTCGTCTTTTTTTTCGCCGCCTCAGCGCAGCGGACCGACGACGGCCTCCGCCGCCGCGACGAGCCGGCCGTCGCGCACAAAGGCCTCCGCGGCGGCGAGGTCGGGGGCCAGGAACCGGTCCGGGCCGGGGCCGCCCACCCCCGCCTGCCGCAGGGCGTCGACGACCGCCCGGGTCGCCGGCGCCGGGGTCAGGCCCTCGCGCAGCTCGACGGCGCGGGCGGCGGCGTACAGCTCGATCGCGAGCACCCGGGCCAGGTTGTCGACGACCGTGCGCAGCTTGCGCGCCGCCGCCCAGCCCATGGAGACGTGGTCCTCCTGCATGGCGGAGGACGGGATGGAGTCGACGGAGGCGGGTACGGCGAGCCGCTTCATCTCGCTGACCAGGGCGGCCTGTGTGTACTGAGCGATCATCAGCCCGGAGTCGACACCGGCGTCGTCGGCGAGGAACGGCGGCAGACCGTGGCTGCGGTTCTTGTCGAGCAGGCGGTCGGTGCGGCGCTCCGCGATGGAGCCGAGGTCGGCGGCGGCGATGGCGAGGAAGTCCAGGACATAGGCGAGCGGGGCGCCGTGGAAGTTGCCGTTGGACTCCACACGGCCGTCGGGCAGGACGACGGGGTTGTCGACGGCGGAGGCGAGTTCGCGCTCGGCGACGAGCCGGGCGTGCGCGAGGGTGTCGCGGCCGGCGCCGGCGACCTGCGGGGCGCAGCGCACGGAGTAGGCGTCCTGGACGCGGGGGGCGTCGTCCTGGTGATGGCCGGTGAGGCCGGAGCCCTTGAGCAGGGCGAGCATGTTGGCGGCGGAGGCGCCCTGCCCGGGGTGGGGGCGGATGGCGTGCAGCTCGGGGGCGAGGACCTTGTCCGTGCCGAGAAGGGCCTCCAGGCTGAGGGCGGCGGTGATGTCGGCGGACTTGTAGAGGGTGTCCAGGTCGGCGAGGGCCATGATCAGCATGCCGAGCATCCCGTCGGTGCCGTTGAGCAGGGCCAGGCCCTCCTTCTCGCGCAGCTCGACGGGCCGGATGCCGTGCTCGGCGAGGAGGCCGGCGGCCGGGCGCACGACTCCGTCGGGGCCCTCGGCGTCGCCCTCGCCCATGAGGGTGAGGGCGCAGTGGGAGAGCGGGGCCAGGTCGCCGGAGCAGCCGAGGGAGCCGTACTCGTGCACGACCGGGGTGATGCCGGCGTTGAGGAGGTCGGCCATGGCCCGGGCGACCTCGGGGCGTACACCGGTGCGGCCGGAGCAGACGGTCCTCAGCCGCAGGAACATCAGGGCCCGTATCACTTCGCGCTCGACCCGCGGGCCCATGCCGGCGGCGTGCGAGCGGACGATGTTGCGCTGCAACTGGGTGCGCAGCTCCTGGCCGATGTGCCGGGTCGCAAGAGCGCCGAAGCCGGTGCTGACGCCGTAGACGGGGTCGGGCTTGGCCGCCAGAGCGTCCACGATCTCCCGGGCCGTGGCGAGAGCCGCCACCGCCTCGTCGGAGAGCTCGACGCGGGCATCGCCGCGGGCCACGGCGAGAACGTCGGACACGGTGACCCCCGACGTCCCCACCACCACAGTGTGCATATTCATATTCAGGAGCGTACGCAGTGAATGCAAGGGTGTCACCAGGGGAGCGCGAGATGTTCTTCCGCCCTCCTCCGCTCCCTTCGCCCCTCGGGGCCGCGCTCCTCCGCCCCTCCCAGGGGCCTCTCAGGGGGCACGGCCCCCCGGGGGCCTGCGGCCCCGGAAGCGGCGCCGCTCCGCCCCGGTCCGCGGTGCGGGCGGGGGCTCGTCGAGCAGGCGGACGACCGGGTCCTCGGGCCCCTCGCGGCCGGCGACGACCGGTCTGTCGGCGCGCAGGGCCTTCGCCCGGTACTGCGCGGCGTCGGCGAGCCGGAACAGCCGCCGGGCCGAGCGCACCGGCCCGATGTCGTCCTCGGTGGAGGCCACCCCGCAGGCGACGCCCTCCCCCAGCTCCAGCTCGGCCGCGCGCCGGCACAGCTCGTCGGCGGCCTTGACCACCTCGTCGGCGGACGGGCCGACCGCGAGCAGGCAGAACTCGTCCCCGCCGAGCCGGGCCACCAGGGCGCCGGGCACCATCGCCCCGCACAGCGAGAGCACGGACCCGAACCGTTCGAGGAGCCGGTCGCCGACGGCATGGCCGAGGGTGTCGTTGACCTTCTTGAGCCCGTTGAGGTCGCAGACGACGAGGCTGACGGGGACACCGTCCGCGCGGTGCCGCTCGATCGCCTCCTCCAGACGCATGTCGACGGCCCGGCGGTTGGCCAGCCCGGTGAGCGCGTCGGTGAACGCCAGACGGCGGGCCTCCTCCAGGCGCTCGGTCTGGGCGAGGCCGGCGGCGACGACGGCGGCCAGCACGGTGGCGAAGTCGGCGTCGGAGCGGGTGAAGAGGGGGGCGTCGGCCGTGCGGGCGACATAGAGCTCGCCCCATGCGCGCCCGTGCTGCACGATCGGCGCGACCACGCAGCAGCGGCGCCCGCGCCGGCGCAGGGCCGTGACGCGCTGGTGGCAGTAACCGGGACGGCCGGCGGCCGGCCCCTCGTCGGTCTCCACCCAGGCGTTGGGCTCGCCGCCCGCGGCCCAGCGTTCGTGCAGGAACTCGGTGATCTCCGGGAACTGGTGCACGGGGTAGGTCTCGTCCTCCGGGAACTCCTCCTCCCCCGGCGCCAGCTCCCCGACGTTCACCAGCACCCGCAGCCGCCCCCGCTCGCGCTCCCACACCGAGAGCGCGGCGAAGTTCCCCTCCAGCGCCTGGCACGCGCCGAGCGCGGCCGCCCGCCATGACTCGCGCGGGGTGTGCGCCGCCGCCATTCCCTGCGCCAGTTTCACGACCGCCGCCAGCCGCCTGTTCTCTCCCATCACCCCAGAGTAGGGACATTCGGGTCAAACAGGTGCACCCGGTGCGCCTGCCGGTGCACCACCGTGACAGCCGCTGCCTTGGGCGACCCGCGGGACCGGCGCGACCGCGGCGGCGCCGGACGGCCCTACTCCCCCGGCCAGCGCGGTGCGCGCTTCTCGTTGAACGCGGCCACGCCCTCCGCCCGGTCCCCCGAGAACGCCACCGAGCGCCAGGCCGCGTCCTCGACCTCGAGCCCGGCCCGCAGATCCAGCCCGTGCCCGAGCCGCAGCGCCCGCTTGGCCGCACGCAGCCCGACCGGCGAGTTCGCCGCCATCCGGGCGGCCAGCTCCAGCGCCTCCGCACGGTCCTGCCCCGCGTCGACCAGCCGGTCCACCAGTCCCAGCCCGTGCGCCTCCTCGGCCTCCAGACGCCGCGCGGTGAAGATCAGTTCGGCCGCCCGGGCCGCTCCCACCCGCCGCGGCAGCAGCTGTGTGCCGCCGCCGCCGGGAATCACGCCCACGGACACCTCCGGCAGGCCCACCACGGCCGTGCGGTCGGCCACGATCACGTCGCAGGACAGGGCCAGCTCGAAGCCGCCGCCGAGCGCATAGCCGTGCACCGCGGCGATCGTCGGCATCGGCAGCTCCAGTACGCCGGTGTACGCCGCGCGCGCGATCGGCCGCTGCCGCATCAGGTCGGCGTCGCTGAAGGAGTTGCGCTCCTTCAGGTCGGCGCCGACGCAGAACGCCCGCTCGTGCGACGACGTCAGGACCACCACGCGCGCGTCCCGGTCGGCGGCCAGCGCCGTGCACGCCCCGGTGATCGACCGGGCCATGTCCGTGGACACGGCGTTCATGGCCTTCGGGCGGTCCAGGACGAGCTCCGCGACGTACTCGTGCCGCCGCACCAGCACGAACTCCCCGAACCGCTCCTCGTTCACGGCATCCTCGCTCATCACACCCTCCTGGTTAACGAGGGTTAACAACGTAACAGGAGCAGAGGGGTCGGGTCACTACGTGTCCGCTGTCGAACTCCGACCCCTCGTTCGAGTGACATCTCGCCCAACCTTCACCGAACCCTCACCAAAGCGCATAGCGTGCGTCCCTCACGGCGCAGTGGCACGGCGCAGTGGGGGCGCGAGCGCATCGGGGAGGACTGCCATGACGACGGACACGGCCACCGTGCAGCGAAGGGACGCGGCCACCGTGCAGCAGGAGGCCCCGGCCGGCGCCGGCGCGCGGGCCTC